>NZ_CP099571.1:0-325163 GCF_040409795.1 Polynucleobacter sp. MWH-UH19D | reverse complement strand
ATAAATACCCCAAATTTTCCAGTATTTATGGCTGCATCATTCCACCCGACATTGGATGTAATACCTGCCTTCATTTCTGAAATAAGACCCCGCAAATTAAGAGGGGTGCTACTTATGATTCCAGCGATTCGTGACATACTATCTTCTCTTAGCCAAAATAAACTTCCAATAGTGAGGATGATCTATAACCATTTCCGAGTTCCCGCCAGTTCGCAAATCTGTTACTATTTGCGCTTCATATCCATAGCGACCTATGAATTCCAGGATTTCATTCTGGCCATAATGATTCACGTGCACATTTAAACTCACACCGCAGTCAAGATAACGATCGTGAACATAGGCATACTCTGATTTATCTTTAATTGACTCCCTTAGCAAGACAGTCTTTTTAGACATTTTGAGCATTCTCTCAAGCGGCTTGTGATAATTATCAATGTTTGAAAGTACATTAATGCAAATGATATGGTCAAAGGTTCCATCCACATCTTCAATTCTGATATTTTGAAGTTTGTCAGGTTGGAGTTGAAACTTTCCTAACTCCTCACGACCGATATCTATAAGAGAGCATGATGAATCAATGCCCCAATACTCTACAGATATTTTTCTACTAACAAGAGAATGAAAAAAATAACCACTACCACATCCAACATCTAATACTGAATCTCCGTCGACAATATGTGGCCTCAGTAACTCAATCGCCTGCGCATGGCACGTCATCTCCGGAATTTCTTGTCTGCACCTCTTTTTATATAGCTCTTTAACTATAGAACTATGTTCCCAAATTGAATAATTATCCCACCCATTTTTTTTGATCATTTTTTTGCGACAACACAAAATGCAGAGGCCATAAAGTACCCCCTCCAATCTCTTGGATTTTCTTCCATATTTATGCTACCTTGTAAAAACAAGTTCCGGATTGAACCTGAGAATTGCGGCGGAAGACTATGGAAATGATAAAAAACAACTTCAACTTCCTGAAAGCCAACCTCTTTAAACACTCTTTCAAGCTCAAGAGGATTATGTAGTCTAGATAAGACCTCATCATAACCAAGCTCCCCCGCCTTACCCTTTCTAATTGGGGGTAAGTCAGTTCTTAATTGCGCCTTTAATTGCTCTAATGCAACTTCTAATTTCACATTTTCTTCATTTGTGGCGAAACCTCTAAGCTCCTCAACGGGAATCAACTTTTCGGTGAAGAATTCATAGGTATGTCTATTTAAAGCAAATAATGAAAAAAGTGCATTTCTAGCCTCGACTATTGCCAACCCTCCCGGCATAAGAGAATTGTAAATATTGCTTATTGCCACAATTTCGTCTTCCTCCCTGAGGTGAGGGAACACCCCGCAGCTTACGATGGCATCATACTTGTCATCATTCGCTGAATCACAAAAATACCCAGAAGGATTTAATACGCTTGCTTCCCATACGTGTGACTCAGGCACCCCAAGCTGTCCCATAACTCTTTTAGCCTCAAGTACCATCTCAGGAGTTAAATCAAACCCGTAAATTTCCCGCCCTTTTTGTAAGAAGTGCCTCAACATAGACGCTGGACCACAACCAGCATCTAGCACCCTTTTTGAACCTGCATCGTTGAGTATAGACTTGATTAAATTTAAATGGACAGGGGGATAGGGAGCTCCATCACCATAATATTCATCATAGTAAACCTCGCCCCAGGTTGAATAGCAATTTTTAATTGCTTTTTCAATATCAACTGTTGGGGTATCTTTATTATTCACTATATTTCCTCATAAAACCGCGTAATGTGTATTTTGTGCTTGGCTCTCTAATTCGCTCACAACATATCAATTGATAGCCTGATTTTTGAACTAGCAAAGCAAACGACGAGAAGCTAAAAACATGTATGTGCCCAATAAAAAACTCTTCTCTATTCTTTCCCTCATTTGCAGCCGCCTCTCCGTCAGGCAACTCAACATATATCAATCCATTATCTGACAATAGTTGCCCCGCGTATGCAAGAACTTCGACTGGGTTATCAATGTGCTCTAAAACCTTATTAAAGGTAATCAAGTTATATAAGCCAAGTGAGGAATTCTGCCTTAAATCACCACAAAAACTTTTGATGCCTACCACTCCTCTATGATGCTCTACCAGACGGTCGTCCATATCTATGGCAGTACATTCCCAGCCAATCTTTTTCATCTGAAATGGAAATACACCTAATCCAGCACCAACATCTAATAGATTGATTGATGTGGATGCATTACTTTTCCAATATTCTTTACAAAATTCATCGATATACTTTACCCGCCCAATATTATCTGATTCAGATGGGCTAAGATTATTTATTCTGTCGAAAGCTTTTTTAATACCTATCAAATCTTGGTATGTAGAGGAAACATATTCTTCTGAATACAGCTTATTTTGGTTCCCATCAAAACTCTCAAGAAAATGACCGCAATTTTTACAACAATACATCTCTCTCCAGTATGACCCTTGATTGGCTATCGGAAAATTTTTCTCCACATCTTGAGGTGCATCGTAAGAAAATTTCTTTTGAATACCTTCTTGAGAGCACATGGGGCAAATTAAGTTTTTTACTTTCACGATAAATTATTTTTTCAAAAGTCTTGTAATTCTTTCAACCTCTTGGTCCTCGTCTAACCAACATAAAAAGCTCTGTAAATCTGAATTAATGTAAGTAAAAAATTCGGATTCTTTTCCAGCCTCAACAAGCATTAAAAAAATTTTTCCAAACTTCGAGACAACCAATGCACCTCTCAAGCCAAAAGATTTTAGTCGGCCATTAATGGAGGGCGTGGCATAGAACCCCCAGCTTTTTCTTGTAACGTCATACTGACCGCCTGAATCAGTCGTGAATGTAACCTGCTCATCTGGATTTAGATCAAGGCTTCCGCAATCCGCAAGCTCCAACTTCAGGCCAGCGCCAGAAACCTCGAATTTTCTGGGGGGGTCAAGAGGCTTAAATTGCATCCCAATTCCAATCTTTTATCAAGAAATTATTGATTTTCCATTGACCACCTGAGTGACTCCAAATATCCAAGTTCCTAAATTTTTCGCAAATGTCATAAAAATTTTTGGGGTCTATTTTTACGAAATTGCAGAATTTCAAAATATCGTCTTTCGGCCTCTGATTACCTGCAGTTGCAATTATTTTAATAGCCTCATTCCTACTTAATCTATTGTTACGTATTTCAAGAGATAAATTATCAAAAAGCCTAGTAAAGCCAAATTTATACCATTTAATCCAATGATGTAATGAGATAAAGTTATCATCTATATCAGCGTAGTCATATAAGCCTGTCCGAGCCCCCCCACTTATAAACTCAAACCCGTTAGCTTTTGCTGATGCCAAGCTAGTCTCAGGATCCCACTTAAAGTAATGCCCAAGAAATATTGCATTTAAGTCAGAATGGTCCATCAACTCCTGGCTGGGCCCAAAATATGCTGCGAGATTTTTTGGTGTAAAACCATCTCCGACCCAGTCTGCTGCAGTCGTTCCATGCGTCACCCCAAACCTAGAAAGCCAAGCCGAATTTAATCTATAACCACTCAAGCTATCATCATCAGAGCCGTACTCAAATGCTGAATTTTCGCCCCAAATAACCAATGGAATTTTGAATTTAATAGCAATATTTAATGGAATATTAAATAAGGCCATATGCATTGGAATGGCGGTAGAGCCAAAACGCTCAAGGCCTCGTAACATGAACTGAGACTCAAGCTTTGGGCTAACCTGATAATCAATATGGTCAACACCTAGTGAAATGAGATTATCCAAATTTCTCTGGCCAATTTCAGTTCTGCCAGGAGTTCTCCAAGTAACAGCCAAAGGCGTCAAGCCATATTCAAGGCATTTAATAACTTGCCATGTACTATCTTTACCCCCGCTTACAGGGATAACACAGTCATATCCATCAGATGATGCCTTTGCCTTCTGAACAATTTTTTTGAAACTTATCTCTCTTTGTTTCCAATCAACGTGCTTTTTAGTATTGTGATTTTTGCAGGCATTACAAATACCATCCTCTCCAATAACAAGGCCCGGTCTTGTATCCGGCAAAACACAATTTTTACACCATTTCATAATATACCTTGCGCGGAAAATTCCTCAAGGAACATTTTTGCATTTAAAAAATAAAAGAGGAATTTACTTTGACTGTTTGGCAAATGCGCTTTATTTAATAAAGCCTCTATAGAATCGCGCTTTATCAACTGAAAAATTGGGCTATCTGCAAGAATTTGACTTCTAATTTTTGGATTATTCAAGTCTAGATAATCCAAAATTGGAGCATTAAAGCCAACTTTCCTAGGATTATCTAAAATAATATCGGGAGTCAAACCTCTGACAGCCTCACGCAGAACTGCCTTTGCTCTTCCATTACGTATTAAATGTCTAGTAGGAATTGATTGACAAACTTCAAATAATCTTCTATCCAAAAACGGAGAGCGATTCTCTACCGAGTAATACATTGCATTCAAATCGTCCTCATGCAGAATAACCGGCACCGATTCATGAAACAACTCATTATTCATTCGGTTTCGTAAAATAATATTGCTATATTCCTCTTCTTCGAATCTCTCAAACCAAGGTGAATTCAAATATGAAAGAAAGACTGCTGCGTCTAAAAAAATATGGTCTCTCAAATTAGGATTTTTAATAAAACAATCTGCATCTTGCAGGAAAGGATTTCGAACTATAGGCGCCACAACCTCGTGCCAATTTTTGCGAGCCAATAATTGCTCATCCGAATAATTTTTTAGCGAAGCTAAGTAGAAATTATGATGGTCAAAATAACCACTAAATAATTCATCCGCAGCTGTTCCAGATACTGAAACCTTATAACCATCTTCAGCAATTTTTTCCATCAACTGCCACTGCGCATAATATGTAATTGTGGAAACTGGGGAATCGTGATACTTAACTAATTTCCGCAAATTATCTAAAAAGTCACTTTCATTGATTGGGACCTCAGTATGTCTAAGTTGTAACGCATTTACTGAAGCATTAACCATTTCTTGCTCTTCATAGCGCTCATCCGTATTCATAATTGTGTAACCATGAACATCGTAATTTAAGTATTTTTTAGCTATGGCAATTAATGCATTTGAATCAATCCCACCACTTAAACAAAATGCTATGGGAACGTCAGATCTCAACCTTAATTCGACCGAGTTAATAAGGGCTTCACGAGCATTTAATACCGCATCTCCAAATGACATCCCGTCTATTTGCTGATTGAATTTTGGCACCCAGTATTTTTGTTCGACACACACACCATGAACGTCCACTTTTAATACTGAGCCTGGCGGAACCTCTTTTAAGCCCTCAAAAAATGTATCGCCACTTTTGTACAATGCTTTATACCCGTTAACCATGTATCTCAATAGATGGTTTTTATTCACTGGAAGTGTGTGACCTATGAGCGCAAAAATAAATTTAGGCTCTGATCCAAAATAAAGTCCTGTCTCATCCTTTAAGATATAGAGAGGCTTTTCCCCAAAACGATCTCTAGAAAGAATCAGTCCAGACTCATCTAGCCACGCAAATGCCCACATACCCTCACATTGATCTAGGCCATCAACACCAAACTTTTGTATGACTTTTGCCAGAACTTCTGTATCTCCATCGGTAGCGAACGACACACCACTCTTTTTTAATCTATCCCTCAACTCTAAATAGTTATAAATTTCACCATTAAAACTTAAGCAATCGTCATCAGTTAAAAATGGCTGATTAGATCGATCATCTAGATCTAGGATTCTCAATCGAGAATGTAATATTTGAGCATTTCTATCATTACCAACTTTTCTATAAAAGTAGCCATTTCCATCAGGCCCCCTTCTCTCCATAAGCTTTTTACAACTCTCAAGTCGAGCATTGGAAATTAGATTGGTTCCAAAGTAACCAGCAACTCCACACATATTTAAGCCACCATAATTCTGAATAATTTGAATGGGTCCATATCCAGCGAGTTGTTTCCCTGAATGGCAGTTGGGCAGCAACGAACTCCCCGCTGCTTCAACTCACGTATAACTTCATCAGAATAGCAATGAGCCAAGCCCTCAGGATAAGAATAGTGAGTTGAATCAATATCGGCCATATGTTTCATTAGTGAAATACTTCTATCTAACTCATAACTTAAGTCATCTGAAGAAAGAAAACTTAATATAGGATGCGTATGGCTATGCCCCCCAAAACTCAATAATCCATTATCTTTATGAATTTTCTGAATTTGATCCCATGATAACTTTAAATCCAACGGATCATCAGAGCTAATATTGCTAGGAAATCCAAGGTCAGAACATACTTGATGTGCAAATAAATTAGGGTTGCAGGTTGGTGTTTTTTTTACTAACTCTCTAACGACTCTTAAAAAATTAATTTTTTCATCAACATGATTCAGGGGATAAGTATTATCATTCACTTGCAAAGTAATTTTACTTTTTTTGGTTTTCTGTACGGCATACTCAATTCGATCAATCCAAGACATTCGATTATTTTGAATAAAATCAGTAGTCAAGTAAATCATAGCTGGAATATTATATTTTTCCAATATTGGTGCTGCCACACTTATATTATTTTCAAAACCATCGTCAAAAGTTATGGCAAAGGAGCCTGGCGAAAACGGTTTCTTTTTATCTAAATGATCTAAAACCATATTCATGGATATTGGACTTCCCTGATGCGCTAGTTTACCCATATACTCATCAAATAATTCTCCCTCTATATGCTTCATTGTGTAGTTGCGAACTGAATGTATTTGTTTTTTGATTACCCCATGAAATAAAAAAATAACGAGATTGTCCTTGTGCAGGAATTCACATATATTTGATGGAGCGATATTTGGCGTCATCTTTATACTACTTGCTGAGAATATTGTTCAAATCTTCCTACGCATATTTCCTTGAGCTCTGTTGGCATGGCGGAATAATATCTGCCAAGATGTAATAATTTTCGACTGGGTACCTCACGAAGTTTTGAAGCACAATCGATTAAGGTAAGTGCCATCGTTATACATAATTCAGTATTTACAGATCTAAGAGACTCGATTGCCATTCCTCGAGAAATTTTAATGTCCCCCTGCATTACAATATTTCCTGTGTCTAATTCCAAGTCCAGACGATGCAGTGTTGTAACAAGGGAAGAAAAATCATGATGATATATAGCCCATAAATGACTATCTAATCCACGATATAGAGCCGGGTCGCCACCATGTAGATTAAATATTTTTCCGGGAAATAAATTAATAATTTCCTTTCCCAAACGTCCAACCCCGAATGCAATTACGACGACAGCCTCCTCTTTTGATAGAGCTTCGATTGCCTGAGGGCTATTTAAAGAATCGAATGACTTAACAAGTGCTATATCGGCGATGGAAATTTTTTTTCCAAAAAACCACTTATTCAATTCAAATTCATCTCGGCGTATTTCAAATGGATGACTTGTTTTAAATGGAAATAAATTTCCTTTTGACTTTTCACAATAAACAGAAATTTCACCAAAAGAACTGGAAAGCTCTTTTACAAAAAAAGCATGGTGTATGGTTTCAGTGGTCAGAATAACTATTTTTTTCATATTAAATTATCTTTTGTTATCAACTCTCCCTGAATAACATCTCGCAGAATTTTTTTACCAATTACCTCATTTTCCCTTCCAACTGAAAAGCCATTACCTGGCCTCACCCATGTTAAATCTTCTTTGCAAATCAATTGTCCAGCATTAAGGGCGTGAGAAGCAGCAATTGATCTCCTCATAAGCTTTACCATATCTATTTCGCAAGGCTGCAAATTTTTTACTCCACTCCCCAACAGAATTGACGCTTCACGAACCTGAGTTACCAAGCTTCTCATTTCTAAAGGGTCTGCAGATAGTTGATGGTCACGAAAGTCTGACTGGTTCTTGCTCAAGGTAAAGTGCTTCTCAATAACTCCCGCACCAGCTGCGACAGCCAAAACACAAGCCTGGATACCCAGGGTATGATCCGAGTATCCAATAATTAAATTTGGGAAAATATTTTTCAGGGTTGAAATTGCCCGCAAATTTGCCTGATCAACAGGGACTGGATAGCTGGAGACACAATGCATGATAATTAAATTTTCATCCCTCCCTCCAATGCCGTGCCAGAAATCAACCAGATATTTTAAGGCACCTAAATCTGCCAAGCCAGAGGAAATTATTGTTGGCTTCTTATAAGATGCCACCTCCTCAATCAATGGGAAGAAATTATTATCTCCAGATGAAATTTTAAAAATCGGTTGAATTTTATTTAGAAATGCAGCACTTTCTAGATCAAAAGGAGTTGAAAAAAATACTATTCCTAATTCTTCTGCTCTTTTAGCAATCTGTAGATACTGCTCGTTTGATAGCTTAAATTTATTAAGTCTTTCTAGCCTAACAGAATCTTCGCTTGAAACATATTTTGCTGGTATGAATGTTTGGAACTTAACAGCATCAACACCTGTTTTTGCGGCGGCCTCCACCATCTCCAACGCTAGATCAAAGCTACCCTCATGATTGTTACCAATTTCAGCAACAATAAACACTTTGTTGTTTCGATTAAAACTATAGTTCATATAAGAAATTTTTATAGGTGGCAATGAAAAATATAGTGTGCAGAGGTAATATAAAACCCCATTTTGAGATATAGAGAAATTGAGGGGAGATTTGCAATCTGAGTACCCACTTTTACAATATCAATCTTTGCTTCACAATTTTGGATTGCAAACCCAATCATCTTTTGGGCGACTCCTTTATGGCGATAATTCGCACCCACTGCAATGAGGTCGATTATAAGCACACCGTCTTGACCATGTAATAGCTGCAAAAAACCAGAAACAATGCCACCATCCTCTGCCACAACCATCCAGTCACCTCGAGACCCCCTGAAGTAATTCTGGGCCCACTCTACCTTTATTTTTTCAGCAGTTTTGTGCGCTATACCAGGATCGCCATGAAACCTATCATAGGTAAATGAGTTAGCTGCGATTTTTAAAATCGCCTCCTCATCAGAGGGATTTGCAAATCTTACATTCATACTATTCACTAATAAACCGCTTTTATCACGTAATTTTTGCAACTGGATATTAGTGTCTACTAGAAAAAAATTAAGTCCCTGTAAATGTTTGCAATCCCGAATATTGCTGACAGGTACTTTTACCATCACAAGCGCTGGGCCTTGTGGCAAGTGTGAAGGAGTTAGTTGCGATGCGAATTTAGAGTCAACTTGAAATACATTCTTCCCCAAAATTGAGCTTAGCCATTGATCCTTATCGAAAGTTTTCATAGCTTATGATGAAACTACTTCATCCCGAAAATAATTTAGGGTTATGCTCCGCGAAGTCCTTGTACCACTTAATATATTGAATAAAGCCTCTTTCAAGGGGATACTCAGGGGCATATCCAAGCAGCTGTTTAGCCTTATCAATGCTTAATGTCCCACGTTCAGGCATCAAACCATCTCTTGGATTACGCATCAACTTCAAGCCCGGAAATTCTGACAACACTATTTCAGCCATTTGGTTAATTTGCCTTGCGCTTCCGAATGTAATGTTAAACGTTTCGTTGATAGCCTCTTCTTTGGATATTGTAAGAATTACACCCTGAGCAAGATCATCAATGTAAGTAAAGTCAAGACCATCCGTTCCATCGCCATTAATTGTAAGAGGTCGACCCATTAACGCATTCTCAATGAAAGCTTGACCAACCCTTCTACTAACACAGCGCTCACCATATAAAGCAGATGGCCGGATAATTGTATAAGGCAAACCAAATACCTGGTTATAGGCAATTACTAGTTTTTCCGCTCCGTACTTTAGTGCGCCATAAATTCCCAAGGGATTGCATTGCCTATCTTCAGTAACTGCATTACCTTCAAAATTTCCATACACCATTGATGACGAAAAATAAATTACATGTGTACCACTACTCTTGCTTGCATCTAAAACATTTTCAAGAGTGCGCATACTATGATCAAAGGTTGAGAATGGATCTTTGTTTGATCTATTGGCATGTGCAATAGCTGCCAAATGTACTATTGCATCTGGCTTGATAGAATTAAGTGTATGACTAATTAAGTGGTAATCGCGCACGTCGATAATGTGTAGTCCCACCTCATTTTGTCTTAGCAAATTTAATCTCTCATTAATAAATGAGATATAACGCTCAGCATTTGGATCTGTTGTGTAACCGCTTGTGTAATACCCTAAGTTATTCACCTGCAAACCATCTACAACGTGAGGCTCCGCTCCAAGACTTTTTAATTTGAGGGCTAAATTATGCCCAATAAATCCTGCGCCTCCAATGATTGCGATGCGCTTACCTTTGAGGTTTGTAAATTTATCCATTTATATCTTTCATAATTTCTTTAAGCTCGTCAGCCATATAAACTACCTGCTCAGGCGTTACATGGGGGGCAACAGTAAGCGCAATAATCCCATCGCTTATGCGTGTTGCATTAGGGTATGAGGTTACCTCATAACCATACTTATTTTTATAATAAGTCATTCTGGGGACAGGTTGCGGATAATAAACGCTGGTACCAATGCCCTTTTGCCCAAGCTTGGTCATAATTTCACCGCGGCGCGAAATTAAAGCCTCATCAAGAATTACTCCGGCGCAATAATGACAACTCTGTAGGCGATTGTCGAACGGTTGAGGCAATAATCTCAACCCATTTGCTCCAATTAGATTTTTCTCAAGCAACTCAAAATTTTGCCGCCTTTTTTCTAAAAATACAGGCAATTTTTTTATTTGCTCAATACCGATAGCAGCATGAATTTCGCTCATACGATAGTTGAATCCCAAGGCCACCGTGTCGTAAAGACCTGGCTCTTTTCGCTCTGAGTGGGTTCTATCGACACCAAAAGCTTTTAATAGCCTCAAGCGCTTTGCAAAATTTTCATCTTTTAATATGATCATTCCACCTTCAGCGGTTGTCAAATGCTTAACCGGATAGAATGAAAATACTCCAACATCGCCATGAAGACCAACGTGAATGTTATCAATTTTTGCTCCGGGCGCTAAGGCGCAGTCTTCCAAGACGAATAAATTATGTTTTTTAGCAATCTCTACAATTCTAGGCATATTTGCTGGCACGCCCAAATAATGCACTACAGCAATTGCACGAGTTTTTGCAGTGATTGCCGACTTAATTGCATTGATATCAATATTGCCAGTTTCCATCTCGGCATCCACAAAAACTGCCTTTGCGCCTGTTAATTCCACTGCATGGGCGGTTGCTACATGAGTTTGCGCAGGAACGATGACTTCATCCCCTGGACCATAGCCAAGTGCAAAATAAACTAAATGCATTCCAGCCGTACATGAGGAGACGCTTACAGAATAGGGTGCCCCCGTATACTCACAGAAATCATCCTCAAATTTAGTGGCTAAGGGGCCATGAACTAGTATTGTGCCTTCAAGGACCTTCATTACGGCTAATTTTTCCTCATCGCCAATAATCGGCATGCCAAATGGTATATTCAAATCTACTCCCTTACTCAACTTTGACTAAGCATTTTTCATTTAATGAGCGCTCTATTGCTAATGATGTCGACATGGCATCAAAAACTTCTTTTTCGGCAACTTGAGGTCTTTTCGCAGTCAAAATATAATCTATAAAACTTGGAATCATATCACCCTTGTTTGCGCTCGGATATGAATCTTTAACAATCTCAGGTGGCAACAGCGGATCTCTAGAGAAGTAATAGAATGCACCATCATGCCCGTGAATAAATGTGCCTTTTGTTCCATAAACACAAAGCTTATGTCCATGTGGAATTACACTTCCAAAATTTGCACTAACTTTGGCAACTAGACCAGACTCAAACTTTATTAGAGCGGCCACAAAATCTGGATATCTAAATGCGCTACCCTTTGTTGAGATTTGATTACCAAACGCGAACACTTCGCAAGGAACTTGGCCAGATAACCATAAAATAAGATCGATTAAATGTATACCACCCCCATGGGTTACAGAGTAAAAAGGGATCTGCCCTCTCCAGCTATCGGTCAACTTTAGCAATCTTCCGTAGTCATAATCTCCTTCAAAATAATACAATTCACCAAGATCACCGGCAGCAATTCTTCTATATAACTCCTCAAAGCGAGATTCACGTCTAAGAATGAGATTTGAGGATAGTCGGATATGTGGCTTACTCTGAAGCGCTTTTTTTATCTCATTCAATTCATGCTGAAATAAGCAAATTGGCTTTTCCACAAATATGTGCTTATCATTCTGGATAGCAAGCATAATTTGCTCATAATGAAAGGTGTCAAACGTAGCTATAGAGACAACGTCAATCTCAGGATTCCTCAGTACACTTTTCGCATCTTCATACAAATCAATTCCAGGATACCTACCCCCCACCTCCAGCAATTTAGATTTATTAAAATCGCACAGAGCGACAACATTACATCGTTCATCCTGTTGATATCCAGCTATGTGTCGCTCACCAACTCCTAGACCAATAATTCCAACCTTAAGCAGCTGTGAATTCATAGATCAAACTTATCAATCAATTTTACAAAATCCAGCCAGCCATCATCTTTCCCACTTGAAAGATTAACTATCGTAGATATTCTTTCAAAATCTTCGAGAGTATCAACTGAAAGTTGATACTCTCCCGCTTGAAGCTCTGCTGAAAAATTTTTAATTTTGTAAGCACTAGAATTTCTGTAAAACGCTTTAGTAACATGCTCACGATCATCAAGATCTATTAAATCACAGCACATGCGCTTATACGAGGTACTCCGAATTATCTCTACAGACTGACCTTTTGGAAAAGTTCTATGTAATACATTTGTAACCAAATCGTAATTTTCACGCCTATACTCTTCCACTGCCTTATCGATTAACTTGGGATCAATTAAAGGGCTATCTGCACTAATTCTTATAAATTCTTCAGCCCCCTCTCTTTGAATTACAGACAGGAATCTTCCTGCCACGTCATCAAGCGCCCCCCTAAAATAGGAAAAATTTCGCAAACGACAGAATTGCTCTATTGGATCGTCCGATGAATGGTTGGAAGTTGCAATAACCACCTTCTTAACACCACTAGATTGCAGTACTCGGTCGCAAACTCTTTCAAGCATTGGTCGCCCAGAAATATTCATAAGCACCTTTCCCGGAAGACGCACCGAGGACATTCGAGCTTGAATAATTAGCAACATTAGAGCCTTAAATCGGTCCGATCTCTTGGAAAGATACTTTTAATATCGAACAAAACATGCTTCTCTTTTCCAAGCGCATGAATCTTATCAACACCCATTTCCTTAAAATTATCGTGTGCAACAAGCAATACAATTGCATCATATTTAGCAGGATTGAGCTCAGTAGTCAGCGTGATGGCATACTCTCTTAGAGCTTCCTCAGGTAATACCCAAGGGTCATAGACATCTAGATCACATTCAAAATCCCTTAACTCTGCTATAACGTCAACAATTCTGGTGTTACGAATATCAGGGCAATTTTCCTTAAAAGATAAACCCATTAGAAGAATTTTTGAATTTCGTACCTGAATGCCATGCTTCATCATTAGCTTAACAAGTTGTGACGATATATAGGCCCCCATACCATCATTCAACCTTCGCCCCGCCAATATGATTTCAGGATAACAGCCAATCGCTTGACCTTTATGTGTTAAGTAGTAAGGGTCAACACCAATACAGTGGCCACCAACCAATCCAGGACGAAAGGGCATGAAATTCCACTTTGTTGCTGCAGCCTTTAAAACAGCTTCAGTATCAATCTCAAGTCTATTAAATATAATTGCCAATTCATTCATTAAGGCAATATTTAAATCACGCTGGGTATTCTCCACCACTTTAGCAGCTTCTGCAACCCTAATACTCTCGGCTTGATATGTCCCAGCCTCAATGATTGACTTATAAAGTTCATCCACAAAATTTGCTGTTTTAGGATTTGATCCTGAAGTAATTTTTTTAATTGATGAAAGGGTTCGAGTCCTATCGCCAGGGTTTATTCTTTCTGGGCTATAGCCAACAAAAAAATCTCTGTTATATAGAAGTCCAGAGACCTCCTCTATCACTGGAACACACTCCTCTTCAGTTGCGCCTGGGTAGACTGTTGATTCAAAAATTATAAGATCGTCTTTCCCAATTGATTTCCCAACTATTCTGCTTGCAGAGAGCAAGGGTCTTAAATTAGGTTGTTTATGCTTATCAACAGGTGTTGGAACGGTAATTATGAAACAATTACAGTCCCTCAATAAAGCATCATCATCGGTGAAAAGTAAATTTAAATTTACTAAGGAGCCAGGACTTACCTCCTTAGTAGCATCCTCCCCATTTCTTAATTCCTCAACACGTCTAGAGTTAATATCAAATCCGATTACTGAGAATTTTCTTGAAAATTCTATAGCCAAAGGAAGACCAACATATCCCAGGCCCACAATGCATATTTTTAATTTCCTTAACTCAACATTCATAACTTAAACCTTTAATAAGGGTGATCTCTATTCTAAGAGCTTTCACAATGATTTAATAATCAACATACTGTTAAATTTTTTAACACGCACATACCAATAAGTTCATACGAAGGCGCTTTACCGAAAGTTATTAACATTCTGCATAATTTTTTAATAGCACCCCCTAATGCCCGCTCTCAGTGGGTTAGGGCTACGAGCAAGATAAATACAATAGAAGAGGATGACTAGAATTGCTCCAATGGTGTAAGAGTAGAAGCAATCTAGAAAAATAAAGTAGGAAAAGACACTCAGCGCTAAACTTTCAATTGATTTTGTATTTTGGAGTTCTGAGCACTTTATAATATAGATGCAAAACAATACAAACAGTGATACTAACCCTGGTATCAAACCATAATTTACCATATCTGTTAAATAATACCCTTCAGCATTAAATAAGAATAGTGGCTCGTTTTGATTAAATGGCGAATTGATTAAATTGATTGATATTGGATGAAATATCTCTGGCTGCAACCGAATATAGCTATTGAAATTTGACAGATTGCTTGTGATGACTTCATAACCATATTCCCAACGAAATATTCGCTCATTATGAGCCGTTAATTCTGGGTTATGGCTTGCCAAGTAAGCAACACCTAAAAATACCCCCAGAACAAAAGCGGCCGATAATCCATAGATGATGATTCTTTTTGTCTTAAGATAAAAAAGTAGATAAAGGGCTGCTATGAGCGCTAAAGAGACTAGTCCTCGTTGAGCTCCGCTGATGAATACGTTGACTACAACCAGCAATATAACGAAGCGACTCTTGAAGAAAATTCCACAAAATAAAGCCACCAAAGATATGTCGATACTATAAAAGGGGTGACTTAGAACTCCGCCGGATCGTCCAATCAAGTCACCGGGCCTTATCTCTAGAGGGGTCCCATAAAAGCTCACTCCAGATAATTGAGCGTAAGCATTAAAAGTTAAATCTGCAACTAATAGGGCAATACAAAAATAGTAAAACCCTTTTTTTGTTTCATCTCTTAAAGCAACAAACAGCATAAATAGGAAAATGATATCAATAATTATTTTTCTAAATAAAATCTTGGTATTTTCGATATTAATATCATGTAGATTATTTTTTGTTATTATTGCAATAATAACAATCTTAAATATTAATAATCCAGATATTATTAAATATTCCTTACAAGGCTTTATTAATCCACCGACAGCAATAATGAATATAAATAATATTGGCAATCCTATGGATTGTTTAAATATTGTTAGCAATAACAATAAGCCCATAATAAAGCCCAATATTAGGTCTTTATTACTCTTAATATAAATATTTAGTGGGTTCTGATAAGATTGGCTCATTCTATATTCTAGACGCTTACTGCCACCATGTTTGCTTCATTCTCTTGCTTCTTATTGTCGTTCTTTTTGACAGCACTTTTCATTCGATATCGCAATCTTCATGAGAATTTTTCTGCAGACACTGATTTTAACAGTCCGCAGAAATTTCACTCTAAAGCAGTCCCCCGTATTGGCGGGCTCGCTATCTTCTTGAGTTTGTTATTTGCGGGCGTTATAAGACTTCTATCAGATACCTATAGCGCAACTTTGCTGCTGTTTCTCCTGGGCTGCAGCTTTCCAGCATTTTGCTTTGGGCTGATGGAAGACCTCACCAAAAATATCTCACCAAGAATGCGCCTACTCGCTTGTTTTGGTTCGGCCATTTTGGCAAGCTATTTTTTAGGAGCAATACTGCATTCAATCGATCTACCCTGGGTTGATCCATTACTGCAATACCCAGTCATTTCATTGGCTGTGACTTGCATCATGATTGCTGGGCTAACAAATTCATACAACATTATTGATGGATTTAATGGTCTAGCCTGTATGGTAGGAATCATTAGCCTGGCAGCAATTGCTTATGTGGCGTTCAGAAGTAATGACAGCACTCTACTATTTGTTGCAGTTGCAACAATCGGAGCAATTCTGGGATTTTTCATTTGGAACTATCCAAGAGGCCTCATTTTTCTTGGCGATGGCGGCGCTTATCTTCTGGGTTTTTCCATTGGTGTTTTATCTGTTTTATTGGTAGTGCGAAATTCTGCGGTATCCCCTTGGTTTGCAGCCTTGATTAATATCTACCCCATCTTTGAAACTATTTTTTCAATCTGGCGCAAGAAATTTATTAAGAAGATGAGCCCCGGCGTTCCCGATGGGGTCCATCTTCACATGCTGATATACGGGCGTATTGCGCGCTGGGTTGATCCAGGAAATGAAAATGCCCTGATTTCAGATAACGCCCGTACATCCCCGTTCTTATGGATGTTTTCTAGTTTGGCGGTTTTTCCTGCAACCATCTGGTGGCAAAACACTTTTGCTTTACAAGCGCTGACACTGGCTTTTTGCATTTTCTACATTTACATTTATCGCAGTATTGTGCTTTTCAAAAAACCACGCTGGCTAAAGTAATTAAAAGTACTTTTTCAATACGGGTTTGTTATCTTGAATTCGATTCACCTCTTAAATCCATAAGCTTATTCCAACATTGCATTTGCCAACCATTTCTATCTTCGATATCAGAAACCCCCTCCGCAGGTGCAGGGCCAGAAATCCACAGATCATAGCGATTCTGAATTTTGCTCCACATAAAAATGTTTACATATAGACTTAAGAGTAAAAGTAACACATAAAAAATTATAAGCAGTCTCTTAAAGGGGTTTATGAGACTGACCGACCTCGTTACTAATGCGCCCCAAATCCCAAAAAAATATATCGAAATAAAAATACAAATTGTAGGACTAACAAAATGCCAGTAAGCTTCGTATGAAAAAAATTGAGCCAACCTATTCACCAAGCATTGCAAGTATGCAAATATTGAGAAAAATAAAGAGAGGCTAAGAATATTTTTAGATGAAAGAGCGTACGACGAAAAGCCTCGAAGAAAATAAAAGCCATAAGTAAGAAAACCAAACAATACAGCCCCGTAATTGAAATAAGACTTCATCCACTTTAACGTACCATCGAATACAGACATCTTCACCATCGAAGTTAATGACGTCCACGTCATTTCAACCTGAATATTTAGCGCTCTCATCCTTATTAAGCTTCCTGGCACAAAGATGTGGCAAGCAATCACACCTACCAAAAGGCCGATACATAAAGGCATCCAAAAATTGCCCGTTACACACAAAGCCTCACTCTTGAAAAATCTAGCCGCAGCAATAAGTACAAGTCCAATCAGCAGAAGCGACAAGGAAAGCGTTGTTCCAGCCGTTCCGGAAACTAATCCAATAATCAAGCCACTTGTCATTAATAAAAGAGGTGAATTTTTAAAAACTCGTGGAGTAATTACTATGGCTGCTATTAAGATTTGCAACTGAATGACATACTGCCCATTCAGCGTTTGCCAAAAGGTTAACCCATTCGCCAGGAGTACTGAATAGTGTAGGTAGTGATTAATCGCCGGGGTTGCCCATAAATAAGTCCACCATCCAAACGCAAGAAAAATTACTGTAGTTAATTTCTCACGAGAATTAGCAGCAATATTTTGATCTATTAAATTTACAATAATTCCCATACCCAAGGCAGCAGAAATAAAAGGGATGGCCGATGCAAGTCCATAGGGAAATAAAGCGAGAGGTATGCCCACAAAAAGCGAACCGGTAAATACAGAAAGTAAAAATCCGGACCACGTATCAAACCAATAACCTATTCCACCAATAAATCCAAATTCAGCGGAAATGCTTCCGTAACAATAGTCATCTGCCGCAGGACGGAGCAGTCTCGCCATATAGCAAGTAATTGCTACGCTTAAAGCCACTACACATACTGAACTTATGTATATAAATTTATTATTTAATTTTTTCATTAGCTATATATGAGTTGATCCATTCAGTGTTGCGCATGAGCCCACTTTATTGCATATTAAAATTTGCTCTGCGTGTTGGCTGACTAGAGACCATATAAAGCGGCTTACCCATTGCAATCCCAACTGCAAGAGCTAGATATTCAGCAAGCAACCCTAGCGAGACCATTATTAAGCCAGAAAAAAATGATATAAAAATCAGAATTGAGGCCCAGCCCTGCACCGGGGTTTGCGCTATCAGCTTGGAATAAAGAACGTAAAATAGTACCCCCATTGCTGCAAACAAAGAAAAAATACCTGAGAAAGTTATAAGTCGCAAGGGTCTAGTACCCGCTGTGAGAATCATTCTCCAGAAATGATTGATCAGCATTAAGCAGTTATATCCAGAATCTCGGGATTCATTTCTTAATTTAACTGGGCAGTAGCCAATTCGATTTGCAATCCAAAATAAGGCGATATCAAGATAAATTCCGTTGCTGCAATAAGAAGCCAGAATTCTAGAAATCTCTCCATTTATCAATCTAAAACTATTGAAAACACCTACCTGATACTCACCGCCCAACAGTTTCAATGCTATTTTTTTTGCGAGTGAACTAAAAAAATTTCTGATAAATCCATGCGGAGGAATATTAGTCGGTCGTGCGTAGACGATTTGCAGTGAATTGTTAAGCGCAACGTCCAGCATATTGCCAATATCACATGGGTCTTGCTGCCCATCTTCATCAAGCGTCACCACCCAATCGCCATTTGTACTTGCCATTCCGGCCAAGGTTGCCGCATGCTGACCATAATTTCTTGTAAGCCATACACCTTTAATAAAGGGATATCTTGAGATTAATTCTTCAATTGTTTGATCAGAATTATCTGGGCCACAATCATGTACTAGCAAAATCTCGCTCACCATAAAAAGCGATCCTTCGGAAGTATTTTGAACGCCAGTTAGAGGCTCTATCTCTTTAATTAATTTACCAAGGCAAAATTCGCCTTTATAAACTGGAATCACAATTGAGATTCTGATTGGCTGATGATTTTTCATTATTTAAAGCCATTTATAGTTATTTAATATACAAACATATTAGATAATATAAGCAAACAGCTTGATTGCCTAGAACCACTCATCAAAACCAGCCCTACATTACGTAAATCTCTAAGCGCATCTCATATTGCAGATTTTCTTAAGAAATAATGATAGATACAACCTCTGAGCCTTGAGGGCATCACGAAGATGATTGACCGTAACAATCCATCTAATAAGCCGCGGCTAATGCCCTTGAGCCCTGAATCCACAAGCAGTCTTTGCATTTCCCACTCGGCCTTGGCGTATCTCCACCCACCACGCCGCGCATACATCTCTTTTCCAGCTGTGGCAAGCACCAATACTTTAAAAATATTGAGTACTCTCTTTTGTCTTACTAAGAATTGACACCAGAGTGCGTAATCTTCTCTAAGGTATACATCGGGATAGCCTCCGCATTCTAAAACTGCACTACGGCGATAGGCTACTGTCATGTGGTTAAAGGGATTACGTGATTTTACAAACTGACGGATGTCTACCTCTGAAGTGGGTACCTCTCGTATTGCTACAGAGTTGCCTTCCTTATCGACCTCCAGAATATTGCTTCCTAGCAAATCTACCTCTGGATTTCCTTGTATTGCTTTAGCTAACTCTGAAAATCGATTAGGCAAATTCATATCGTCCGCATCAGCCCTAACGATCCATTCTGTGTGAATGTGTGCAATCCCTGCATTTAAAGCCTTAGCTAGTCCAATATTTTTTGACAGTCGCAAGAACTGTATTTTTGGGCTATAAGCTTTTTCCAAGGAACTAATTGCAGAATCTAACGCCTCCGGCACTGGGCCATCAACCATAATTAGGCAGTGATTGGGCAACAACGTATTTGCAAAAACTGATTGCACTGCCCGATTAAATAGCTCAACATCATCATTGCGATAAACCGCCATGAGTACCGTAAATCCACCGGGAAATTGATTTACATTCAATGGATTTACCCCTTGAGCGCTAAAGCAACTGTTTTTTCCACTGCAATGCAAAGCTGCTCCCGCACTTTAGCATCGGTATACCGCTCGGCACAGGAAGATTTACCCTGCTCAGACAGTTGGCTCCATAAAAGCTCGTCAGCTATCAACTGATTTACCGCCTTAACATGGCTTGATAATTCGCTTGCATGAAGACCGCCCTCCAGTGCCGCCACCGCACCAACGGGTGTGGCCACAAAAGGCGTTCCACTAGCCATTGACTCTAGCAAAGTAATAGGCAGAGCTTCGGTGATAGAGGTTTGTAACACCAAAATGCTGTGACTAAATTCAGTAACGAGATCAACTTCATGGTCTTCGCAAAATATTGCTCTTGCCTCTAGTTGATGTTGCTTTACGAATTCCTGGCAGCAAAGATAGTAGGCGCCTTCTCTTTTGCCTACGAACTTCATAGTAAGAGATGTGGGCAATTCATTCAAAATAGCTAAGGCCCCCAACTGGTTTTTCACTTCAGAGAAATAACCTACCACCAGAATTTGATTACTTCGATCAGAGCGTGCTTTTATAGACAACACTTTTATTGCAGGAGAATTGGTTAATTCAAAAACGGGCTTATGAAGTGATCTGGCTAGATCTCGATCATAAAACCGAGGAGATTTGACGTTTAAATCCAAAGCGGTAATCGCCGTGAGCTTTTTCATTCTGGATGTCAAGAAAAAATACTGATAAGGGAGCCAAGCAAGATATCGAATCCAATTACGCACAGTATTACTATAAGGATGAATAGAAATTCCATGGCTAATCATGAGCGAAGGAATCTTTTTTTCGTAGGCAACATCGATCGCAGCCTCAGTCAAAGCGGTTTGCCATGTCTCTAAGATGATCAGGTCTGGGGAAATAGAATGAATTGTGTCCTGTAGCAACTTTTTATCCACTTTTGCCGGAGCATACAATGCCCCAGATCCAGAACTGGGAATATAGTATTTTTTGGCATTGAGTGACTCTTGTTCAATAGCAGCATTTGAACCAAGAACATGCAGCTCATGCCCTAAATCAATAAGCATCTTGGCATGCTTTTGGGCTGCAAGACTGACGCCCGATCGCTCAACGGTAGGCCAACTTCGAGAGACCATCATGATTCTCATGAGGCCTTAGGTTTACCCAGAAATAATGAGTCAACTAAACTCTCCAAGCCATCCTGCAAATCAATTTTTGGCTTCCACCCTGAAATACTCATCAGCTTAGTCGAGTCCAGCACATTGACTGCTACATCAAATGGACGTGCTGGTAATTGCTCTATTTGCACTTCGTACCCAAGCTTAGCAACAATAGGCGCTAGAGTATTCAGAACATCTAGATTGGATCGACCAACTCCAGAGCCAATGTTATAAATCTGACCAACCTGCCCGTGATCCATGGCAGCCAGTATTCCAGCGGCTAAATCATTTATCTCAAGATAGTCTCGAATAGTGCCTTGCGAACCAAAAACCTGTACTGCCCTATTTTGCTCAATCAAGGCTAGTGCAGTCGCAATAAACCCTTGACCTCTAAATGGAATCTGGCCTAAGCCATAAGGGTTTCCCGGCCTCAAGGAAATGTAGCTCAAGCCATGGCTCACGCTAAATAAATAGGCATAGTGCTCAATGGTGAGCTTAGTGAGTCCATAAGGTGAGATCGGGAGTGTCGGATGATCCTCAGCAATTGGCACTGATTGGGACTGGCCATAAACCGCTCCGCCAGAGGACAGTAGCACCAATCGTTTTTGATGCTTTGCACACAACTGCATTAAGCGCAGCACAGGCGGTAAATTTTCATTCAGGTCGAGCAGTGGATCGTTAAATGAAGTATTGGGTACCGTTGCATAAGCTAAATGCACCACTTCATTATTTTGCTTTACTAGTGCTTCAAGTAAATCCGCATTATTAAAGTCGCCTTGTATATATTGAATGGTCGGTATTTTTTGTTGGGCAATCTCAGATCGCCCTAGCACTTGTACCTGCCGACCGTTCTGCGCTAGTAATGGAGCCAAATGGGAGCCTATAAAACCCGCTCCACCAATGAGTAAAGTGGATGATGATTTAGGCAAGTTAAAGGCTGATCTAGGCATAAAGACTTACAGTCGAATCCATGATGAAGGAATAAGGTCTTTGGTATTGATGGGCTTAATGAACCAGTTCTTAGGCGCAATCACGATTTTATCTTTAGAGGGATTTAGCCAAGCGCCCCACCAACTAAAGGAGCTATTGGCAATCACGTGATGATTACATAAACTCATTAAAGCCATATCTTGGTAGCTGTTGGCACCGGTATTATGGCTCACGAAATGCACTGGATGGGTGGCAAAGTCCACATTAGCTTTAGCCCATTCAATATCATCTGAAAATACAAAAAGCTCCAAATTCGGAAGCTCCTTTAATAGACACTTCAAAGCATTTGCGTAATAACTTGGCGGGAGAGCTCCGTGATAAGTATTAGCCTTGGGGTTACTCACAAAGTCTCCACGCCTAATATGAAGACTCACAGCACATGCAGAGTCTTTGATTTTCTGAGCCAGCTCGATATTGACTGAATCTACAAATGGCTTAAAGGAGAAATCACGACGGATTTGCTCTTCGTAATCTAGGAAATATTTTTCAGACTGCCAGTAACCGAATATATAGGCATTCTCAGGACAGTTCTGTAGGCCATCCCAATACTCAAAGTGCGGTTCGCAGATAAACTTTTTCGGAAGATTTCTCAGAAGCGGCAGGCGCGACAAAATACGGTGTGCTAATGGGGACTGAAAAATACCAAGCACTTTTTTTAGATCTGATTTGTTCGCCAAACTGATATGAAGATCAAAGATACGCCCAAGCTCAAAGCCTTGATGCATCACCCGCTTCTCATAAAGTGATACATCGACGAGAAAATCAACCCCCTTTCGCGCAGCAAGTGCTTTTGCGTTGGCGTACTGGAACATTTGATTGCCCAAGCCACCATTGAGGTTTGCAATGATCATGAAACAACCCTTAAGAGCTTTTTGAGCCGCAGCCTCAGTTGTCCCGAGAGCAGCCTATTCAATCGTCCATCTGTAAGTGAGTCTAGGTAGTTTAAGCGTAGTTGCTTTAAAAGAGATAGCTCTTGAGGGCGCATTGCCTCTCTATTTAATTGGGATTTGGTGGCTACAGCCGCCATTACTGCGTCCAACAGCTTTTGGGCCCCTCTCCAGCCGAAGGACTTCATCAGCTTTGGTGGATAAACACGATGCATCAAATGCGCCAAAGCTTGAACATCATCTGACTCCACCGATTTATCTAAAGCCCATGCAATATTCTCAGCACTTAACATGATCAATTTTTTAGAGAATGGGTTTTCTCCATCTCGAGACATACTGCCACCAACCTCGCGGTAAGCCAATAAAACCTCAGGTAGATTTGCAACTGGATACTGCCTAGCAATCCTCGACCATAATTCATAATCTTCTGGCGGCTGACGATTGGGATCAGTTGTATAGCCCCCCATTTTTTCAATAATCGCTTTATTCATCATCACCGAGCTATGAACAAAGTAGTTATAAAAAATTAATCCGGCACGCAATTCTTCGCTGGAGCATGGGTGTCGATGCAATCTATCTGATACGGCATCATCCGCCCAAATTTGCGCTGCAGCTCCAACCATGGCGCATTCTGGGTGGGCATTCATGAAATGGATTTGCTTTGCCAAGCGATCCGGAAAACTCATATCATCTTGATCCTGCCTTGCAATCAAAGGGCCTTGAGCCAGGCTAATACCTTTATTGAGGGTTGCCGCAAGGCCAATGTTAGATTGCTCGAAGGATCTAATTCTGGGGTCGCCATATGAATTAATAATTTCCTGAGAGCTATCTTTTGAACCGTCATTAATAATAATGAGCTCTAAATTGCGATAGGTCTGCTGCAAAATACTATCAATTGCCTCGCACAGATATTGAGCACCGTTATAAACAGGCAAAACTACGCTCACTAGATCAGATTGCAAATTCACCAGCTATGCGCCCATCTTCTTAAAAACAAAAATGCCTAATGCATAGTTTTGAGATGCCAGCTCATCCAATGGAATGCTATGCGGTTCGTATTCACTTGAACTGCAATCATTGTTAATCACAATCATTTTTTTAATTTCCAAATAATTCAATTTTGCTTCTTCCAAAATGATCCTTGGATCAAACACTCGATTAGCATTAAATTCCACTCGATTCACACCAATTGGCGTTGAGAGATAAAAGGTGCCGTTCTCCTGCAATAAGGCAGCCATATTCTTAAGCCCTGCTTGATATCCATTAACATCAATTGGGTCGCCGTATCTACCAAGCCCAAAATGCTCAATGGCATGAAGGCATGAAATCGAGTCGCAGTAGTTTGTTTTAGCCGTCAGCGGATTCATTAAATCCGCTTGAATAAAATTCACATTCGGAATTTTTTTGCGTACTGGTCGCACATCAAAGACCTCAATAGATCGAAATGCAGCTACATGAGCCACAAAACCATCTATCCGCGAGCCAATATCAACATGCTTTACTGGATTTGCTTGGTGCACCATTCTCGCTACTAACAGATCTTGCCAAAAATATTCACTGTCGGTATCGCCGCCCTCTTTACCCCAATCATTTAGTGCGGGGTAATAATCTAGCCGACCAGAATACTGCGATTGAAAGCGATTTAAATCTCTAAAGTAGCGGGGCAAACCGCAAATGAATCGATAGGCCACCTTGGGATTGATACCAAACTGCGAGGTTAGAAACCACCGGATGCGATTTTTTGTTGTTTGCCAATTCATTCGTGCACCGTCCGCTTATGCAGGCCTTTTTTAACAAATTCAATAATATATTTTCGCAGTAAATTAGCTGACAACGTTGTCGCAATGATTGCTATCAAGCCAGAGCCCGCCAAATACAGAAACCAAAGTAGCCGATTTTCAAGAACACTAGGGCGCAAGAGGTATGCCAATAGGATGACAACAAGACCAGCCAATAGAGGCAATAGAGTATCTTGGAGATACCATTTCCACATCTCTCCCCTCAAAAATTGACGGTGCATGATTGGCACAATAACGCTGACAAAGCCTAAATTGATAACAGCCCAAAACCACGCAATTCCAATCACACCAGAAATTGGCACTAAGAAGTAAATTCCAGGGACAAAGATTAGAGTTGCCAATAAATTACCAATCAAAATAATTTGGGTTACGCCATTAGCCAATTGAAATTGATAAGGCATCCACATCAAGCTATTTAAATAGCAACCAATTACCAAGACCGATAGTATGGGTGCAGCATTTTTGGCCAAATCCATATTTCCAGACCACATAAAAATAGCGGGTTCAGCAAAAAATAATAAAACTAGAGCCACCGGTGTAGTCAGTGCGGCAACCAACTGAGATCCTTGGTGGTAGTAGCGTATCAAAACCAACTCTTCAGCTCGCGTTGACTTTTCGACCATAAAAGGGAAAAAACCGCTCGTAATTGGGCCAACAACCATATAACAAATACCAGCCAAAGTTGCCGCCAACATGTAGTAGCCGTAAATATTGAGATCTAAGAGTTTGGAGAGCAGTAATTTATCTAACTGGGTCAGCATCATCGCAATGAAATTAATAGCAACCATGCCCCCAGCAAACTTCCAAATACCCTTTACCCCCGGCAAGGAGAATTGAGCGCGATGGGGGGCTGCAGGCAAGGATCTATTTAATTTATAGATATAAAGACCCACCGCCAAAATAGAGACTAACGTATGCCATAGGAAATAAGCTTCTAGTGTTGGGGATACCCAAAATAAAACACCAATAACTCCAATATTTCTTAAGGCAGCTAGAAAAATATTCCACAGATTGCACCAAACCTGTAGTTGCAAACCAATAAGTGCAGCGCGATAAAAGCCCTCGATGTAGCGCAAGGCAACTAAGGCTGCAATGATGATCAAACTATGATGAATCGTTTGGGCTTCTAACTCCCCAGGTTTGAACCACTCGTAGCCAAAATAACTTGAGGATAGATAAATCGAACTCAAAATAATGAAGGCGATAGTCATACAAAGAATTTCAAGACTTCTCAATAAATTCCGAATAGCTTGAGCGGTATAAACACCCCCCAAGAAGCGACTCATCTCGCGACCAAGTGCAGGTGTTAAACCCAAGTCCAACAGAACGAACCAAGCCTGCAAAGTAGCAAAAAAACCAATGATGCCGTATGACTCAATACCCAAAATCCGCACATAGGCCGGAATAAATAAAAAGCCAATGAGAGCGCCCCAGATTTGACTGAGGAAATTGGTGAGGAGACTTAACTTAATAGAGCGCAAGATAGTTAAACCATGGCGCGCAAGACATCATTCGCTTTTCTGCGAATTTTTAGCTCAAGCAGCTTTAATCGTCTTCCCAAACTAGGGAGTCCAATAATTTTCAGAGTCTGACTAGGAATGTCACCCATAAATCCATACTGACGAATCTCTGACTCTCGTTTTATTTCATACTTTAGGACTAATTCATTGAGATAAGCAACATAGGGGTCCAGATTTATTTGACCTAGCGTTTTAATATGGTCAAAAAAATAAAGGTACTCATAAATGAGCAGGCCTGGATTGTTTTGACAAGAATTAGTAATTTGATGTTCAGCATCAGTAGTGCTATAAACCAATGCCTTTGAAGTAAAAGTAAATTTAGTTTTGTCCAGAATTTCTGCATACTGAAAAACATCAACTAACCACTTTAAATTTTCACGATACCTTTTAAAGTACTCTCGCCGAATAATAGTAGAGCTCGGAGGCCCTATACAATTTCTAAGCATCAAAGGCATAGGATTAATCTTTAGGGCGTCAATATTCTTAGGACTTGCATACTGATGTGTATAAAGATCTGAATATGGTCTTTTAGTGTTCACGCCAGAAAAAGCAAAACCTACTTTTTGATCCTCACCTATTAAATTAACAAACTCGCCAAGACTATCTGGACTAGAAAACCAATCATCATGGTGCATGATTTTGATCAGCGCCCCGCTGGATAAATCAACCGCTCTATTCCAATTAGCAGGCGATCCGAGGGCTATTGCATTTTTTGAGTAAATTAACTTGCCTGAAAAATCAAAATCCTTTAGCAGCTCTTGCACAGAACTATCGGGACTATCATCCGATATGACCAACTCATAATCTGTAAATTCTTGAGCTTGAATAGACTCCAATGTTTTTCGTAGGAATGGTATTTGTGAATAGACTGGTATACAGACTGAAACGAATGGTTTCATTGAAGATGTCGCCTACTTAAGCAATGGAGCTGCGATAAGTTTGCCATTTATATGAACTTACGCATATGTCTTCTAAGCCTCTTTTGGCGACCCAACCTAGATCAGACTTAGCCTTTTCTACACTGGCATAGCAAGCCGCAATATCGCCAGGACGACGCAGCGTAAATTCAAATGGAATCTCAATTCTGGAGGCCATTTCATAGGCCTTAATCATCTCAAGAACGCTATAGCCCTGCCCAGTACCAAGATTAATCGCCGTCCAATCTGACAGACCCTCTAGATAACTTAAGGCGGCTAAATGGCCTTCAGCTAAATCCATGACATGAATGTAATCTCTCACCCCCGTTCCATCTGGAGTTGAGTAGTCATTACCAAAAATCTTTAGTTTTGCTAACTTACCTGCAGCGACCTGGGCGATAAAGGGAAGTAAGTTATTAGGTACGCCGTTAGGATCCTCGCCAATCAAGCCTGAGACATGGGCACCCACGGGATTAAAGTAGCGCAAACATAAAACATTCCACTCTGAATCGGATGCTTTCAAATCTTTCAGAATTTCTTCAATATGCAACTTTGTGCGGCCGTAGGGATTTGTTGCGCTTAACGGATGTTGCTCATCCAATGGAAGATATTGCGGATCACCGTATACCGTAGCCGAAGAACTAAAGACTAAATTCTTGACGCGAGCTTGGTTCATTGCTTCTAGCAAACATAAAGTGCCATAGACATTACTAGAGTAGTACTCCAGAGGTATTATTGATGACTCACCAACCGCCTTCAGTCCCGCGAAATGAATTACTGCATTAATTTCATGGTTCTGCAAAGTCTTGGTTAACAAAGGAGTATCTCGAATATCACCCTCAACCATCGCAACTGGTTTTCCAATGATTTTCTCTAGGCGCTCAACAACACTTTTATTGCTATTGCAAAAGTTGTCATAAATAACGGGTGTATGCCCTGCCTCGCTCAATGCAATAACAGTATGGCTGCCAATATAGCCTGCCCCACCCGTTAGCAGAATATTCATTTTGATTGAACCTTCATGTCGGCATAAGCCAAGGCCAGGCCCTCGTGCAACCCAACCAAGGGCTTCCAACCCAATTGATTTAATCGGGTTGAGTCCATCCACTTTCTAGGCGCTCCATCAGGCTTGCTTGAATCTAAGCCAATTGAACCCTCATACCCAACCGCTTTTGCAACAGCTTGCGCCAATTCCAAAATAGTGACGTCACTACCAAAGCCAACATTAATGTGACTTTCCATGGGCTCAACATTGCTATCGTATCTGGATTTATCTAATTCCATCACAAACACTGAGGCAGCTGCCATGTCATCGACATATAAAAATTCACGCTTTGGAGTGCCAGATCCCCAGATCACCACTTCTGGTAACCCAGCAATCTTCGCCTCATGAAAGCGACGAATCAAAGCCGGAATCACATGGCTATTTTCAGGGTGATAATTATCTCCAGGGCCATACAGGTTGGTAGGCATCACAGAGCGGTAATCAATACCATGTGACTTGCCATACTGTCGGTTGTAACTTTCACACAATTTGATACCAGCAATTTTGGCAATGGCATAAGGCTCATTGGTAGGTTCAAGCTTGCCAGTAAGCAATGCATTCTCGGTCATCGGCTGTGGAGCCAATTTCGGATAAATACAACTGGAGCCTAGAAAAAGTAATTTCTGAACGCCGCTAACGAAAGCTTGATGAATCACATTGGCTTCCATCATCAAATTTTGATAAATAAATTCTGCAGGGAAGGTATTGTTGGCATGAATACCCCCTACCTTTGCTGCAGCCAAATACACATGTTCTGGCTTTTCTTGCTCAAAAAAGGTTTTGACTGCGGCCTGATTGGTTAAGTCCAGCTCTGCGTGTGTACGGGTAACAATGTTGCTATAGCCCTTGGCTTTTAATTTCCTGACAATGGCTGAACCTACCATCCCGCGATGGCCCGCAACATAAATTTTTTGATTCAGTCTAGAAGACATGCTGTGACGCTATTCTTAGGTTTAATTTTCTTTACCAACCGCCACTGAATAACCATGTTTTTGTAGCAAGGCATGTTGCTTGGCCTGATCTAAATCACTAGCTACCATCTCCACAATCATTTGGTCTAGCGTGATTTCTGGAACCCAGCCTAGCTTTGCTTTGGCTTTTGCAGGATCGCCCAAGAGCGTTTCTACTTCAGTCGGACGATAGTAGCGCGTATCAATTTGCACAATCACATCCCCCACCTTCAAAGCGGGGGCCTTGTCGCCTTCAATGCTAACGACAATTGCTTTTTCATTTTCAGCTGCACCCTCAAACCTCAAAGTAATACCCAACTGCTTAGCGCTGCGGACAATAAATTCACGAACGGTAAATTGCACACCAGTAGCAATGACAAAATCTTCTGGTTGTTCTTGCTGCAGCATGAGCCATTGCATACGCACATAATCTTTGGCATGACCCCAGTCACGCAGGGCATCAATATTACCCATGTAAAGACATTTCTCCAGACCTTGAGCAATGTTGGCTAGTCCACGAGTAACCTTTCGGGTTACAAAAGTCTCACCGCGACGCTTTGACTCATGGTTAAACAAAATGCCGTTACATGCATAAATTCCATAAGCCTCACGATAGTTCACTGTAATCCAGTAGGCATACATTTTTGCTACAGCGTAGGGGCTTCTTGGATAAAAAGGAGTGGTTTCTTTTTGCGGAATTTCTTGTACCAAGCCATATAGCTCGGAAGTAGATGCCTGGTAAAAACGAGTCTTCTTCTCTAGACCCAGAATGCGAATGGCCTCCAAAATGCGCAGCGGCCCCATCGCATCAACATCAGCGGTGTACTCTGGAGACTCAAACGAGACAGCCACATGACTTTGTGCGCCCAAGTTATAAATCTCATCTGGCTGACATTCTTGAATAATGCGCACCAAATTGCTGGTGTCAGTAAGGTCTCCATAATGCAAGATCAGATCACGATGGTTCACATGCGGGTCTTGATAGATGTGATCAATTCTGTCGGTATTAAAAGAAGATGAGCGGCGTTTGATGCCATGAACGATATAGCCTTTTTCTAGCAAAAACTCAGCCAGGTAAGAACCATCCTGTCCTGTGATACCCGTAATGAGGGCTACTTTTTGTTTGCTTGTCATCTCTCAACTTCTTCCGTATGTATCTTCAAAGCGGACGATGTCATCTTCGCCCAAATAACTACCTGACTGCACTTCAATAATTTCTAATGGCTCACTTCCACGGTTTGCCAAACGATGGGTTTGTCCCTGAGGAATGTAGGTGCTCTGATTTTCTTTCAAAGTAATCACTCGATCGCCATTCGTAATCTCCGCAATACCCTTCACCACAATCCAATGCTCAGCGCGATGGTGATGCATTTGCAAGGATAGACTGGCACCTGGCTTTACTTGAATACGCTTTACTTTAAAGCGTTCGCCCTCATCAACGCTGTCATACCAGCCCCAGGGTCTTGCTACCTTGCGATGCAAATTCTTTTCTTCACGCCCCTGTGACTCAAGTTGAGTAACAATATTTTTAACATCCTGGCTATTACTGCGATCAGCAACCAACACCGCATCCGCAGTTTCAACGATGACTAAATTCTCAACCCCAACAACACTTACCAAACGACTGCTTGCATGTACTAAAGAATTTTTGGTATTAGTGAGAAGTGCATCGCCACTAATGACGTTGCCATCTTGATCTTGCTGACCCACTTGCCACACCGCATCCCATGCGCCTAAATCATTCCAGCCTGCATCGAGTTCAACCATCTTGATTGGGAACTGAGATCCAGGACACTTCTCAATCACAGCATAGTCAATCGATTCACTAGGGATAGCCTTGAATTCCTCTTTGCCAGGACGGATAAAGCTCACTCCATCTGCGCTATCTTCAGTTTTATTAAGCCAAGCTTGTTGCGCGGCCGTAAAGATATCCCCACGAAACTCTTTCAGCGCGGCCAGCCAAGTGCTTGCGCGCAAAACAAACATCCCACTATTCCAAAGATAGCTTCCGTTTGCTAGATATTCTTGCGCCTTTTTTAGATCTGGCTTTTCTACAAAACGCTCTACGGAATAAGCGCTGTGTTGATCTTTAGCGCCAGAGCGCTGTATATAGCCATAACCCGTTTCTGGTGCAGTTGGGGTAATACCCAAAATAACAATGGCCTGCGTATCAGCCTCGACAACCTCAACGCAGTCTTGCAAGGCCCTCGTAAAAGCGCCTGGATTTTGAATGGTTTGATCTGCAGGCGTAATCACTAAAATTGGATCACGCTCTTTCTCATTATCTGATATTTGCTGCGCACAAAATGCGGCCATGCTTAATGCTGGGGCTGTATTGCGACCAACTGGCTCAAGCAATAAAGCTGGATGGATGGATTTCATCTCGCGCAATTGATCTAACACCAAAAAGCGATGATCCTCATTGGTCACCACCAATGTCTTACCTAGAGAATTTTGATTGCCAGCAACAGAGTGAATTCTTTTAACCGCCTGCTGAAATAGACTTTCAGATGAACCGTCGCCCGAAAGCACCAAAAATTGCTTTGGAAAGCCAGATCGCGATAAAGGCCAAAGCCTAGTACCCGAACCGCCGCACAAAATGACCGGAATCACGAAAGCCATGAATGTTTTAAAGCAATTGACATGCTTTTTATAAATAAAACCCAATTTTATAGGGTTTATCGCTGCCTTTTACCAAAGAATGGGGATTTATTAAAATCATATTACAGGCGCACAATTGCGCCCCGCAAAAACCAAAACAATTTCAAGGAGCTTACAAATGAGCAATATCCCCAAAATCCATCTTCGCAACTCGTTAACGGAGTGTGGCCAATCTATTCGCAAAGAGAATGCTGGTAAATACCAAAACTACACTATTAAGGACTGCATTGCCTCAATTGCGGCAACTAAGGTCAAATAAACTAGGGCTTGCCTAGCCTATTTTGGCGGCCTATTGGGGTAAAGTTTGCCAGTTAAATTGCTATAAACCGCCCCAGCCAAAACCAGCAGCACTGAATCGACCAGTACTGGGAAAAGGGCATAACGGTAATGACCAATATGCCCCAAAACCACTATCAAGGCCACCGCTGCTGCCGGCGGATGTAGGCAACGCAAAATAAACATACCCAAAATTGACAGGGCCCCGGCCATTGGAAGGGCCAATAAAGGCTCGTCAATGACATGAAAGCAGCTAATACCGATGACAGCTGAAAGGGTATTACCGGCAATCACAGCCCAAGGCTGAGCCATAGGACTGCCAGGCAAGGCAAATACCAGTAAGGCACTTGCCCCCAAAGACGCCATCAGCCACTCACCTATACCGCTAAGCTCGCCCAAACTCTTTGCGATAGTGAGCACTAACATAAGCCCTAAAAATGCACCCCCAACGCATCGGAGTCTCTCCACCCAAGAGACCGCAGGCTGATCCCCGCCAAAATAAAAAGCGGAATGTTTTGCGAGATATTTGAAAGAAAATTTGGCCACAGTGTCACAATTTAACACCCTTTAACTGCTCATTCGTCATTTAACTACTTGAATAACCCGGCGCAATCCATTAAACAAATGGCGAATATCCCTCAATTACGGTCTAGAAATCAACTCTTTGACTTTTACAAGGGGGTGGCCATCATTTTGGTTGTAACAGGCCACACCTTCCAATACATTATTTATCCAAATAATTTTGATGAAAGTCTGGGTTTTCGACTCATCTATTCTTTTCACATGCCGCTATTTGTATTTATATCAGGCATGATCTCCTCTTATTGGATTCTTGAGTTCAAATTACTTGCAGACCTAAAAAACAATCTCCATCTCGCAATTCAGCGATTTACAAAATCTTGCATTCGACTGATCTTGCCATTTATTAGCTGGACGATTTTTAAATATTTCTACTACCACATGGATGTAGGTATCTTGAACTATCTATACCTTACTTTTCAACAGCCAGATGAATCGCTCTGGTTTTTGCCATGTATTTTCATGTGCATTTTGTTTTGGGTCTTCGCTCAGATCCTGATTGCATCACTCATAAGGATTCAAGCCCTTCGCCGTCTATTTCAAAGATATTTGACCTCTCCATCCCGCCAAATGGCTTATCAATTTATTTTTATTCTTCTGATTTGGTTGATCGTAAAAAATCATCTCCCTCACGCAATGGGAGATTTATTAAAAAATTTCTTTATTTACTTCTTTTTAGGGGTAGTTACATCTCAATCCCCAATGCTGCAAAATGGAAAATGGAAAAGGATAATTCCTTATGCTGCTTTTATTTTATTAGCGCCACTTTGGCATCGTAATACAGTAAATCACCTCCCCACTTCGATACACAACTTACTAAGCCAATCAATCACAAAATTCTACCCCCTGGTTATCGCATTGAGTGGAAGCTTTGCCGCACTGGATATGAGCAAAATACTCTATGAGGCTAATTTGCCATTGATTAACAAGATGGTTGAATACTGTGGAAAAATTTCTCTTGGTATTTATGCAATTCACTTTTACATTCTTCACATTGGCATTTCAATCATTAGCCCCCTATTCATCAGCATTGCCGCTTCTACTGTAATTTTAAAAATTCCAGTTTTAAGGACCCTTTTATTGGGCGAAATGATGCGATCAAAATAAAAGCCACCCGAAGGTGGCTTTTATTTTTACCACAGTTACACACTTTTGCTGTTTAAGCCTTTTTTGCATAAGCAGAGCACCAGCCTTTTGCAGCAACTTGCTTGCCTGCAAATAAAGAACAACCGCCAGATGCAGAACCAGCTTTACCTTGATAAAGCGCGCAGTTATCACACTCTTGACCTGCAGCATATTTTGCATACTTCGCCTTATCTACTTTAGTAGCATCAGCTTTGTAGCCTAGAGCAGCAGCTTGAGGATCAGTCTCAGCAACCATAGCTTGTGCCTGAACTTTGCCATTTAGGGCCAAAGTGCAGGCGCCAGCGGCAGACAAAATCATAAATTGGCGACGGGTTGATTTCATGGATTCTCCAAAAAATATAATAAGAACATTACACAAATACGCACATGCATACATGCGCCTTTTCAAAACCAAAACTGATCATAGTGGACTTAGGTATAGAGTGCTACTGTGTACATAACCTACTGATTTACTTATCTATTTAATTGAGAATTATTCTCATACTAATTTAAACTCCTAGGCCCGCTTCCGTGGCTTACTGCTGCCAGCCTTTTAATTCATACAACCAATCCATTGCTTTGCATGAACCCCAGAATTTTGAATAGGATAGTCTTCCTGACATTCTTTTAAATCTTTGCGAAAAGATGTTGGGTTATTTTTGGCGGGATCCCAATTAATCGTTGACATACCTTCACAAGCCGTCAAACTGACGAGGGCTGTAAGACCGATGATCAGAAGCCTTAGCATATTGATTTCATTGCTTTCGATCAATCAGCGCCAAGAATTCTCTACGCAAATTAGAATCCTTTAGAAAGGCGCCACGCATCACACTATTGATCATCTTGGAGTCGCGATCCTTTACACCGCGCCACTGCATACAGAAGTGGTCTGCATCCATAACCACTGCAACGCCGATTGGCTTGATCTTTTTCTCGAGCATGTCTGCTAACTCAACAACAGCCTCTTCTTGAATTTGCGGCCTACCCATCACCCACTCAGTGAGCCTGGAATACTTTGACAAACCGATTAATGCCGAAGCTTTGCTGGGTAACACACCAATCCAAATACGGCCCATGATGGGGCATAGATGGTGCGAACAAGCACTGCGTACAGTAATTGGGCCAATAATCATGAGTTCATTTAGCTTACTCACATTAGGAAACTTTGTGAGAGTAGGTTGATCCACATACCGGCCACTGAAAACCTCTTGCACATACATTTTGGCAACACGGCGACTTGTGTTCTGAGTATTGTGATCATTCTTTGTATCAATAACCAAACTCTCCAATACGGCTTGCATTTTTTGGGCTACCTCGTCCACAAGCCCCTCAAGTTCACCCGGTTTAATGAAAGCAGAAATATTGTCATTCGCATGAAAGCGGGCTTTCTGAGCTTCGATACGACGTCTGATCACAACAGAAAGTGGCGTACCTACATCATCTTTTTTTGCTGCAGTTTTTTTGGTGGCAGCGTTCTTAGCCAAAGCTTGAGTGGGTGTGCCTTTCTTTGCAACCACTTTTTTGGGTGCATTACTGAGTATTTTTTTCACAGTCATTTTAATAGTTTTCTTTAGATCTGAAAGAATATGGCAATCACACAAATAAGGCCTAGTAACCAGACGATTGATCGAGTAGTTGGCCAATTGGCGACATAGCAAACAAGGTATGTAATACGAGCAATCACAAAACCAATCGCCAGAATATCAAGTCTTGCTTGTGGTGCATTACTCACCGAAGCAATGATGACGGCAGCAAAAAATAGTGGAAGTGATTCAAATAGATTGGCTTGAGCAGCGTTGGCCCTCGCTCTAAAGCCCGTCTGCTTAGCTAGCCATTGTCTTGGCAGGCTATTGTCATATTCCTGAAAACCTTTTTTAGCAATGCCAGCGGCGACATAAGGAAATAAACCCATAAACAAAATACATGCATAGGCAATCGTCACAAATATCTCCTTAATCTTTGATTTTTGCTTTATTTGTTAATGGTTTTCACTTATCAGGCTTTGCTCTTCTTAGAACCGATACGAGTCTCGGTGCCATTGAGTAAGTTTTGAATATTACTTTTATGACGCCAAATGAGCAGCATACAGACCGCTACAAGAGCGATTGCTATTGGGTGAAAGCCAAACAAAAATACAAAATAGATTGGGCCAAATACAGCAGCCGCCAAAGCAGCTAAAGAAGAATATCTTAAAAACACGGCCACAATGATCCAAGTACCCAGGGTGGCGATACCTAAAATAGGATTAATGCCAAACAAAATCCCGCAAGCGGTAGCTACACCTTTGCCGCCCTTAAAGCCATGGAACACCGGAAAAAGGTGACCTAAAAATACCGCCATTACAACTCCACAAAGCACCCATGAATTTAAATAAGAATCTAGGGGTGGGTCACCCAAAACTGCCCTTGCAAGAACAATAGCTAAAAAACCTTTTAAGGCATCACCCAAAAACGTTAGACCTGCAGCCACTTTATTGCCAGTACGCAAAACATTAGTTGCACCAGGGTTGCCAGAACCATAGGAGTAGGGATCAGGCAGGCACATGCATTTACTCACCACCAGTGCAAATGAAATCGAGCCAATCAGATAAGCAATAGGAATTAATAAAAGGTCTAAAGAAAAGGTCATAGCCCTATCTTAATCACTTTTGAAGATCTTGATATCTCGCAAGCCCTTAAATCAGGCGCCGCGGGGATGATGCTGTTGGTGAATTGATTTGAGACGCTCCCTAGCAACGTGGGTATATATCTGCGTAGTAGAAATATCTGCATGCCCCAACAATAGCTGCACCACCCTCAAATCTGCGCCGTGATTGAGCAAATGGGTTGCAAAAGCGTGTCTTAGGGTATGGGGGGAGAGGGATACGGAGATATTGGCAAGCGTAGCATAACGTTTAATTAGCGCCCAAAAGGCTTGCCTCGTAAGTACGGTTCCCGTATGACGCCCGACAAAGACCGCGTCACTTAATTTGCCCTCCAATAATGGTGTGCGCGCCTCTGCGAAATACCGCCTTAACCATTGTCCTGCCTCACCGCCAAAAGGCACTAAACGCTCTTTGCCGCCCTTGCCATTTACTACACGCACGACGCCCTCATTCAAACCTAAAGCGACCGTCTTTAAAGAAACGATTTCTGAAACACGTAAGCCACTGGCATACATCAGCTCAAGCATAGTTCGATCACGCAAGCCCAAAGGAGTTTCAATGTCAGGCGCATTGAGCAAAGCAGTAACCTGGTCTTCGCTGAGCGTTTTAGGAAAACGTAAAGCTTGCTTTGCCGCTCGTAGTCCAATACAAGGATCGCTTTTGACTAAGTTCATGCGCAATGCATGACGATAAAAACGCTTAAAGACGGTAAGGCGTCGATTGGCGGTAGTGGCCTTATCAGCACGACGGTGGGCTATGTAGGCTGTGAGATCTTTCTCCTGGACTGAATATAAATCTGCGCCTGACTGTTGATATAGCCATTGGGCTAAGAGCAATAAATCTCTTCGATAAGCTGACAGACTATTTTTTGACAGCCCATCCTCTAGCCAGCAAGCATCGCAAAAGCGCTCTATCGCCTCTTGGCTAGCTGGCGCTATCTTGTAGGTATCCTTAACCACATCATTAGTCACGGAAATTATTAAAACCCAATGGCGCTTCCGTGACCTCTTTTTTCAAGAGGGTCATGGTTGCCTGCAAGTCATCACGCTTTGCCCCAGTAACCCGCACAGCATCACCCTGAATACTGGCTTGCACTTTGAGTTTGCTGTCTTTAATGATACGCACTACTTTTTTAGAAAGATCAGAAGTAATGCCCTTCTGAATTTTCATGGTTTGCTTGCGCTTGTCTCCACCGATCGTCTCGGTCTTGTCATCTTTTAGATAGCGCACATCGACGTTACGCTTGGCCATCTTACTAATCAACACATCACGCACTTGACCTAACTTAAATTCATCATCGGCAAATAGAATTAATGCCTCATCTTTTTGCTCTACACGGCTATCTGAGCCCTTAAAGTCAAATCGATTACTAATCTCTTTATTGGACTGCTCAATGGCATTTTTGAGCTCAACCATGTCTGGTTCACAAACAACGTCAAATGAAGGCATCTTCTACTCCTTTATTCACTTTTTATTTGATATCTTCATTTAATATTTTTACAGTATTTCTTTGGGTATTTCTCAGTATTTTGCAATTATCTACGCACCCAGCACGCATTCGAATAAGATTGTGGCATGACTTCTACCGAGAATTCGATATCTACCGCCAAATCTAGCGTAAACCTTGATTTAAAGAGTCGTAATACTTTCGGGTTTGATGCTAGCGCCGAGCTTGCCTACGAAATAACTGCGGCAGAACAAATTCCGCATGTAATGGACGAAATTACCGAAAAAAAAATTCCGTGGCGTGTACTTGGGAGTGGTAGCAATGTAATTTTTCCTAAGTTTTTGCCGGGGGCAACTTTGCTCATGAATATTCTTGGAATAGAAATTGTGCAAACCAATCAAGAAGATTCCATCATCGCAGCTGGTGCTGGCGTCAATTGGCATGAATTTGTATCCTGGACGCTAGAGCGTAATTTTTTTGGTCTAGAAAACTTAGCATTGATACCGGGCACTGTTGGTGCGGCGCCCATTCAAAATATTGGCGCATACGGGGTAGAGATCGGTGACTATATTCAACTGATTGAAGCCTATGACGCCAAAGAGCATATTTTTGTCAAAATTTCTAAACAAGACTGCCACTTTGCTTATCGAAATAGTTACTTCAAACAACATCCCTATCGCTTTATTGTGACTAAGGTGGTTTTTAAAATCCCCAAACAATGGCAAGCACGAATTCAATATGCCGATCTTGCAAAACAATTCTTGAACAATTCTTCGCCAACTGCGAAAGATATCTTTTCTGCTATTTGTGCTATTCGCACTCACAAACTTCCAGACCCTAAGGTAATTGGTAATGCTGGAAGCTTTTTTCAAAATCCAATTGTTGCCAGAGAGCAATATGAGACCCTAATTCTCAAGCACCCAGGACTTGTCTCCTACCCAGATGCTGACAATAAGCGCAAGTTGGCTGCTGGTTGGCTCATTGATCAATGCGGACTTAAAGGGCAACGCATGGGTAATGTTGGCGTCTATGAAAATCAAGCGCTAGTGCTAGTTAACCATGGCGGTGGCACTGCGGAGGATATTTTAGGTCTTGCAAGGTGCATTCAAGATGCTGTGCATAGTAAATTTGGCGTCAAGTTGGAAATTGAACCTAATATTTTTTAAAGCCTTATCGCAGTGTGTGCATATTCCCAGGATGCGAACTGCTTTTTCTTTTAGGCTAGCTACGCTGATTTTTTTATTATCTTTAAAGATACATTGATTGTAAACAAAATTTTAAGTTGCCACTTGATAGTACTTTTGCTTCTGGAAAAGCAGCTCACTTATTGCATCTTTAATTGATTTACACATATCCGGATTTACCAACAGAAATAAAGTCTCCTGAATTGCGCTCCAATATTCTTTAAATATCAATACACCATTGGCTCGCTTGCCAGAAATCATGATTGGCTTATGTGGTTAGACTACCCGATCAATATGGCGATAAAAATCTGCTCTCGCTTTACTTACATTTAACGTTGTTATTTTTTCTCGTGTCATAAAGGTGCGAATGATGCATGTCTTATGAATGGGCTAATCATTGGCAATTTCTAACAATTCTGGATAGCGCTTTAAGAGAGCCTCTTTACCTTGATTCAAGCGCCTTAACCAGCCGGGACCACGTGAAGCCGCATCACTCCATGCGACTCTGATGAGATCAACACTACCATTATCAAAAAGCACCTTAAAAATAGCGGCTGCTTGCCCCAAATCCTTATTGGCTTTGACTTTGTCGCTCACTGGTCGCTCGCCATAAACAATTAATTTATGCACTGCATAACGTTCTGGAGCTGGAATATTGACAATACATGCCCCTTCTTTTGACAACAACACAGCTTGCGTCGTATCTACCAGTGAAAACTCTATAAATTTTAAACACTCTAGGGCTAACCCCATTTCGGACAGAATGACTGTTCCCCCGCTGCGCGTTTGCGGCGTCACAAAATCTAAACGCAATTCAGGGTCAGTTGGATTTCTATATTGAGCACCAGTTTTTCCCGAGAATTCGGTGATGGGCAATAAGCCCATTTCCAAAGAATTAAGTGCATCATGCACCGAAATCTTGACATTAGCCCCCAGCGCAATAGATACATTCTTGCCTGCATGAGCAAAATCTACATCCATTGTCAAATTAGAGACCCCCCACTTAACACCCAACATATTGCCCATTGCTAAAAATGCATGTGTGCCAATCAAAATGCCGCCAGCTTGAAAGAATCCATACTGCACAAGGCGGTTAATAACCCGAAAATGCTTGGTCAAAGTACCTGTACATCCAAGCACTTCAGCTGACTTCGCCTGTTTCTTAATTTTTTCCGGCAGATCACTAAACTTTAATTCTTGATGTTTTCTTATTAACTCCAACACCCGCTGATCCTCTGGCCCCACATATGCCATCCTGCCAATACCATCAATGTCACGATATCCATAATAAATATAAGACTTTCCTTTTTGGATTTGCTTATGAAATGCACCCGGAAGAGCCCTGAGACGATCAATGCCCTGAATACGTAATTGATCTTGTAGCTCACCATAAGCCGTTTGTGCAACCAAAGAAAGAGGGGTATAAAGATTGCTTTTCACTTGGTTATTATACTTAAATTTATTTGTATAATAACCAATCGACCAGCCAAGAAATGCTTGGGCTCATCAAATTACAAGCATCACAATTCTGCCTCAACTCGGGACACCTCAATTACCGCCCGCCCTTCTGCTAATCGCACCTGATAATTCTGATGAACATGGAGTTCATTGGGGTTACGTAGCGCAAATAATGATTTATTTTCTTCGCTCAAAATTACGGCATAGCCACGCTCAAGCGTTCTTTGTGGGTTGAGCATCTCAAGTTGCAACTGGTAGTGAGAATGATTACGTTTCCAGTTCTCTATGCGTACTGACCAAGCTTGATTGAGACGTTTTTGTAGAGTGATTATTTGCTCACGCATACGATCAGGATTCGGCAATGCGTGACTTAATCTCAACGCCAACTGATCTAAGGTTTGTGCTTCTCGCTCAATGCGTTGGTTGATGCGCTGTAGTAATGCCTGCATAATGGCATCTAGCTCTTGCAACATCTGATCCCTACGTGGCGCCGCAAGCTCTGCAGCCCCTGTGGGCGTCGGAGCCCGAAGATCTGCCACAAAATCAGTAATGGTGAAATCGGTTTCATGTCCAACGCCACTGATAACTGGGATTTTGCTGTTTGCAATCGCATATGCTAATTGCTCATCGTTAAAAGCCCATAAGTCTTCAAGACTGCCACCGCCGCGGACTAACAAAATTACATCAACGGCGTTCTCTTTTGCAGCGGCTTTTAATGCATAAATAATTCCTGGGGGTGCGTCGGGACCTTGCACAAGGGTTGGATAAATGACAACTGGTATGTGAGGTGCTCGTCTTGCTAATGTGCTCAGCACATCTTTTAAGGCCGCCGCTTGCGGCGAAGTAATAATGCCAATCGATCTTGGATGCGTCGGAATTTCGTGCTTACGATCATTATCAAACAATCCTTCTTTTGCGAGCTTCGCCTTAAGCTTTATGAATGCCTCATACAAACCGCCCATGCCTGCGCGCCGCAAAGTTTGAATGGTTAACTGAACATCCCCTCTGGGTACATACATTCCAAGACTCGCGCTTACCTCCACCAAATCCCCAGACTGGGGTATAAAATCAACCTGCCCATTGCGACCCCGGAACATCACACAGCGAATTTGACCCTCTTCATCCTTCAATGAGAAATACCAATGCCCGCTGTCATAAGCCTTAAAGTTCGAAATCTCCCCACTAACCCAAACAGTATCGAACCGCTCTTCCAAAGATTGAGCAATGGCGCGGTTTAGATCCCCAACGGACAGAATTTCTCTTGATATTTCCGACATTTTTTCTCTTTGTTTACCAAGCCATCAGGCTTTGGAGGCAATAACTATCCACAGAAGCATATTCGCTGTGGGTTTAATCCCAATAAGTAAGTAATTACTGACCCTAAACGTCTCATAAATCCAACAGATAATTTATAAGTAATTGATTAATATAGATAAAAGTCATCTCTTTAGTCGGCTACTTTTAACTATTGCTAACCCCATTCACCATCAATCAAGCACTTACAAAACATGTATGGAAAAGTTTTGCACAGAGTTATCCACAGGTTTGGTAGATGAATTAGGGTTTTCAATTCAGCTAAAGTACTGAGCTTATGTACTCCATCTTACTATCAGCTGGCTGGCCTATTTGGCCCCTACTCATTATTTCCATTATTGGTCTAGCGATTGCGATTGAACGCTACTGGTACTTACGATTCACGCATATTTTCCCCGAGGGACTGCTTGAATCTGTATTCAGTTCAGCAAATCAGCTGGTCAATCAGTCCTCCAACCAGAAGCTGGACGACACCCATTTAGAAAATCTGATCATTCATTCACCAGCAAGCCCATTGCTCACCTGCGTGCTTAAAGAGAAAATTGTGGGTAGCAATACTGGAGTAGCACTAGAAGAATTACAAGTGGTGGCTCAGTCAACCTGGCTAAAGTTTGATCGCTATCTTGGCGCTCTGGCTACGATTGCCACCATTGCTCCCCTGCTAGGTTTATTTGGCACCGTAGTGGGCATGATTGAAATCTTTGGTAGCCAAGGCGCCATTGATGGTGCAGGGAGCCCACAACAGTTAGCGCATGGCATTTCGGTAGCGTTATACAACACTGCGTTTGGTTTATTGATTGCCATTCCTGCGCTAGCTGCATGGCGCGGATTGCGCTCCATGGCTAACCAACGCCAGCGTGAATGTGAAGAATTCACGCGGCAGTTATTCAAAAAACTTTTTTAACCGAATCCAAACAATGAGTTGGTTAGACAGCCCATCAAAGCAAAGAAATTCATTTTCTTTAGGAAGAATTTCTGATTCTCCGGAACCAGAAATTAATCTCATTCCATTTATTGATGTATTGCTGGTGGTATTGATCTTTTTAATGATTTCAACCACCTTCACACGATATCAAGAATTAGCCATCACTTTGCCAACAGCTAATGGTAATGAGGCCCAAGCGGAGAGCAAACAAATCCATATTGCCGTCAGTCGAGATGGTCGATTTGCAATCAATGGCAAGGTTACAGACTCTTCACAACTAAGTAATGCACTATCGCAACTTAATGCCAACGGTAGTGCAAACTCCCAAGTCAATATTGATGCTGATGCCAAAGCTCCGCACCAATCCGTAATGACCGCTCTAGAGGCTGCGCGTGATGCAAATCTGAGTAATATTGTCTTTAGCAGTCAAACCAAGAAGTAAAGCGTAAACTGACCATCATGGCTTTATCGATCTTTCGTCGCGCGCCACAGTTTTGGGAAAGACGCGGTCCTACTAGCTTGCTACTTTGGCCATTGGCTTATTTACATGGCTGCATCATACGTATCCGAAAACTTTTGCTTGACTTAGATATCACGCACCCCAAGCCTGCCCCTGTACCAATCATTATCGTGGGCAATATTCGAGTTGGTGGCACAGGCAAGACACCCATCGTCATTGCCTTAGCAGAGCGCCTTAATCAACTTGGCTGGAAGCCTGCGATTATTAGCAGAGGATATGGCTCATCAATTCAAAAGCATCCCTTACAAGTAAAGAGATCCTCTGATCCAAGCATTGTTGGTGATGAGCCCGTACTGATTGCAAAACGCACTCACAACCAATTTCCGATTTGGGTATTTCCAAGTAGAAAAGAGAGCATCAAAGCACTGCTTAAAGAGAATCGAGATGTGAATGTCATTATCAGCGATGATGGTTTGCAGCATCGTGGCCTAGTGCGCTGGCCTGCGCGTGAAGGTGGTCGCGATATTGAATTCGTAGTACGTGATAACCGCGGTGAAGGCAATCGCTTTTTATTACCAGCAGGTCCACTACGGGAACCCGCTACACGCGAACGTGATGCGACGCTCAACACCAATACAAACAAGCAATCAAAAACTGGTATCGAAGATGAGTACTTTCAAGGTAGACGCGCTTTCAACTTGGTAAGTCAACTTGGCACACCATATCAACTAAAGAACTCTACAAACACTCAATCTTTCGAACAAATTGCGGATCGTTATTTACCAAAGAATATTGCAATAGTTGCAGGGCTTGGTAATCCAAAACGTTTTTTTGATGATCTAGTAAAACTTGGTATTACTGGCAAACAATTCCCAATGCCTGACCATGTGGACTACACCCCAGAATTCTTCACAGGTATAAATGCTGATTGCATCCTAATTACCGAAAAGGATGCCGTGAAATGCGCCAATATTCACGATGATCGTATTTGGGTTGTGCCTCTTTCCTTACAGTTGCCAGACGCTCTAGTGGAATGGATGCAATCTATATTACAAAGGCCTGATCCAAGACGCTACACTCTGTAATGCCTGAAATTTGATAGCACCACTAGATACCGATACACTCTCACATACAAATACACAAACTCCTTTTTTAACTAACAACAATTTATGGACAAACGCTTACTCGATATTTTGGTTTGCCCCTTGTGCAAAAGTCAGCTGCACTTAAATTCAAATACCCATGAACTCATCTGCAAGGCAGATCGCCTAGCCTATCCGATTCGAGACGATGTACCCGTCATGCTCGTTGAAGAGGCCCGCAGTCTGAGCGCTGACGAGATCCTCTGAGATATTGACGCAATCAATTTATGTCAACGAATCATCCTGAATTTCTTGTAGTCATACCAGCCCGATTGGGCTCTACACGTCTGCCACGAAAACCTTTAGCTGATATTGGTGGAAAACCAATGGTGGTTCGCGTAGCTGAGCAAGCCAAAAAGTCATTGGCACAAAGTGTAGTAGTAGCAACTGATTCCACCGAAATACAAGCGGCATGTGATCAACATCGCATTGAATGCTTACTTACCAGTCCTGATCACTCCACAGGCACAGACCGCCTTGCTGAAGTTGCACAACTGTTAAAACTACCAAGTAATGCTTTGGTAGTTAATGTACAAGGCGATGAGCCCCTCATTCCTCCAGAACTCATCAACCAAGTTGCCCAAACACTTGCAGATCATCATGAGTGTGCAATCTCGACTGTTGCAGTGCCCATTCAAGATGATGCAGAAATTCAAAATCCGAATGTCGTTAAAGTAGTTCTCAATCGCAGCGGTGAGGCATTGTATTTTTCAAGAGCAACGATTCCTTTTGCTCGGGATACAGCATTAGCAAAAAATATCACTCATTTACGGCACTTGGGCATCTATGCTTACCGAGCAGATTTTCTTCAGGCCTATACCCGCTTAGAACCTTCGCCACCAGAACAGGCTGAAGCGCTTGAACAATTGCGCGCCCTCTGGAATGGCTATCGTATAGCCGTGCATATTGCACAGGAGAGTCCACCAGCCGGGATAGACACTCCGGAAGACCTAGAAAGAGTCAGATCCCTGCTTAAGACCCCTTAAAAATGGGTTCTCGGGGATAATCCTAGTCTGTTGACATGCTGATTTCCGACTAAATACGGGACAATGTCAGATCTTCTAAGGGGAAAACAATGCGGTTGATTTTGCTCGGCGCACCAGGTGCCGGAAAAGGTACACAAGCCCAATTCATTTGCGAGAAATTTGGTATTCCACAAATTTCTACTGGCGACATGTTGCGTGCCGCGGTTAAAGCAGGCACCGAACTTGGTGTAGCAGCTAAAAAAATTATGGATGCTGGCGGCCTAGTGTCCGATGACATCATCATTGGTTTAGTTAAAGATCGACTAACCCAACCTGATTGCAGTAAAGGCTACCTGTTTGATGGTTTCCCAAGAACCATTCCTCAAGCACAAGCCATGAAGGATGCTGGTGTTCCGATTGATTATGTTCTAGAGATCGACGTACCTTTTGATGCGATTATTGATCGCATGGGCGGTCGTCGCGTACATCCAGCATCAGGTCGTACTTATCACATTAAATTCAATCCACCAAAAGTTGAAGGCAAAGATGATGTGACGGGTGACCCACTCATTCAACGCGATGACGACAAAGAAGAAACTGTTCGCAAGCGTTTGCAGGTATACGACGATCAAACCCGCCCATTAGTTGACTACTACTCTTCATGGGCAGCTCAAGCGAGCCCAACAGATAAAGTCAAAGCACCTGCTTATCGCAAAGTCAGTGGAACTGGCAGCGTGGATGAAATCACTACCTCCATTTTCGCCGTTCTAAAGTAATTAAAGCCGAGGTTTTTAGGTATAAAAAGACCGCATCAGCGGTCTTTTTTATTTAGAAATTATTTAAGCTCTTTGAGAGCGCTCTCAAAAGATTCAATGTCTGCAAAGCTTCGGTAAACAGAGGCAAAGCGTATGTATGCGACTTTATCGAGACGCTTTAACTCTCGCATCACCAACTCACCGACGCGCTCGCTTGGAATCTCTTTTTCGCCAAGACTAAGGAGTTTTTCTTCAATGCGAGCGATAGACTCGTCGACTGAGTCAGATGAGACTGGGCGCTTTCTCAAAGCAAGCTTAAGGGAACTGGCAAGTTTGTCATGGCTGTACTCAACGCGACTGCCATTCTTTTTCACTATCGCTGGCAGGGCCAACTCAACGCGCTCGTAGGTAGTAAAACGTTTATCACATTTTGCGCAACGACGACGGCGACGAATCGTGTCGCCCTCATCGGAGACTCGGGTATCTAAAACCTGGGTATCGTCGTTATGGCAAAAAGGGCAGCGCAAGGTTTACTTTCTTTTGCTTCTTGTTTTTATCCGTAGACTGGGAAGCGCTTAGTTAACTCAGCAACTTGAGCGCGTACCTTGGCAATATTTGCCGGATCATTCGGGTTATCTAGAACATCAGCAATAAAGTTACCTACCTGTCTTGCTTCAGCCTCTTTAAACCCACGCGTTGTCATTGCTGGTGAACCTAAACGAATACCGCTAGTCACCATTGGTTTTTCTGGATCATTCGGAATACCATTTTTATTACAAGTGATATGTGCCTCACCCAAAACACGCTCAGCCTCTTTACCAGTCATCTTCTTGGCACGCAGATCAACCAACATCACATGTGAATCAGTTCCACCAGAAACAATCCGTAAGCCACGAGCAATTAATGTTTCAGCTAAAGCCTTGGCGTTTGCTACAACCTGTTTTTGATACTCTTTAAAGCCTGGCTCTGCAGCCTCTTTAAATGCAACTGCTTTAGCAGCGATCACATGCATTAATGGGCCACCTTGTAAGCCAGGAAATACTGCTGAGTTAATGGCTTTCTCGTGCTCCGCCTTCATCAAAATGATGCCGCCACGGGGACCGCGCAAACTCTTATGGGTTGTCGAGGTGACGATATCAGCATGCGGTACTGGATTTGGATAAACACCAGCAGCAACAAGGCCAGCATAATGCGCCATATCCACCATAAAAATCGCGCCCACTTCTTTTGCTAATTTGCCAATGCGCTCAAAATCAATTTTTTTGGAGTAAGCAGAAGCACCAGCAATGATTAATTTAGGCTTGTGCTCACGCGCCAACTTTTCCATTTGCTCATAATCGATTTCTTCATTTTTATCTAAACCATAAGCGATTGGGTTAAACCACTTACCACTCATATTGAGAGCCATGCCGTGAGTCAAGTGACCACCTTCGGCCAAACTCATGCCCATAAATGTGTCACCAGGCTTTAAGAAAGCTAAGAACACAGCTTGGTTCGCAGAGGCACCGCAATGCGGTTGCACGTTTGCAGCTTCTGCGCCAAATAACGCTTTAACTCGATCAATTGCTAATTGCTCCGCCACATCAACAAATTCGCAACCACCGTAATAACGCTTACCTGGATAGCCTTCAGCATATTTATTGGTTAACTGGGAGCCTTGGGCAGCCATTACCGCAGGCGAAGTGTAGTTCTCAGAAGCAATCAGCTCAATATGGTCTTCCTGGCGCTTGTTTTCCTTCTGGATGGCCTCCCAGAGCTGGGGGTCGGTTTTAGCTAAGGTATTTTGGCGGTCAAACATGGTAATAATCTCGGTTGATTGGGAATGCAAAGAAATACTTCATTAAGTTAGTAAAATTAACCTACATCATACAAAATCCACCATGACCACCACACAAGACCTCTCATTCCTATCCCTAGTCCTTAATGCCAGCCTATTAGTACAGTTGGTAATGTTGTTATTGCTAGGTATGTCCATCGCCTCCTGGACCATCATTTTTAAGAAAACAGCGATTTTGCGGGGCGTACGCCAAGATACCGAGCGTTTTGAGCGTGATTTTTGGTCTGGTGGAGATTTACATACCCTTTTGGCAGCAGCGCAACGCAATACCCGCAGTGATGCTGTTTTAGAGCACATCTTCGAAGCGGGTATGCAAGAGTTCATGAAAGTACGAGAAATCGATGCCGCCCGTCGTGCCATGAAAGCCACCTACCAGCGGGAGATGGATACTCTTGAGGCAAACCTCCCTTTCCTCGCTTCTGTGGGATCAGTATCCCCATACATTGGTCTATTTGGAACGGTATGGGGCATCATGCACTCCTTTCGCGGCTTAGCAAACGTACAAAACGCCACTCTTTCTGCGGTAGCCCCTGGCATTGCCGAAGCTTTGATTGCAACTGCAATTGGTTTGTTTGCCGCCATTCCGGCGGTGGTTGCCTACAATCGTGCTGCTACTGATGTAGATCGCCTTGCTATTCGTTTTGAAACATTCATTGAAGAGTTCACCAATATCTTGCAGCGTCAGAGTGCTGGACGTTAATCGATTTTCTAGAGAAATAAATCTTTCATGGCCGCATCTTCTTTGAGAAAAACAAAGCGTCGTGCTAAGGCTGACATTAATGTCGTTCCCTATATCGACGTAATGTTGGTTTTATTAGTGATCTTTATGGTCACTGCACCAATGGTTAATCCTGGCGTTGTTAACCTGCCCACTGTTGGGGGCGCAAAAGTACAGTCCTTGCCACCAGTATTTCTGACTATTGATGCCAATGAAAATGTTATTGTTCGCAAAGATGGTGAGCCTGTACAAACACTGACGCCATTTGAGCTTGGCGCCTTTGCCAGGACACAAGCAGAAAAATCTGTCGATCAACCTGTAGTACTTGCTGCCGATAAATCCATCAAGTACGAGACTGTAATGAATGTGATGTCCAAGCTCAAAGAGAACGGCGTCAAACGTGTTGGTCTTGCAGTAAAGAGCCAATAAAACTGATAAGTATTTATTTTGCTAATTAATGAATAGCGCAGCTTCTTTTCAAAATCCCATATCTCCTTTTAAGCGAGGACGTCTAACTAAGGAGGAAAGTACCAAGCGCGCATTCACCTTTTCGCTCATCGCGCATTTGGGATTGCTTGCTTTTTTAGTCATTGGAATTAATTGGAATAACAGCACCCCCTCAGGAGTAGAGGTTGAACTTTGGGACACCACGCCGCAAGTGGTAACCCCGCCTGAACCAGAAGTAAAAACCATCGTTAAGGAAGAGGCTGCTGATATTGCTTTAAAGAAAACAAAAGTAGAAAAAGAGCCTCCTAAAAAAGAAGTAGTTAAAGAAAAACCTAAGGCTGTACAACCGCCTCCGCCTAAAGAAAAAGAGCCTCCAAAAAAGGTTGAGCCAACCAAAAAAGTAGAAGCAAAATCGCCTACCGAAACTAAAGCGAATTCAGCTGCAGAAAAAGCTCGCGCTGATCAGTTGGCAAAACTAAGAGCGGCGGCTGGGGCTGAGGGCGGTAGTGGCGGAACTACAGGTAATGGTGTTGGCGGGGGTGGTAACGCCCCTCCTGGTTGGACGGACAAGGTTATCAAAAAGGTGAAGCCTTTGATCGTATTTAATCCTGAGTCTGTAAGCGGCAATCCAGCGGCGGTGATTCAAGTGAACTTGGCACCAGATGGAGCTATTTTGAGCACCAACCTCATAAGCTCAAGCGGTAATGCCGGATGGGATCGTGCGGTATTACTAGCCCTATCGCGCGCTGAGAGTCTACCAAAAGACGACAATGGCAAAATTCCTCAACGCGAAGTGAAGTTGACATTCAAACCCAAGGATTAAGGCATGTTGCAACAACTAAAAAAACTGTATTGGTTTAGCGCTTTTGTCATTACTGGAACTTTTGCAACCGTTGCAAACCCAGCGCTTGCGCAAATGAATATTGAAATCACTGGCGTAGGTCAATCACTCTATCCAATCGCGGTGATGCGCTTTAAAGATGAGAGTAAATTACCAACCAGCATTACCGAAATTATTCGTCAAGATTTAGCACGCAGCGGCTACTTCAAGAATACCGAAAATGGCAATGCTGTTGAGAGTGATGAAGGCACGCCAAACTATAAATCTTGGGCCGCGCGTGGCGCTGATGCCTTAGTGGTTGGTTCTGTTGTGCAAACTGGTAGCAATCAATTTGAAATTCATTACAAACTATTTGATATTCGTAAGTCCCAGAGCTTGGGCGGTTTAAATCTCAACTCCTCTGCAGATAATCTACGCGCAGCAGCCCATAAGATTGCCGACGATATCATCTTCAAACTCTTGGGTGAGCGTGGCGTCTTCTCTACACGTCTTTCCTATGTAATCAAAGATGGTAAGCGCTATCGCCTAGTGATCTCTGATGCAGATGGTCAGAATATTCGCAATGCTATGAATAGTGGCGAACCCATTATCTCTCCATCATGGTCGCCTGATGGCAAGAAAGTTGCTTATGTTTCGTTTGAGGATCGCAAACCGGTTATTTACGTTCATGAGTTAGCGACTGGTCGACGCATTTCTCTTTCCAACCAAAAGGGCAATAACAGCGCTCCAGCATGGTCACCTGATGGCAAGAAATTAGCCGTGTCATTGTCAAAAGATGGCAACACTCAAATCTACGGCATAAATGCCGATGGCAGCGGCTTACATCGCTTAACTCGTGGCAGTACTATCGACACAGAGCCACAGTATTCTGCTGATGGTCGCTATATTTATTTCACGAGCGATCGCGGTGGCAGCCCCCAAATCTATCGCATGAGCGCAGATGGCGAGCAAGTTGAAGGTGCCAAACGCGTGACTTTCAAACAAGGATTTGTCACTTCACCACGCATTTCACCTGACGGCAAATACTTGGCATATATCGCTAACGTTGGCGGCGCCTATCGCCTCTACATCCTGAATCTAGCTACCGGTGATGCACAAGCATTAACTGATGGCACCAGCGACGAATCCCCTTCTTTTGCCGCTAATGGTCGCTATGTTCTTTACTCAACCAAGGTGGGTGGCAAGCGAGTTCTTGCGGCAGTTTCCGTCGATGGAAACTCAAAGCAAGTATTAAGCATTCCAGGGTCTGACGTTCGTCAGCCATCATGGGGTCCATTTATGGATTAAATGCCCTTTTTAGGGTCAAAATAGGCTTTTTTGTAGTCTTGGAGGCATAATATGGGCATCGGCTCAATGCCAATCAGTTTAAATATCCAGGCTAGTTAAAAGGAAGATCATGAACGTTTCTATCGCACGTCGCACAGCAACATGGGCACTCATTAGCGCAACTGCTTTGTTAATGGCTGCATGCTCTAGCGTAAAACTAGACGATGTTGATGGTGCAAACGGAAGTGGCGGTAGCGGTAATTTTGCCTCACAGCCATGGAATGATCCTAAGAGCCCCTTATTTGAGAAAAGTGTTTTCTTTGGCTTTGATGAATACACCGTTCAGACCAAATACCAAAAAATGTTGTCTGCACATGCAAGCTATCTGAAAGCAAACCCAAATCAGAAAATTATTATCCAGGGTAATACCGATGATCGCGGTACCGCAGAATACAACTTAGCCCTCGGTCAACGTCGCTCTGATGCAGTTCGTAAATCATTGAACTTGATGGGCGTTTCGGATAATCAAATTGAAGCTGTGAGCTTTGGCAAAGAGAAGCCAAAAGCTGAGGGCGATAACGAAGCGGCTTGGGCAGAAAATCGCCGTGCTGACATTGTTTACATTACAAACTAAATGAAAGCATTCTTCTCCAATAAAAAACAAACGCTCTCACGAGCGTTTTGTTTAAGTGCTTTCATCATTTATCTAGGTGGGTCCAATAGCGCTTGGGCCCTATTCTCAGATGACGAGGCGCGTAAGGCCATTTTGGATTTACGCAAGTCTTTAGCCACAACACAATTAGAGTTGCAGGGTGAAATTGATAAGCTTAAGGCTGAAAATGCCGAACTGCGCGGCAAGATCGAAAACCTTGAGAAACAAGGTGAAGATATTTCTAGTAGCCAAAAAACGTATTACCAAGATTTAGATAGCCGTCTCGGTAATTTTGAGCCGCGCACAGTAACTATTGAAGGCGTTACTGGTACGATTCAGCCCAGCGAGAAAAAAGCATATGACGATGCACTGAAGGCATTTCAAGCAGGGAACCTGAAGAAAGCTGATGAAGCATTTTCTGTATTTACAAATAAATACCCGAAGAGCCCTTACCTACCCCTAGCACTTTACTGGAGTGGTAATAGCAAATATGCCAATAAAGAATATGCTGGTGCAATTAGCCAGCTTCAAAACCTCATTAAGCGTTATCCAAACCATTCGCGCATACCTGCAGCAATGGTGACATTAGGAAGCTCCCAGCTAGAGAGCGGCAATAAAGCGGCTGCCAAAAAAACCTTTAATGAGATTATTGCCAAATATCCAAATACCGATGCTGCAAAAGATGCGCAACAACTGATTACTGCAACAAAGTAAGTTAATAAGACATGTCCAAATTGTCTGCAGCATTTCAGAATCTTGCGCCCCGCAAATCTGGGGCACCAGCAGTTATTTTATTTTCAGGCGGACTAGACTCCACAACAGTTTTGGCTCTAGCCAAAGATCTTGGCTATACACCTTATGCGCTCTCAGTAGGCTATGGCCAGCGCCACTCTTCAGAATTAGCCGCAGCAAAACATATTGCCAAACAAATCGGCGTTGCTCGTCATGAGGTTGTGAATCTAGATTTAACCCGCTTTGGTGGTTCAGCACTGACAGATTCCTCAATTGCTGTGCCTACCGCTCCAAGCAATGATCAAGAAATCCCCGTGACTTATGTGCCAGCACGCAACACCATTTTGCTATCTCTTGCTTTAGGCTGGGCGGAAGCATTGGGTGGGCTCGATATTTTTTATGGTGCTAACTCAGTTGATTACTCTGGCTACCCAGACTGCAGGCCAGAATATGTTGCCTCCTTTGAAGCAATGGCTAACCTAGCCACCAAAGCTGGCGTTGAAGCAATCAATAACGAAAATCGCTTTAGGGTTCACGCCCCGATTATTAATCTCACCAAAGCTCAGATCATTCAGTTGGGTAATCAACTTGGTGTGGACTATTCGCAAACCGTTTCTTGCTATCAAGCAAATGATTTAGGCCAGGCATGTGGTGAGTGCGAGTCTTGCAGACTAAGGCAGGCCGGTTTTGAACAGGCTAAGGTTGCTGACCCCACTCGCTACCAGAAAACTAAATAGCTATTAACCACTTTTAGCTTCAAGCATGCGCGCAACATAACGCGCAATCAAATCCACTTCAAGATTAACGCGATCACCCGCTTGTAATTTGCCAAGCGTGGTGCTTTGCAGAGTATGGGGAATCAGATTGATGTTGACGATACATGCATCTGCCGTATCTTCAGCGGTGTTTACCGTCAAAGAGACTCCATTAACAACGATAGATCCCTTGTATGCCAAAAATGGTGCTAAATCTTTTGGGGCTTTAATGCGTAATAACCAAGAGCCGTAAGCGTCTTTATCAACTGGCGCAAATTGAAATACTTCACCAACCCCATCAACATGTCCGCTTACTAAATGACCTCCCAAGCGATCATTTAAGCGCAATGCTTTCTCTAAATTTACAGGGCCAACTTTATCAAGACCCACTGTCTTGTTGAGTGATTCTCGAGAAATATCTAGGGCAAAGGTATTGCCATTGAATTGCGTAGCGGTCATGCAAGCACCCTGAATAGCAATGCTATCGCCCAGCGCAACATCATCAAGATACCCTGATGGCACTTCGATAACCAATTGAAGCCCATCGCCTTTAACTTGTGTGCTCTTAATTTGACCAACAGCGGTAATGATTCCAGTAAACATGGGGTGATTTTAATTCTTATTTATTGCTTGGATTTAATCAGTCGCAAACGAAGATCTGAGCCAACCAGGCTTTGATCAATTATTTTCCAGTCTTGTCTAGACTGAAGTGAATCTAAAGGGGTAGTGTTTGCCATGCCAATAACCTCCCCCATGAAGAAAGGGGCGTAGTAGAGCAACAACTCATCTACGCAATCTTCTCTTAACATCGATCCATTAAGCTTAAACCCAGCCTCGATATGGATTTCATTCATGTGGCGCTCTTGCGCGAGGTAAGCAAAAAGCTTTGGTAAATCGACTTTCCCAAACTCGTTTGACATCGTCAACACTTCAATTCCACGAGATTCAAGAATCTTTACTTTTTCTTGAGTATCAGAATCAATTATCTTTGCACACACAATCATGACGCCAGACTCCAAGGAATTATTTAGTATGTTTGCGTCAAGTGGTGTCTCTAGCTTTGAGTCAATAATAATTCGCCAAGGTTGACGTTGTGTTTCAACCTCTCGCACATTTAAGGTAGGGTTGTCTTCTTTAACCGTGCCAACCCCCGTCACAATCGCGCAGGCCTGCGCACGCCAATGATGGCCATCAGCCCTGGCCAATGACCCTGTAATCCATTGGCTCTGTCCATTGGGTAAAGCAGTTTTGCCGTCAAGGCTCGCAGCAATTTTTAATCGTACCCATGGTAGCCCTCGAGTCATTCTTGACACAAATCCACAATTTAATATTTGCGCTTCTGATTCCATCAGACCACATTGCACCTCGATGCCTGCAGCTTTAAGTCTTTCCAATCCTTTTCCAGCAACAAGAGGATTAGGATCAACCATCGCAACAATCACTTTTGCCGGCTTAGCAGTAAGTAAGGCATCAACACATGGTGGCGTACGACCAGTGTGATTGCATGGCTCTAGGGTCACATAAATAGTTGAGTCTTTCGGATCAAAACCATTAAGTTTTGTATCAGCCAACGCCTGAATCTCTGCATGAGGACCACCAACCTGCTGTGTAAAACCGCGGCCAATAACTTGTCCATCTTTAACAATGACACAGCCTACTCGTGGATTTGGATTCGCCAAATACAGTGCTTTATGGGCCTCAGCCAAGGCTTCAGACATCCATTGATGATCAACAGCGGTATACATAGGGTCTATTAAACCATTCAATGGCACCGTCTAGCATCTTTGGCCGGATCACAAATACGCCATCTGCCGCCACTACCCAAAATAAGATGTCTCTCTAAACCAGGCTTTCGGATATGACCCAATATCAAGCGATTAGCTACAAATCCACCTTTGGCAGTTTTCGCGGCTCCTGCAACATTAAAACGAATGCCAAGCTCACCTGTATGAGGATCTCGAAATTGCTTCTCTGAGCCAGCAAAAAAGATGGGCTTTATATTTCCCTGTGATATCAATACTCGCTGGGCACATAGAGCTCCCTTTTGCTTTGAGCAATCTTGCTGTATGACCCATCCTTGGTTCCAGTCATCCTTAGAGCGAGGCGCCATCCGAACGGATTCACCCGTCAAGAATGCTTGTTGGCGTGCAAATTGAGCGCTCCCAACCCATTTTCTAGCCACCGTCATAATCTCGCGAGTTGCAACTTGCTTATAGATCAAAGGCATAGCAAACATTGCTGTGATTGCGATAATCAATAACACGGCCATTAGCTCTAGCAGGCTAAATCCGAGCTCACCACACTTACTCAAATACATGGCGCCAATTGATTCGAGTAGCTAGCCCAGAATTTTCATCTACATATACGTGCACCTGGATTACTGGTTTTTCGATACTGGAAATTAACCAAATATTTTTTCCAGTAGCTTGGATGTTGCAATCTCTTTCCGAGTGATTTAATAAATTCAAAATATGTTTCTCACATTCAATAACAGCTTGCTCGGATTTCATGAATTGCGCTTGGGTAGTTTTAATAGTATTTACATGCGTGATCTTTAAAGCTGACCATTGCTCTAGATGCGCTATTAAAGAGGAACAAATTAGTAATAGTGAAATCATCCAAGCCAACATCATGGCAAGTTTCTCGTAGTAAATATCCGCTCAAACTTCCTTTGGACATTGGCCCCATCCGTCATATTTAGTTGAACCTTAAAGGCCCTTTGCTTATGGCTTACATGGTGATTTAACTCATCAATTACCAAGGAGTTAATGCCATTCATTAATGTCGTATTTTGCAATCGTCCTTGACGATCTAATGATTGGCAGACAAGCGAACCGCCATTAGCTTTAGCGCCCTTTGATAATCCTGACTGCCTATCAACCAAAAATCTTTGAAAAGTTAAGTTCTGTTTTGTTCTATCGGTTGTTAAAACATTTCCAACACAATCAAAATCAATTCCATCAGATAACTCATGTCTCACGATTAATGAATCTGATTGTTGAAATCCAACCTTCGTTTGAATCTCAATTGGCAAATTTTGTCCCTTGCTATGCTTATTTGCTACGCTAGATCTCGCATTTTGATAACCAGCCATTCGAATGGCGCGACCGATCAACTCTAGTCCACGTTCTGCTTCTAAATTCATTGAATTCATCTTTTCATACTCAATTTGTTTTAACGCTAATGAAGCACTAGTTTGTAAAAGCGGGCCTAGCAGTAGAGTGCAAAGTGCGATGCCGATGAGGCACTCGAGTAGCGTCACGTTTTAAACCTCCACCATTAATTGAGTTGGCTCTCATTTGCTCAGCCAGTTCATATCGATCGAACTCCTGCCGCAAAAGAGCTTGTTTTTGCTCTTGCTTTAACAGGCGTAACGCTAAGCCCTGATAGGCCTGAATGGAGCTCAACCAGACACCTGTAACTAGGCCCATTGCCACCAAGGCCTCAAGCAAGATAAAACCACTTTGACGATCATTCTTCCGGCTGATGCGCATACGCCATTTTCTGAGGATGTAATCGATCTCGATACCAAATTTAGAGGCTCCTTTTGTCAGAAAAGGTGGGTATTACTGACCGGCTCGCCACAATCGCCCGCTAAGCTTAAAATAGAAAGCTATGCCGCATACTCTAGCCTCCACAGAAGAAATAGTTGCCGAACTCCGTGCTGGCAAGATGGTCATTCTCGTTGACGAAGAGGATCGTGAGAATGAAGGGGATTTAGTTTTATCCGCCGACCATGTCAGCGCTGAGGCTGTAAATTTCATGGCAAAGCATGGTCGAGGTTTAATTTGCCTAACATTGACCCGTGAGCGTTGCCAGCAACTGAATTTGCCTTTAATGGTTCGCGATAACGGCACCTCTATGGGTACCAACTTCACAGTATCAATAGAAGCGGCAAGTGGGGTAACTACTGGCATTTCAGCGGCTGACCGCGCCCACACAATCAAAACAGCTGTAGCCCCAAATGCCAAGCCAAGTGACCTTGTTCAGCCAGGCCATATTTTTCCATTGATGGCCCAACCAGGAGGCGTCCTGATCCGCTCCGGTCACACAGAAGCAGGCTGCGATCTTGCCGCAATGGCAGGCTGCTCACCGACATCCGTTATATGTGAAATCATGAAGGACGATGGCAGTATGGCTCGGCTGCCAGATTTAATAGAATTTGCCAAAGAGCATCAACTCAAAATTGGTAGCATTGCCAATCTCATTAAATACCGCAGCCAACATGAAAGTATTGTGGTTCGCGAAGGTATTCGTGAATTTCTTACGCCATGGGGTAAGTTTGAAGGCATCATTTATCGCGATACTCCGAGTTCTTGTATTCATATTGCGCTAGTTCATGGCAAGCCCTCTGAAGCACCAGAAACTTTAGTCCGCGTTCATGAGCCTCTCACCGTTTTAGACTTTTTAGACTCTGAGGTCAGCACCCATTCTTGGCCTCTAGGACAAGCTTTGCAACAACTTGCCACCGCCCCTGCTGGAGTTGCGGTTTTACTAAATGCTGCCGGAATTGCTGCGCCAAATGACCAAGACTGGTTAGCGCAATTCCAAAAACTGAATCAAGCAAAAGGCCAGGAAAGCAAACCTTTAGCTCGCAAGACTGATTTCCGAAGCTATGGCATTGGCGCTCAGATTCTAAAAGATGTCGGCGTCCAGAAAATGCGATTACTAGCAAACCCAAGCCCGGTACCAAGTCTTTCTGGTTACAAACTAGAAGTGACTGGCTACATCCCTTATCAGCCCAAATAATTCATCTGTTAGCAAAAGATCACTATGACCGATACCAATAACGATTTTGTAGGCGTACTTGAAGCGGATCTGAATGGCCAAGATTTGCGTATCGGCATAGTGCAGGCACGCTTTAATGAAGACCATTGTGTTGCGCTTACGAACGCTTGCATTAGTGAACTCATCTCGCTAGGTGTTTCGCAATCTGATATCAAACTAGTTACCGTACCAGGTGCACTAGAGATCCCATTTGCACTTCAAAAGCTTGCAGAAACTGGTGAGTTCGATGGGCTGGTTGCCTTAGGCGCTGTGATTCGTGGGGAGACCTATCATTTTGAATTGGTCTCCAATGAATCTGCTGCAGGCATTACGCGCATATCAATTGATTCTGGTTTACCGATTGCTAACGGAGTACTCACCTGCGATACAGACGAACAAGCACAAGTGCGTGTGAATATAAAAGGTGCTGATTGCGCTAAGGCTGTTGTGGAAATGGCTAATCTAGCGCTAGCCCTGACGCCCGATATTAATTTCGAAGTGAATGATGGTGAAGAGTAATTATTGATATGACGAAATCGACTCCAAATCCAGCTCAAGCAAAAGCCATGAAAGATAGTGGCGATGGCAAATCTACAGCACCAAAGCGCTCTCTGACACCACGTCGTCGCGCACGAGAATATGCACTCCAGGGAATTTATCAAAGTCTGGTTGTGAGACGCGCTGGTAGCCTGCCTAATGGAGCAAATATTGCAAAACAATTAGCAGAAGACCCTGCATTCAAACGCTGTCAATTAGATCTCTTTCAGGGTATCTTTACTGGAGTCTTGGATCGCGCTGATGAGCTCGAGGCGCTAATTACCCCTACTCTTGACCGCCCCATTAATGAACTCTCTCCCGTTGAACATGCTGCCCTTCTCATTGGCGCATATGAGCTCGCTTGTGACTTGTCCGTACCATATAAGGTAGCTATCAATGAAGCCGTAGAACTGGCTAAAACATTTGGCGGCACCGATGGTCATAAATACGTTAATGGGGTCTTAGACCTCTTGGCACAGAAACTACGCACAGCTGAAACAAACGCAGGTTAATTCCTAAAAAATTTTCTTCTAGGCAACATGAACCTCACTTACTATAGCAAGTGAGGTTTTTTAACTTCTAGGGATAAAATCGTTCAGAATAGTAGAGACCCCTTTTGATCGGAAAAGTTCATCATGCAAAAAATTGATATTCGCAGCCTTCTAAAAGATTCAAGCCTATTTAAGGAGCAAGCCTTTATTAATAATGAATGGGTCCAGTCAAGCTTAAATACCCATTTTCCTGTTAACAATCCAGCCACTGGCGAGATCATCGCTCAGGTAGCCAATTTAAGCGGTGCAGATGCGGAGAAAGCTATTACCGCCGCTGATGATGCTCTTCCGAAATGGAAAAGCATCACCGGGAAAGAACGTGCTGGCCTAATGCGTAAATGGTTTGATCTCATTCTGCAAAATAAAGAGGATCTAGCGATTCTGATGACCTTGGAACAAGGCAAGCCTCTCCCAGAATCAACTGGCGAAGTAGTCTACGGGGCATCTTTTATCGAGTGGTATGCAGAAGAAGCAAAAAGAGTATCTGGAACAATACCAACAACCATTTGGGGTGATAAACGCTTCATGGTTCTCAAACAACCCGTGGGTGTTTGCGTCGCTATTACTCCTTGGAATTTTCCTAATGCGATGATTACCAGAAAAATTGCGCCAGCAATGGCAGCAGGTTGCACGATTGTGATCAAACCGGCTGAACAAACGCCATTATCAGCCTTAGCCCTTGCAGAACTTGCAGTGCGAGCAGGCATACCCAAAGGTGTTGTCAATATAGTCACTGCCGATGCCGACCAATCTATTGCCGTTGGTAAAACGCTTTGCGCCTCACCAACAGTTCGCCATCTGTCCTTTACTGGATCAACAGAAGTAGGTCGAATTTTGATGGCGCAGTGTGCACCTACCGTGAAAAAACTTGCCCTGGAGTTAGGAGGCCATGCTCCATTTATCGTATTTGACGACGCCGATATTGATGCTGCGGTCGCAGGTGCGATTGCCTCGAAATATCGTAATTCTGGTCAAACCTGTGTGTGTGCCAATCGGATCTATGTTCATAAGAAAATTCATGACGTCTTTGTAGAAAAATTTGCCAAAGCCGTTCAAGCAATTAAGGTGGGCAATGGTATGGAAGCAGGGATACATCAGGGCCCCCTCATTGATCGGGCTGCATTTGAAAAAGTTGAACGTCATATTGCCGATGCCCTAAATAAAGGTGCCAAGCTGATTACAGGCGGCAAACCCTCTCCTTTAGGCGGCACTTATTACGAGCCTACCGTTCTGGACAACGTCAGCAATGACATGCTCATCACTTATGAAGAAACCTTTGGACCAGTTGCCCCTATCATTAGCTTTGAAAGTGATGAAGAAGTAGTTCAGTTGGCTAACAATAGTCAGTATGGATTAGCTTCCTACTTTTACAGCCGTGATATTGGTCGTATTTGGAAGGTTGCAGAAGCCTTGGAATACGGGATGGTCGGCGTCAATAGCGGAATTATTGCTAACGAAGTTGTGCCATTTGGTGGCGTTAAACAATCTGGCCTAGGCAGAGAAGGTAGTGTCTTCGGTATGGATGAATACCTTGAGCTCAAGTATGTCTGCGTTACACTTTAGCCTCTTAATGTAATAAACGCTTACTTTTTAATATAGACTAAATCCCATACACCGTGGCCTAGCTTGATGCCACGGTTTTCAAACTTGGTTACTGGGCGATAGCTTGGTCTCTCAACATAACCCAAGTGTTTTAAGTTTAACTGCTCAATCGTAGGTTTAAATTCATTTAACTCTTTAGATAATTCTTCAGACTTAAGCGCATCCTCAGAAGAGAATGTTTCCACGGAAACATACTGATCTGAAGTATTTTGCAAACTGGGTTCCGCATTCAAAACTAAAAGCATCTGCTCTGCATAGTTATGCCAATCAGTAGCCAAGTGTAAATATCCGCCAGCCTTTAGACGCGAAACCAAGAGCTTTACAAATTTTTCTTGAATCAGACGACGCTTATGATGGCGCTTCTTATGCCAAGGATCAGCAAAATAGATATGAATGCCATTCAAAGAATCAGGAGCAATCATATTTTCAAGAACTTCAACGGCATCGTGACGAATAAGGCGTAAATTGGTCAGTTGATTTTCACCAATCAGCTTTAGCAGTGCACCCACCCCAGGCAGATGAACTTCAATTCCCAGAAAATCATCATTTGGGCGTAAAGCTGCGATCTTGGCGGCAGTCTCGCCCATACCAAAACCAATTTCCAGAATCTTTGGTTTTGTGGATCCACCAAATGCCTTAACCAAATCTAGATTTTTATCTTGATAAGGAATGAGAAATTTCGGGCCTAGCTCCTCAATTGCACGTTGTTGTCCTGCAGTGGTTCGGCCCGCCCTAAGAACAAATGAGCGAATGCGCTCAAATGCCTTTCCAGATTGATCGACATCATCTAAACCCAATTACGCCACAATCTTTCTAAAGTAAGCAATCGTCTCTTTCAGACCATCTTCGAGATTGACCTTTGGTTGCCAATCTAATTTTGCTTTGGCTAGATCAATATTGGGTTGACGTTGTTTTGGATCATCAGAGGGTAATGGCTGATGAATAATTTTGGATTTGCTGCCTGAGAGCTTGAGCACTGTCTCTGCTAATTGCAACATTGTGAATTCACTAGGATTGCCAATATTGACCGGCCCTGTAAAGCCTTGTTCTGAGTTCATCATTTTGACCATGGCATCAATTAAGTCATCTACGTAGCAAAAGCTACGGGTCTGCCTACCATCGCCATAAATGGTGATGTCTTTACCCTGTAAGGCTTGAACAATGAAATTACTCACTACACGGCCATCATTAGGGTGCATACGAGGGCCATAGGTATTGAAGATGCGCACCACTTTAATATCAAGATTGTGTTGGCGGTTGTAATCAAAAAAGAGGGTTTCTGCGCAGCGCTTACCTTCGTCGTAACAGGAGCGAATACCAATTGGATTGACTCTTCCCCAATATTCTTCAGGCTGTGGATGAACCTCAGGATCCCCATATACCTCACTAGTAGAGGCTTGCAAAATACGGGCACGGGTTCTTTTAGCAAGACCTAACATATTGATCGCACCATGAACGCTCGTTTTAGTGGTCTGGACTGGATCATATTGATAATGCACTGGCGATGCGGGGCAAGCCAAGTTGTATATCTGATTGGTTTCTACATAAAGTGGAAAGGTCACATCATGGCGCATCAATTCCAAACGGGGATTTGACAACAAATGTTCTAAATTTGCCTTAGACCCAGTGAAATAGTTATCCACTACCAAGATATCATTACCCTCTTTTAAGAGCTTCTCAGTTAAGTGCGAACCCAGAAAACCTGCGCCGCCAGTGATGAGGATTTTGTTCATGTTTTATATTTATTAAATATCAAGTAAAACTACTAATTTTTAGGAGAGCTCCAGCCAGCAGACCGATAGGCATATACTACTTCGGCCAAAACAATTGAAAGAGATGTCATAAAGGATATCAGACCCAAAACAAAGGTCCAAATCACATACGTTGTTTGTAAAGACCTAACCGCACCTGCCTGAAAGAAAAATAATTCAAGCACGGTCAGTGATATAAAAATACCACTTAGGACGTCAAAAAAGATTGCCAGAGTACAAAGTCGACCACGCATTTTTGATTCATTTGCCTCGCGTTGCAAGTGTTCAATTGTCCTAAGGTCTTTTAGCTCCCCAGAAAAAAGTGTCTGCTGGATGGCGCGCATTCTATCGACATTTCTGGCGAGACGAACGGATATGGCATTTAATAAGGTCGCAACAGCAGTCAATAAAAATACTGGGGCTAGAGCTAGCTGAATGTTATTGGTAATTGCGTCGATTGATACATCCATTGAATTTCCTCAATTCCCCAAAATTAATACGACCACTGAATCAAGCCGCCGTATGCGGTGAATAAAACTAGTAGCCCAAACACAATGCGATACCAAGCAAATGGCTTGAAATTATGATGCGCTACATAATGAATTAACCATCGTACACAAATAAACGCTGAAACAAATGCAGCGATAAAGCCAATTACTATCGCGAGCGTATATTCGCCAGAAATAGCCACCGGATTCTTCCACAGCTTTAGCAACTCATAAGCAGTTGCTCCACCAATAACGGGAATTGCCAAAAAGAATGAGAATTCGGTGGCAACAGTTCTGGGCAATCCAAACAATATTCCGCCAATAATCGTAGCGCCAGATCTTGAAGTTCCTGGAATCAATGCAGCACATTGTGCGATACCGACTTTAAAAGCATCCAGATAAGAGAGATCGTCCACCGTCTGAATACGACATGAACTTTCATTGAAGTTTGCTTGGCGTGACTCAGCCCAAAAAATAATAAATGCGCCAAGAATAAAAGCACTTGCGACAGGAATGGGGGCAAAAAGGATCGCCTTAATATGCTTGCTAAAAATAAAAGCCAGGCCCATCACTGGTATTGAGGCAATCAACAAATTAATCACAAATCGACGAGCACTTGCACTAAATGTCAAGGAGGAGGCAACCTTTGTCAACTTATGACGAAACTCCCAGCAAACTGCCAATATTGCCCCAAACTGAATAATGACCTCAAAGGCCTTTCCTTTCTCATCATTGAAATCAAGTAGGTCTCCAACCAATATTAGATGGCCGGTACTTGAGATGGGCAAAAACTCTGTCAAGCCCTCGACCACACCCAGAATGACAGCCTTAAATAGCAATAGTAGATCCATAACCAAATTTTATCGGGTTGTGAAAGTGCGCCACTTATTTGGCAAAATAAAGCTCAAATTAGCCTAGTTGACGATTTAGCCTTAAACTTCATGCACCCCAAAATTTGATGAATTTGATGAATCCAAAGCGCTTTCGACCCTCTAGAATTACCATACTCGGCCTGATGGTGGGACAGGCTCTTGGACTCAACTCTTGGTCTACAGCAGCCCTGGCACAAAGTCCCAATACAGCAGTAAAACCGGTCCTCCCTACGTCTATCAGCCCCTCATCTCTGATTGAGTTAGAGCAGCCTCCCCAAATTGCGCCCCCACCAAGCAAACCGGCATTGCCTGCCGGTGGAGCTCCTTCGAGCATTAACAGTAGCATCGGAGCAGCCCAAAAAGGTCAATTAACTGACTTAATTCAACTGTATCAAGATGCTGCCTTTAGCGATCCCGTTCTGAATGCAGCTCGATTCAACTATCAAGCCAGCAAAGAACTCTATTGGCAAGGTCTTTCCCTACTCCTGCCACAAGCCAATGCAACACCTGGTGGCACACGTTACTACCAGCATGGCGTTGGACAAACAGTAGTGGCTGCTGGGCCCGGCAACTCGCGAGTCTTTGATCAAAAAAATTATACTGTCACACTTACTCAGCCGGTATTTAACATTGCGGCTTTAGAGGCATTCAAACAAGGCGACTTAAATACTAAGATCGCTGATATGCGTTTTTACCTAGCACAACAAGATTTAATTATTCGCGTCTCTCAGGCTTACTTTGATGCGCTAACTAGTCAGGATAATGTTGAACTCTATCGCAACAAAAAAAGTTTAATCAAGCAACAATTAGATGCGGCACAAGCTAAATATGATGCAGGCCTAGCAACCATTGTTGATGTCAACACAGCACAAGCTGCACTTGACCTCGCTAACTCTCAAGAAATTGCCGCTCAAGCAGACTTAGTTGTTAAAAGTGGCGCTCTAGAACAGCTGGTTGGACACCCTGTTGGACCACTTCGCCCATTAGTAAAAGATACCAAGATTCACGGCGTCCTAAAAGATCCTCGCAGCAAGAGTAAAGACTCCAAAGGAAATCCGATTGCAGAGAGCGTGAACCCACAGCTGCCTCCCGGGCAAACACTTGATGACTGGATTAACCAAGCAGAAAGCGCTAACTTTAATGTGCTCGCCAATCAGCTTTCTGTCAGTCTTGCCGAAAGCACTTATAGAGCATCTCAAGCCTCAAATTATCCATCCATTAACCTAGTGGGAACTGCAGGTTACAATACTTCAAACGGCACGCCTAATAGCTATACACCAGCAAACACCAATGTGTACAACAATACTATAGCCCTACAGATGAATATTCCACTGGTATCTGGTGGATTTAATAGTTCCGTCATACGGCAAAATGCGGCACTGGTTGATGCTGCTAAAGCAAACTATGACAATGCACGCCGTACTGCGGCTCAAAATACTCGAACAGCGTTCACAGGTTTCTACGGAGGTCTTGCAAGCGTGAAGGCCTTTGAAGCGGCTGAGCGCTCATCAACCTCTGCCTTAGAATCTAGCAAACTAGGCTTTCAAGTCGGAACTTTAATTAATATTGATGTATTGATTGCCTTAGATACTCTGATTACCACTCGATCACAATTGCAACAAGCACGCTATAGCACCATCTTGAATGCAATCAAGTTAAAAGCGCATGCTGCTTCATTAACTGACGAAGATTTGATAGCAATAAACGGTTTATTGCGCTAAAAGCTCATTAGTGGCTGCAATAACATCTGAAGCAGCCGGAGAAGTCTTCATATCCCCTAAGTTGCGAATCTTGCTAGACCAGTAACCATCAGTTTTCCAACGAGGAGAGTCGCAATAGATCTCGATGGTTGGCTTATTTAGAACTGCAGCTAAATGGGTTAAACCAGAATCTACACCAATAACTAACGAGGAATTTGCAATCACTGCAAAGGCTTCCTCAATAGAAAATGCTTCGGGAATAACCGCATTCGGAATTTGTTCTGCAAGCTCCTCGCTTACTTTTTTCTCGCGAGGACTTCCCCATGGAAGCACAACTTGATAACCTATTTTAGAAAGACATTGGCCAACATCAACCCAAGCTTCATTACCCCAGCGCTTTGCTGCTCTTGCGGTTGAATGAAAAAATATGACATAGGGCTTTTTAAATTGAACTGCAGAATTATTGCCAAGAGTTTCAATAAAGCTTTGAGGGTAAAACTCTACATTTTCATCCCTACCAATCAATGGCCAATCAAAAGCAGAGCATGCGACATAACGCGAGCGATCGATTGCATGGCAGCGAAAAGGAACTTGAACGGATTGGCTATAAAACAGCTTTGAAATGGATTCATAACCTGAGTATTCCGTAGCATTTGCTAAGCCCGCGACCACCGCATCAGGACTTTTTTTAGCCAATGCACATACCAAAGCAGACTTTAATAGACCCTGGGTTTCAATAATGACGTCATAAGATACCCGCTGAAGATTACGCCTAAAACTGAAATACTCACGCCATGTGCGCAAGCTCAATATTGATTTTTTCCAGCGGCGTAATCCAAATGGAATGATGCGATCTATTCCGCGAAAGTGATCATTAGTTAATAGTGGCTCCAATAGATGCGCATACCCCTCCTCCACAACCCAATCAATGCGGGCATTAGGAAGGCGGGCGCGGATATCCCAAACAATTGGCAAGTTATGCAGAACATCCCCTAAAGATGAAAGCTTAACCAGCAATATATTTGGGGAGGCACTCGATGTAGTCATTAAAACTTCGGGGCTTTTTCCCAAGGTAGACCTGCTGAATCTTTTGCATTGAGATTTGGTAATTCACCCGCCTCAAGGGGCCACTCAATAGCAACAGTAGGATCATTCCAGGCCAAGCAAACTTCACTTTGGGGGTGATAGTAATCTGTTGTCTTATACAAAAACTCAGCAGTCTCAGAAAGAACTAAAAATCCATGGGCCAAACCAGGCGGCAACCATAATTGTCGATGATTTTGTGCGCTTAGCTCAATGCCTACCCATTGACCATATGTAGATGATTGTTGACGCAAGTCAACAGCAACATCAAAGACAGCACCGAAAACAACGCGCACTAGCTTGCCTTGGGTTTTCTCTAACTGATAATGCATGCCACGTAAAGTAGAGCGACTAGAAAAAGAATGGTTGTCTTGCACAAATTGAACATCTAAATCGGTTGCTGATGCAAAATCTTGAGCATTGAATGACTCCATAAACCAACCACGATCATCACCAAATACCTTTGGCTCGATGATTAATACTCCATTTATAGAAGTTGGCGTTACAGTGAGTTTAGATGCTTGCATATGGTTTATAAAAATTACTTTTTAGAGGTCAGCGAAATTGGCTCAGAACCATTCTTCATTTCATGCAAGATTTTTGAAAGGTATTGACCGTAACTATTTTTACTCAACTGTGATGCTACTTTTTGGACCTCTTCTGCCCCGACCCAGCCTTGACGAAAAGCAATTTCTTCTGGGCACGCAACCATGAGTCCCTGACGTTTTTGGAGAGTGGCAATGAAGCCTGCTGCATCTAATAAAGAGTCGTGGGTTCCCGTGTCCAACCAAGCAAATCCGCGCCCCATGATCTCTACGCTTAGTTGATCGCTCTCAAGATAGGTGCGATTGACATCCGTTATTTCCAGCTCTCCTCGAGCACTCGGTTTGATCGAACTTGCAATATCACACACTTGATTGTCATAAAAATAGAGCCCGGTTACCGCATAACTACTCTTAGGTGCAACAGGTTTTTCTTCAATAGAAATAGCTTTATAAGACTTATCAAACTCCACCACACCGTAACGCTCAGGGTCGGTCACGTGATAGGCAAAAACAGTCGCACCTTGTTGGCGCTCGTCAGCACTTTCTAGATTGTTGACTAATTCATGGCCATAAAAAATGTTATCGCCTAAGACCAAAGCACTCGTGTGATTACCAATAAAGTTTTTGCCCAATATGAATGCCTGAGCCAATCCATCAGGAGAAGGCTGAACGCAATATTGAATATTCAAACCCCATTGAGAGCCATCACCGAGTAATTCAGAAAACCGAGGGGTGTCGTGAGGAGTAGAAATTAAGAGAATGTCGCGAATACCAGCCAACATCAGCGTCGTCAGAGGGTAGTACACCATCGGCTTGTCATAAACAGGCATCAGCTGTTTAGAGACCGCCTGCGTAACTGGATAGAGTCTGGTCCCAGATCCACCAGCCAAAATAATGCCCTTACGATTTGCTGCCATCATGCGTATTCCTTAAATAAGTCTATCTTGGGCAAGCTGAGAAACATATTGGCGTACGCTTTCTTCCCAAGAGTAATTCAAATGCTCTAATTTTGTCACATCATTCTGTTGCTCAATCAGAAAGTGAAGCTTCGCATTACTCAATCGAGAATTCTGGGGTCTAGGCGCGGGTAATGGATATTCAACAGCCAAAATAGGGCTAATTTGTTCGGGTTTAGCTTTCAATGCAATGCCTTGATCAAGAGCAGATTTGATCGCAAGATTTGCCAAACCATACCAAGTTATTTCACCATTGGGAACCACGTGATAAACACCGGAAGGAAATGGAGTCAATTGCAAGCTTTGATCAAATAAGAAATTTACACTTACCCTGGCCAACCAATCTGCATTTGTTGGCACGCCATATTGGTCAGCAATGATTCTTAGTTGATCACGCTCTTTGGCTAAACGCAAAATTGTTCGTATGAAATTTGCACCATCTCCATATACCCAACTTGTTCGAAATATGGCAAACCTACCAGAAGTTGATTTCTGGAAAACTGTTTCAATTGCCAATTCTCCAGCAGCCTTGCTTCTACCGTATTCACATAGAGGATTGCGCTGATCCCCCTCAACATATACCCCCTGCTTTTTTCCATCAAACACATAATCTGTGGAATAGTGCAAAAACATTGCATTGTTCTTAACGGCATATTGAGCCATTTCTTCTGGTGCTTTAGCGTTGACTGCGTAGGCAATATCGACCTCATCCTCAGCCTTATCGACTGCTGTGTAGGCGGCGGCATTAATAATAATGCTTGGTGAAAAGGCATTAAGAATGCGTCGAATACCCTCTTGGTCTGCAAGATCAACATCACTACGCCCCACAAACTGAATTTCAGCAATCTTAGAAAATGGCGTTATCGCAAATATTTTCTGAAAGGCCTTTCCTAGCTGCCCATCTTTACCAAAGACAATGATTTTCATATCGGTCTTAGCAATTAACTGTATTGCTTTTGCAACCAATCACGATAAGACCCGCTGACTACGCCCTCAACCCAAGCTGGATTATCCAAATACCACTGAACCGTTTTACGAATGCCAGTATCAAATGTTTCTGCAGGGCGCCATCCAAGCTCGCGTTCAATTTTGCCGGCATCTATGGCATAGCGACGATCATGCCCCGGCCGATCTTTTACAAAGGTAATTTGCTCAGCGTAGGACTTACCATCGGTACGAGGCTTAAGCTCATCCAAAATTTGGCAAATGGTTTTTACAACCTCAATATTTGGCTTTTCATTCCAACCGCCAATGTTATAAGTCTCACCTAGCACCCCTTTAGCCAAGACCTCTCTTATAGCAGAGCAATGATCTCCGACATATAGCCAATCACGCACTTGTTGACCATCCCCATAAATAGGCAATGGCTTGCCATTTAGCGCATTTAATATCACCAAAGGTATGAGCTTCTCTGGAAAATGATATGGGCCATAGTTATTAGAGCAATTTGTTGTTACCACTGGCAGTCCATAGGTATGAAACCACGCCCGTACTAAATGATCTGAAGCGGCCTTTGAAGCGGAGTAAGGACTATTTGGCTCATACGAATTAGTTTCAGAAAACGCGGGGTCAGTTGCTGAGAGTGAGCCATAAACTTCATCAGTAGATACATGATGAAAGCGAAATTGCTTTTGACCATCCGCACTTAAGGCGCCCCAATACTCCCTTGCGCACTCCAACAAGTTGAAAGTACCCATAATATTAGTTTGAATAAATTCTGTTGGGCCATGAATCGAGCGATCAACATGGCTCTCAGCGGCAAAATTAACAATTGCTCGTGGCTGATACTCATTCAGTAATTTGGAGACTAATGCTTTATCACCAATATCACCATGTACAAATACATGTCGCGCATCATCCCGCAGAGATGAAAGAGTTGCTAAATTTCCAGCATAGGTTAATTTGTCAAGATTTACGATGGCCTCAGACACTGGCCTCTTTAACCAGTCCAGCACAAAATTGCCGCCAATAAAGCCCGCGCCACCTGTAACTAAAATCATAAATAACCTTATTATTAGAGGAGTGGCTATTAACCTCATAAATAGGTAATAGCGATTCAGATTATTATAACCGATTGATTTTATTAGAAATTAGGCCCTTTAATGCGCAAAATTATTCTTTTTCGAATTAGCAGTAAAGGCTACCCAAAGGTTAAGGTTGACGGAATTAATAAGTTTGACTCCCTAAAGAATCTTTCTAAAACCTTCAAAGATTGGGAATCGATTTGTGTCGCCGACAATTGCGATGAAAATTTATTAAAGCACCTTAATACAGAATATCGTTTTGACAAATTTGTAGAGACACAACTTGGTAACCCCGGTTCATTCTGGAAGCTATACGAACTTGCTCTTGAATTTGCCAAAGATGACGATATTTTCTATTTCATTGAAGATGACTACCTTCACCTTCCTGCCGCACCAGAAGCAATAGAAGAAGGACTGAAATACTTCGACTATGTCACCCTATACGATCATTCAGATAAATATAAATTATCAAACACACCCCTCAATCCTTACGCCAAAGCAAATCGCTTCTCGGAGTCAACGGAAATTGTGAAAGGCGACCACCAGATCTGGCGAACCACTAATTCCACCACCATGACTTTTGCCATTACTGGAAAGACATTAAAAGCTGATGCTGATGTTTGGTCGATAACCAAAACTGCAAAAAAAGATTTTGATTTTGACAACTTTTGCGTCATTACCAAACAATCTATGCTGCCTAAATCTCGCTTCCTCAAGCAAATTCCACGGCGCCTAAAATTTTGGTCGAAGCCCAAACGCTATTTAGGAGTCTGCATACCAGGACTATCATTGCATCTTGAGCAAGGCTATCTAGATGCAAAAGATCCAGAACGATTTCTTGGTCAATTCACTAGAAAATAATTTCAGCTTGCATACAAATCACAAACCCCTTCTGATTGATACGTTCTTGTTTTATAACGAGATGGATCTACTCAAGGCGCGCCTTGAATACCTTGGGGAGACCGTAGATTATTTCATCATCAGCGAGGCAAATATTGATTTTTCGGGCAAAGAAAAAGGGTTTGGCTTGGATAAAGATGTGATTTCCATGCTGCCACACGCAACCAAGATCATTTATCACCAAGAACATATCAACCTAAATTCTTTTTTTTGGCTCATAAAGCGCATACGTTATCGCAACAGACCAACCCGATTGCTGTGGAAAATACAGGATTCCCAAAGGAATGCTCTTTTAAAACCTTTAAGGCGCTTTGATCCAACCGACATCATCATCTTTAGCGATCTAGATGAATTTCCAAATAAAAAAGCAATTGATGAGGCCATACATGTTTTAAGCAACCCCAATTCATTGCAAAAACATCTTTGCTTTAGCTGCCAGCAGCTCTTTTTTTATTACAACATTCAAAATGCCGCCCCAAAAGATCTCTTCCATGGGTCGATATTTACCAATCTAAGCACCCTAAGGCAGTTACTACCGCATAAATTACGGAGCCAAAAGGACAGTCTTCCCCATATTCAAAATGGAGGCTGGCATTTTTCCTACTTCATGGATGAAGAAAAAATATTAAGCAAAGTTTTAGCTATCACCGATGTTGAAAATTTGAGCCAATACAAAAATTTATCTACTCAAGAAATACAGAGAAAAATTCTTAATGGGCTTGACTTATATGATCGACAAACTGAACTCAGCAAAGAAGAGCAAAAAAATCTTCCCACTTCGGTGCTGGGGCCACTTAAAAAATACTTGCCCCACTGTACATAACTTTAGCTTCTAAACAACTGTTTTACTCTAGCCCTCACTAATCTATTTAACATCCTATAGTACCCAGGCAGATCTAAACGTTTCCTCCAGTAGTCTCCAAGAAGTTTATATTCCCTAAAAAACTCTACAACCCCAGGATATCTAGGTATTTGATACTTGGAGCAATACCAATCAAAGGCGCGGTTAATTGCACGCTCTCGCGCTTCTATATCTTCAGATGAATATGTCTTTTTACTGTCATTGCTAGCATGTACTCTCCAACCAATCCCAATACCAGATAGAAAAATCTTTTTCGCACCTAGTATTGAAGCAGCATAGATCATTAAGTTATCAGCCCAAAAACTTTTATCTTGAATATGGGGATAGGGAAATATTTTTTTATACAAATCGCTCGAGAGCGAAAGGCATGAAGTAGGAGCCCCTATCCAACATTGCCTACTTCTTGTTAAAGCACTAGTAACAGAAAATTTATGCGCTTTCGTTTTACCAATAACCACAGAGGTTGGCGATAGAGCGCCATCCATGAACTTTTGTTGCTCACAGAATGCAAAATCCCAATGCTGACTACGTACCAGCCTTAATACCTGCTCAAGATAATCTCTCGGGAAAATATCATCACCATCCAATAAAAAAATCTGCGCCTTGTCTGGAAGCAAAGTCAATGCCGCATTAAAGGTTGAAAATTGTCCCTCATTTATTTTTTTTAATAATTTAAGATGGGTATATTTTTGCAAAAACTGATCAATAATTTGTAGTGAATTATCCGTGGATCCATCGTCAACAATAATTACTTGATCAAATGGATGGGTCTGCGTAAATACCGAATCTAAACAATCACTAATAAATTTCTGATTGTTGTAATTATTTATAAGACAAATATTTTTAATCATTTGGTAATTTTTTATTCGATGATCTCTCTAGGAAAATAAGAGATGCTGCCAAACATAGAAAAAATATAGTTGCTTCAAAATATTGCTTATATGTAATTTCAGCAATGATACCCATTGGAATCAATGCTACGCAAATCATCGCTCCACATAAATTCAATAAAGATGGATTAACTAATCCAAACAAAATAATGCTCAACATCGCTAAAAAAATAAATACTAAACCAGGAACTCCATAGGCCAATCCAAAATCAATCCATCCGCTATGAACTTGACCTTGATGAACATGCTCCAATCCAGCCTCATCAAGCAAGCCAACAAATGATCGATTAATTGATCCATATCCAAAAGGGTAATTTTTTATCAATCGCAAGCCAACTGTTGCCCAGGCCAGCCTAAAGTATGTATTACCAACCACAAGCGTCCCAATATCGTTAGTAGGCCGCTCAAATTGATGTTCACCTTTTTGCCACTGGTGATACTTATCAATTTGCACTGCAATTTTTGCATCGCTAAACAGGGTATCCCAACCCTCGTAAGCAGTTGATTTATGGCCCTTCCAGACTAGCGCGACAACCACAACAATTAATCCACAAATGAAAATACTTAATACATTTCTCTTGCGAATATTCCTTAGAGCATCCAGAAACAATACCGCCCCAAAAAATAGACATAAAGCGATGGATATTGCGACACCATTTTTAGTTCCAACAATTAATGAAGACAGCAGCACCAGAGCCAACCCGATCAAAAAAGGCATGCAATTCAAGACTCCAATCTTCCCCCTCCTAAATATCAAAAAATAAATTAAGTTTGCGATAGCAAATGCAGAAGCTATTGCCCCAAAGTATGTTGTTTCAATTTTGATAAATAGAAATCTTACAAATTCATTTGGTTTGACTAAGCCATCATGTAAATAGCTTGCATATACATAAGCAAACAAATTAATAATTGGGACGGCAAATAAGCTAAAGAAAAAATATTTTTGTAGATGCTGATTTCTCTGAAGTGCAATTGCTAATCCGGTTGCCATTAATGCACCAGCAAACGCTCGAAGCCATAAACTTTTAATTTCAGAAAGTTCTAATTGCGGATTGATTGAAAAAAAGAGGTAATGAACAGCAACCCATACAAAAATACATGAGATCAAAAGTAGTGGGGCTAACCTTATGCTTGGTTGTGTAAATAGATTTCTGTTTTGCCAAATCATTAGAATTCCAGTTATTGCACCGATGACTAACAGGATGTTTCTCAAAGCGATTGTGTCTGGCAATACCCATATCCACAATAGAGTACAGGCGCTCAAAACAGAAATGTTAGCTAGGTACTTTTCTTGAATTTTCATTTAAATTTTTGGGTCAAGAGCCACCACTTTAGTTTGAAAAAGTGCCTACGCATTTTCCATTTGAATTTCACTCTATCAGCTATTTCTATCGCAAGCTGATTTCTATTTTGATGACGCAAAGAAGTAATTAAGTCGTAGGTATCAATCCCACTCATTCCAGAGGCAGGCATTAGGTTTAAAAATAAGCTTAGCTGGTCATCATCTAAAACATAACCAAAATTAAAAAATCCATGAAACCCAAACGCAGGATGCCATAGAGAACGCTCAACAGCAAATTGTTCAGCAATTTCGGCTGGAGCAAAATGGATGCCGTATTTCTTCTCCAAAAATTCTCTGTTATCCACACAAATACAATAGTCTTCTGGATGTTTCTTTACAAAGCCAGGCTGTTTAATCGCTTTTAGTAATTTAACTGAACGCAGTGAGAAACCGCCATTGCCTACCGGATTTTCTGGGTGATGAGGCCAAACTGGACCTATATAGTCATAAGTTAAAAAATGATCCTGCCAAAGATCCGATCGAATGATAAAACTATCCCATTGGATTATCAGCACATGGGTACCAGACACATACTCTTCAATACCCGTAAGTAGCAAATCGGAGTAATCTTTAGTGGTCTGAATGTTAGGCGCAGCAACATACTTAATATTCGGCTCGTACTCTTTGAGCAACCCTAAGTTTGTGATCAGAACAACCTGGGAAAAGCTTGCTTTTTCTGTACATTGCTTTATTGCCCAATGGGCTAAATTGGGATCTCGAGTCTCAACACATAATAAAGTGACATTAGGAAGACTCAACATCATCAAAAAAATTAAATGAAGCCTAACAGCAATGAGAATTTGAACTGAATCTTTTTTAGCGCCCGCTTGAAGGTGCGCCAAATTCTGGACATGACGCTCTTGTTAGATGGCCCGTAATCCCCCCAACTTTCCCAGTTTGACTGATATACGACTCCGAGATAATCATTAGCAAGCAGTTTCTCATCGTAACCAAGTATTTGATGTGCCCATAATTGATGTTCATAGTGATAGTGCATAAATAATTGCTCGCGAGGATATATGGGTATGGCACGAAAGTTCACTAGCGACTCGCCATACCAAGTGAACTCAGAGCCACATAAAAGCACTGCATCTAAAAAGTTCATATGATTTGGTGTCAGATAATTCTTATCTAACGACTCCCAAACTTTTCGACTCCATAAAAATGGAGCGTAGCCAAAGTCATAGGTCACGCCTGTACGGTTTAAAGCTGCTTTGATTGGCTCACGGTCAGCAAGGAAATGTTGACGAATTTTCTTTGGCCCAAAGCGCTCGGTTGCCTGAAGAACATCTCGCCCTTCATGAATTACCGAATAAGGAATATCGTCCTTGACGATAAAGTCGCTCTCATCAAAGTCGCGAATAAAAATGCAATCAGAATCGAGGACTAAATAGTTTTCAGAGATCTCCAATCTCCAAAACTCGGACTTAATTACCTGCTGTCGTAGCCCCCCACGAATTTCATAGAGCTTTTTTATATCTAGCTTTGGGTTTGCCCTAAAAATATCTAGCTCATCAAAAACAATCGCTTCAAAGTCTTTTAGGTATTCCCTAAACAGCTCTACATCATCACCGGGAACAGAGACATAAAAAGGAATTCGAGTCTTATTATACTTTTGAATACTCTGTGCAAGCTTAACCGTTCTTGTCAGATCTTTGCGAAAAGTGCAGCAATATAGGACAAAGTTCAACATAGGTCAGTTCATTAAAGTTGAGGGCTTGGCTGTTAATTTGCCGAGATTGTATTTAAGATTGTAGCGACTGCCTGCCTAACATCTATAGGCTTCTCTTCGGGAATCTGCAGTTGCCTACCCCTCCAATCAAGCCAAATTCGCTCTAGGGCCATTTCAATGCTTAGTTTATCTGTCTGATGACTCAAATAGGCACCCCTTTCAGAAAGCATTTGATCAAGCTGCGGATTGCGATGAGTGATTCCCCAAATTGGTCGGCCAGCCCAAAGATATTCATAGAACTTAGAGGGAATATATTCGGCACACCATTCGTCATTTCCATGCAAGAGTATTAATACATCTGATTTTTGTAACTCCTGAACAACTCTTTCTCGGCCTGAGATACCGCTCAAAGGATCTTTTTCAAGTCTCCCATGATCAATTAGGACATCGTGATAGTGATATTGCTCAAGCGCTTCTTTGGTCAATGCATCTAGTGGAGCGCCATACACATTGATACATATTTGCTGACGTGCCTCTGGATACTTTTGAAACAAAGAGTGTAGCGCAGACAAAATAGTTGAAATCGAACGGTCTTTTGCTAGTGATCCAGAATGAGATAAGTGCAGCTTATCCCCATAGCGATGTTCCTTATTTGTCTTGAGGCCTCCTGGCGGTTCCGCACCTGGCAACACCATGAACCCATGAGCATTACCTTTGCTATTTAAGTTGGGGTTACGAACTTTGGCATAGTGCAACGCTCCATCGGTAAACCACCAAACATAATCAGCGAAATGGGCAATGTTTTTTTCTAAGCAATAACGAAACCGAGCATCGCGGTTACGAGGAATGGCAAAACCATCATCTGCTGGACTGCTGCGAATCACTAGCGGATCATGAATCTCAGCGATCCACCGAACTCCCGTTACCCTCTTAAGCCATAAGCCAGCCAAGTGTGCTGACCATGCACCACCAGTGGAATACACTAAATCGACTTTACCCTCTCGAATCAATCTATATCCATGAATAAATGCAGGCAATGCCCAAGACCATTGACTCGAATATCCTAGTACAAGCTTTTCTAAGCCAATTAATGGACTCAATAGAAGTGAAACAGTCCTTGTCAATACCTTGTATATAAAACCCCGACCATATTGATTTGCGATCCAATGACGAAAATCAAATCGAAACGCTGATGGCCCCCAGGCTAAATACTGGTAGTGAGGAAAGCGCTGATCTTTAATGCCAGTAATTGCACTAAATACAGTCAGCCGAATTCCCACTTCTAATAAGTAGGGCATTTTATCGGTAATCGTCTGGCTTGATGCACGGCCATCCATATTAAAGCCATGCGACAGAATTAACCAACGTTGATTTACAAAACCCTTTAATTCAGTAGGCTGAGAAAATTCACTCACGCTAATCAGCAAGACAAAAGATTAGTTGCCAGCAACAATTGACATCACCGCCATTCGTACTGCAATTCCAAAAGTAACTTGATTAAGAATGACAGATTGCGGACCGTCTGCAACTGCAGAATCAATCTCTACCCCACGATTCATGGGTCCTGGATGCATTACGATGGCATCTGATTTTGCAAGCGCTAAACGATTGGGCGTAAGGCCATACTGTTTGAAGAAGGCATCCCCTTCTGGCACCTGGCCTACTTCCATGCGCTCTTTCTGAATACGGAGAGTCATCACAACATCAATATCCTTCAGACCCTCCTCCATGCTGTGGAATACTTTTACTCCTAACATATCTAAATCGCTAGGCAATAGACTCTCTGGGCCAATCGCCCGAATATCTTCGCAGCCCAAAGTGGTGAGCGCATGAATATTCGACTTTGCTACACGACTATGAACAATGTCGCCCACAATAGCCACTTTCAAGCCTTTGAAATCCTGCTTAAAGTGACGCATCGTATACATATCCAACAAACCTTGGGTTGGATGTTGATGGCTACCATCACCGGCGTTTACCACGTGTACATGCGCTGGCACATGATTTGCTATCTCAATGGGCGCCCTTGAAACACTGTGACGTACAACAAAGATATCTGCTTGCATTGCTACAAGGTTATCTATGGTATCCAGCAGGCTCTCGCCCTTAGCGGTAGAAGATGTGGAAATATCTAAATTAATAACGTCAGCGGAGAGGCGTTTAGCCGCAATCTCAAAAGTCGTTCTTGTGCGAGTGGAGTTTTCAAAAAAGAGATTGAAGACACTCTTTCCTCTTAGCAGAGGAACCTTCTTCACCTCTCTTGCCGGATCTGTAACGCTGACAAACTGCTTCGCCGTATCCAGAATATGAACTATCTGCTCTTTTGGCAAACCCTCCAAGGTTAGAAGATGCGTTAACTCTCCAGCGGCATTAAATTGATTTACAAGATTGTTTTCAGCACCCATTATTCATGCTCCTCAAGCTGAAAACTCAATTTTCCAGCAGCATCTTTTTCTAAAACTAATATTTGACTATCAGATACATGAACTTGCTCGCCCGCAAAGTTAGCGCTTACTGGTAGCTCGCGATTTCCACGATCCGCAAGAACCATCAATTCCACTTGTGCGGGACGCCCAAAATCAAATAATTCATTTAAGGCAGCTCGAACTGTCCTGCCAGTAAATAAGACATCGTCAATCAAAACAATATTGGCGCCACTCACCTCAAAAGGAAGATGAGTTGTCATCGTGCTGGCAGTGCGTAATGCAGTCATTCCTTTTTCTGCATAGTCATCTCGATGAAAGGCGACATTAATCACACCATAGTGTGGCAAACCTAAATCCTTGGCCAAACGCTCGGCAATCCAAGCGCCACCTATAGCCAAGCCAGCAAGCTCAAAAGAGCCCTGATGCACTCTTTCTTTCACTGCTACCAGCAACTTTTCGTACATCAATTCAGCATTCATTTATTCGTTCCAATACTTCTCAATTTCAACCGATATCAAGTAATTATTGTTCCGCAAAATACTGCTCCAAAATAAGGGCAGCAGAGTGCGCATCTAGATTGTCCCGCATCTTCGTATCCGCCTCTAAAACCACCGAAGAATAGCGCTCATCTACCCAAGCTACTGGTAAATTAAGCCGTCCATGCAACTGATTGCCAAATCGGATTGCTTTAGCAGTCATCTCATGTTCCGCACCATCAGGATGCAAGGGACGACCAACAACCAATTGATCTGGTTGCCATTCCTTTATTAACCCCTGAATCTCTATAAATAGAGTATCCAGGTTTGCTGCAGCAATCGTTTTTAAGGCCTGTCCTGATTGTGTTACCGAGTTTCCAACTGCGACACCCACACGACGCATTCCATAATCAAAAGCCATTACTGTAATGGGCTGATTGACTAATGAGCTTGACATCTCAGGCATGCCCCGCCTCTCCAGATAGAGAGGACAAATCAAAGCCAAGATGACTAACGGTTTTCTCGTAACGCTGGCTTGATGGAGTATTAAAAATAATTTCCATCATTTGTTCCTTTGATAAGGGCACATTCATCCAGCCATTTAAGGTAATTTCCTCTTCAAGCTGACCAGCGCTCCAGCCTGCGTAACCTAGTGTCATTAAAAAATTTCTTGGACCATTTCCCAAAGCAACTGCCTCAAGCACATCTTTGGAGGTTGTCATTGTTAAACCTCCAGGAATAATTAAAGAAGAGCTATAGGAAAGATGGGGATTGGATTCGTGCAAAACAAAACCGCGCTCGATTTGAACGGGCCCACCAAAATAGACCGGCTGCTCAGGCAAAGGCGCAATTTCGAGTTTGAGCTCTATCTTGTCAAACAAGGTAGCTAAATCTACTTCAGTGGGCTTATTTACTACCAAGCCCATTGCACCTCGCTCATTGTGTTCAAACAAGTAAACAACAGAATTAGCAAAATTGGGGTCGACCATGCCTGGCATGGCAATTAAAAATTGATTTGCTAAATGATCGGCCGAATAAGATACCCAAGATCCAGGATCTGAATCATGAGGGGCGTTTTTGGCCGAAGTCATATTGAGTATTTTACCGAATATCTAGATTTTCCCGGTAACCCAATAGGCCAAAAGTCCGACAAGCTCATGAACTAACTTATTCCAATTTTGGGCGCCATCGACTAAATCAAACTCAGTCCAGCGAAGGTTTGCTGCCGTCTGATAATCAACCGGTACCGGAATAATGACAATGCCTTGCTTTTCAAAAATCCTGGCAGAGCGATACATGTGACTCGCAGAAGTAATCAGTAACCATGGCCTCAAATTGTCAGACTCGTTCTTTTTGCCGAAGTCTTCAATCATTGGCTTCGTGTATAGAACATTTTCGTAGGTATTTCGTGACTGATTTTCATAATGTGCAGTTTTGTCTGTCAGCTCAGTCAGACCCTGCTCTTGAATTAGCTGTTTAAATGCATCCGCCTCTGAAATTCCCTTGGGGCTGATGCGGCCAGAGTAGCCACTAAAAATGAATGGCAAGTTTGGATATTTTCGAATGAGTTCAAAAGCCTTGGTTACACGCTCAGCTGAAGAATATATGGATACCTCTCCGCGATCGACAGCGATCTGACCGCCCTCAATTGCACCACCCAAAATAATGATTCCGCCCAAATCATTTTCTGAAAGCTCTGCAAGTGAGGTTTTTGGAATAATCCCCTCGAGATACCTCAAACCCAGTTCAGAAGTCGGCAACCAACCGACTACCAACAGATCGAAAAGTGCCAATAAGAGAAAACGCTTGCAAAGCTCAACCTTTCGCAGCATCAGAAAAATTAGGCTAAAACTAATAAAAAGAATTGCCCAATTCAAGGGCTCTATGCAGAACTGCACTACTTTCGAGAGAACAAAAAAGATCGTATCCATAGCTTCTTGAAATCTTAACCTTTTTAAATGAGCTCCTCTAAACAATTTTTATCAATTAGCCCTAATATAGGGTCTATGGATAAAGGACTTGTTTGGCTTAGACGCGACCTTCGCTTGCATGACAATGCGGCACTTCACCATGCTCTTGTGAACTGTAAGCAAGTCTGGCTTACCTTCATTTTTGACACTGAAATTCTGAAGCCCCTTTTGCAAGGTGAACTAGGTTCAAAGGGTCTAAAACACGACCGTCGAGTTGACTTTATTTGGCAAGGTATCAAACAGATAGATGAGGAACTTCGACAGGTTGGTGGCGGACTTATTGTCCGTTTTGGCAATCCGACAGAATGCATTCCTCAAATTGCCAAAGAGCTCGGCGTTGATACCGTATTCATCAATCACGACTATGAACCTTGCGCGATTTATAGAGATGAATTAGTCCAGAATTCACTTGAAAAGTTAGGCATTCAATTCGAGACCTACAAAGATCAGGTGATTTTTGAGAAAAAAGAAATTCTTACAAATTCCAATACGGTCTTTTCAGTCTTCACACCATACAAAAATAATTGGCTCAAGACACTGCAAGAAAAAGATTTAGCTGCCTTCGAATGCAACCCTAAGTCAGGACAATTCGTCTCGATTCCCAAAAAACTAGATCTAGGACTACCTTCTCTAGAATCGATGGGCTTTTGTTCAACAGGCATTGAAACCTATCTGCCGCCTGGATCTCAAGGAGGTCAGCTATTTTTAGAAGACTTTCTGTCACGCATTGATCAATATCAGATTGGTCGAGATTTTCCAGCCGTCAAGGGCGTCAGCTACCTATCGACACACCTGCGCTTTGGAATGCTCTCCATTCGCGGCCTAGTGCGAGAAGCGCATCGTCGCATGCTGGCAGGCAGTATGGGCGCCACCATTTGGTTAAGTGAGCTTATTTGGCGTGACTTTTATTTCATGATTCTTGCTAATCATCCACGCTTAGCAGAGGGTGTCTCATTCAAGCCCGACTATGACAACATTGTTTGGGAAAGTGGTGCGCCAGCCAAGAAACTCTTCAATGCTTGGTGTGAAGGTAAAACCGGATACCCACTGGTTGATGCGGCGATGCATCAACTTAATCAAACTGGTTATATGCATAATCGATTACGTATGGTTGTGGCCAGCTTTCTGACAAAAGATCTCGGTATTGATTGGCGTTGGGGAGAAGCGTATTTTGCAGAACATCTCAATGATTTCGAATTCTCATCCAATAATGGTGGCTGGCAATGGGCATCTTCTTCAGGCTGTGATGCTCAGCCCTATTTTAGGATCTTTAATCCCATTACCCAGTCCGAGAAATTTGACTCGGAAGGGAAATTTATCAAACGATACCTACCCCAATTAGAGAAACTCTCTAAAAAATCTATTCATGCGCCTTGGCAAGCCGGCCATATCGAGCTTGAAAGCGCAGGCATTGTGCTGGGGCGAGACTATCCATACCCCGTGGTTGATCATGATGAGGCACGCAAGAAGACCCTTGTTCGGTATAACGTTGTTAAAAAAGTTAGCTAATCTTGTTCTGACCCTAGCATTCAGATTTAAGATAAGGCATGAGCAAGATCTATGTTGTAGGGGATGTACAAGGATGCGCCCCCTCACTAAAAGCCCTCGTTAAAAAGCTTCCTAAAAATTCAAAAATGATTTTTTTAGGAGATTTAGTGAATCGCGGCCCCGACTCTCTCGGAGCATTGCGCCAACTCAAGGTTTTGCAAGAGTCTGGCCGAGCAGAATGCATTCTCGGCAACCATGATCTTCACTTATTAGCGATAGACGCGGGTATTCGTAAAACTCGTGGACTAGATACTGTTGAACCCATTCTAAATGCGCCAGATAGAAAAGAACTCATAAACTGGATCCGCAAACGTCCTCTCGCCCTAAGCAATGGCAAGGTACTCACTGTACATGCTGGCGTGCTTCCGCAATGGGATTTACAACAAACCATCGAATACGCACAAGAAGTTGAAAAAATATTGCGCAGTAAATCCTATAAAGACTTCTTAGGGAATATGTATGGCAACACCCCTAATAAATGGAGTAACTCCCTAAAGGGCTATGATCGTTTGAGAATCATCACAAACGCATTAACGAGAATGCGTTTTTGTACGCCTAGTGGAAAAATGGAATTTGAAAGCAAAGAAGGCCTAGAAGATGGTCCTAAAGGTTATATTCCTTGGTTCAAAGTTCCGAAGAGAAAAACGCAAGATACTGTGATTTACTTTGGTCATTGGTCCACCTTAGGCCTCTTACGAGAGAGCAATGTTGTGGGCCTAGATACTGGCTGCGTATGGGGTGGAAAACTCACTGCTATGGAGATCTCTAACTCCAATAAAGATATGAAATACTCAGAGATCATTCAAGTGGATGGTTACGATCATCCACTCAGAATGTAATAAAAATTACTTTAGCTTTTGAAATGACTTCTCAGCCGCAGCAATAATTGCACCCACAACATCATTGTCATGCGTAATCGATGTAAATCCAGCCTCATAGGCTGAAGGCGCTAAATACACACCCTCATCAAGCATGAGATGAAAAAATTTCTTGAAGGCTTCAATATTGGTTTTGGTAACTGCCTCGTATGAATTGGGCACATCCTTAGCAAAATAGAAACCAAACATACCACCAACACTGTCTACTGAAAACGGAATATTTGCTTTATCTGCTGCTTGCTTCAATCCCGCCATTAGTTTTCCTGTTTGGCCAGTGAGGCATTCAAAAAAACCTTCTCTAGAAATAATCTGGAGTGTTTTGAGGCCGGCAGCTACCGCTACGGGATTACCAGATAATGTTCCAGCCTGATAAACATTACCCAGAGGGGCTAATTTCGACATGATCTCTTTTTTGCCGCCAAATGCCGCTATTGGCATGCCACCACCCATGACCTTGCCTAGGCAAGTCAAGTCAGGAACAATGCCCTGCAAAGATTGCGCGCCACCTAGAGCCACTCTAAAACCCGTCATGACTTCGTCATAAATTAAAACGCTACCATGTTTGCTAGTGAGATTACGAACAGCGGATAAAAATTCTTTAGATGGTTGAATCAAATTCATATTGCCAGCAATTGGCTCCAATATGACTGCTGCAATTTGATCGCCCTGCTTTTTAAACACCTCTTCAATTGCTGCAACATCGTTATAGGGCAGCACTAAAGTATGCTTTACCAAATCTTGCGGTACACCACCAGAGGATGGCGCATTTTGAGTTGAGTCAGCAAAAGTCAGCAGACCCGAACCCGCCTTGACTAATAAGCTATCAGCATGGCCGTGATAGCAGCCCTCGAATTTAATAATTAAGTCGCGACCGGTGTAACCGCGAGCTAAACGCAAGGCGCTCATCGTTGCCTCGGTGCCACTAGAGACCATGCGCACTTGCTCAATGCTTGGCATCAATTGGCAAATACGCTCAGCTAATTCGATTTCACCTTCGGTTGGAGCACCATAACTAAAACTGGTCTCAGCAGCTTTTTTAACCGTTTCAACCACTTCTGGGTGAGCATGACCCACAATCATTGGGCCCCAGGACATAATCAGATCAATATATTGCTTATTGTCTGCATCCCAAAAATAAGGGCCTTGTGCTCTAGCGACAAAACGTGGGGTACCGCCCACCTGACGAAATGCCCTCACCGGAGAGTTCACACCCCCAGGAATGGTTTTCTGTGCGCGTTCAAATAAGGCGTCGTTTTGACTCACTATGATCTCAACCTCTTTAATTACTTTGTTATTAGCTGGCGAATAATTAAATCGCCATCATTTCAAAATCTTCCTTGCGTGCACCACATTCTGGGCAAGTCCAATTCATCGGAACATCTTTCCAAAGCGTTCCTGGAGCAATGCCCTCGTCAGGTAAACCTGCGGCTTCGTCATAAACCCAGCCACAAATAAGACACATATATGTTTTAAATTCCATCGAGCTATCCTCCTAATTGCTGCGGCTGATACACCACAGCTCCTAAACACTTTAGGTCCATTTTAAAGCGCATTCAGCATTTCACTCATCGCCCGACTGCTTTATTGCAGGGCGTTTTTGATGCATCTCAAACTTAAATAGACGACACTCCAAGGGGCCATTAAATAAAGGGGTGCGCTTAGACTCTTTAATTCGCAACTGCCCTGGCAAAGCCATATCCGCAGTCAACACAAAGACATTCCATCCGCCAAAAGCATCTTTGAGATGTTGTCCAAATTGACGTAAAAATTCTACAAACTTAGGGTCTTGCTCTTGTTGAGCTTGTAGCTTCTTCAGCGATTCTCGGCTGGAACGCTTTGCGCTTTGCCGACCAGTCTCTAAATTGAGTTCAAATCGATTCTCTGGCACACCAGAATCATTCTCGACATCTCGAGAGTCTCTCTCTTGGCCACGACCACCTTTAATAACCAAGCGCTCGCCATAAGGGGGATTCAATAGCATCAGACCGTCTTTTGAATTAGCTGGTGGCTTGCTTGCCATCGCATCGATCTGACGAACAACCGCTTGATCAGGTAACTGCGCACGTTGCCAATTCCCCTTAAACATAGCCACTAGTTTTTCATTAATATCGCCACCACTAATTCCCAGAGATTGCACATCAGAATATTGTTTACGCTTTTCCAGAATCTCATTCTGAGCCGCCTCTTTTAGTGCAGCCCAACGTTTTTTTTCACCTACCTCAGTAAATGGCTTAAGTCTCTGGAAGCCAAAACCTTGAGCAGACGTTACCAATGGGCGATAAGCCAAGCGACTGGGTTTGGCATCATTTCCGTACATATCTGCACGAATAGCTCCAGGCGGTATCGCTAAAGCCTTTTGGGCCGCCTCAATTAAAAAAGTACCACTACCGCACATCGGATCAAATAAAGTTTGACCTGGTTTCCAACCGGTAATCGACAAAATACCAGCAGCTAAGTTTTCTTTTAACGGGGCGTCACCTTTTTCATCACGCCAACCACGCTTGAATAAGGCCTCACCAGAAGTATCCAGATAGATGGTAGCTTGTGTTGCAGTCAAATGCGCCTGCACCCGAACATCCGGAAAGGTTGTGTCAATACTCGGACGATCACCGGTGACATCACGCAAACGATCCACAATCGCATCTTTAATTTTGAGTGTTGCAAAATTTAAACTCTTTAATGGTGAACGATGCGCTGTGACATCCACCCTTAAAGTTTGTTTAGAGCTAAACCAGTCTTCCCAAGCTAAGCCGCCAGCAAGTTTATAAAGATCATCTTCCTGCCTATAGGGAGCCTGTGCCATTTGCAATAAAACGCGGCTCGCAATTCTAGAATGCAAATTAAGCGCCATCGCTGCTGATAGTGGTCCTGACAAGCCAATACCTCCAGTAGGGCTAGTAGGTGTTTGATCGATCACCCAGACGCCTAAGGCCTTGCAGTCTGGACGGCCTGCAATCTCTGCCAGCTCCTGTGCAAGCGGGATTTCTAAACCGCCTGGGCAGACAACAAAAAATCTCATGAGGCTCGCAGTTTTAAAAAGTTAGAAAGAATCTTGAAGGGCTAAAGATCAAGGTTTAAAAATCACCAAAGCCACAATAATCAATAACAAAATCACTGGTACTTCATTAAACCAGCGGTACCAAATACCTGATCTTGTATTGAGATTGGCGCGAAACTTCTTAAGCAAACTCCAGCAAGCATGGTGGTAACCGATTACCAAAATTACAAAGAATATTTTGGCATGCATCCACACATCTCCAGCGCCAATTCCAAAACCAAGCCATAGCGTGAGCCCCAATAAAACAGCCGGCACCGCCAAAATGGTCATGAACCTAAATAAGCGATCAGCCATTCCCAAGAGCCGAGAGTAGGCTTGGGTATTTTTTTCATCCGCTAGATTGACATAAATCCGCGGCAGATAAAACAAACCAGCAAACCACGACGTAATAAAAACGATGTGTAAGGTTTTTACCCAAAGGTAGGCATTAGCCATAGTGATCAGCGCCGAAGTATGTATTTAGTGTGAATTGATGATGAATTCAGTACGATCAAGTGCGAATCTCGCCATGACCCATGACGACATATTTCAGGGAGGTTAGACCCTCTAAACCAACTGGTCCACGAGCATGTAGCTTGTCATTTGAAATACCAATCTCAGCACCAAGACCATACTCAAAGCCGTCGGCAAAACGTGTGCTGGCATTGACCATCACGCTTGCGCTATCGACTTCACGCAAGAAACGGTTCGCATTTTCTTGATTATTAGTAATGATGGCATCAGTATGCTTGCTGCCATAACGCTCAATGTGATCCATAGCCTCATCCATATCAACCACAGTCTTAATTGACAAGATTGGTGCCAAATACTCTGTTTGCCAATCCTCATCAGTAGCATCAACTAAGTTTTTAAAACCACATGACTCCAATGTTGAGCGAGTAAAAGTGTCCACCCGTAACTCAACACCTTTGTCCTGATAAATCTTGCAAAGATCAGGCAGCACTTTTAAGGCTATGTTCTTATTAACCAACAGGGTTTCCATAGCGTTGCAAGGTGCATAACGCTGAGTCTTAGCGTTATCACACACCTTGATAGCCATGGCTACATCAGCATCCGCATCAATATAGGTATGGCAGATGCCATCCAAATGCTTAATCATTGGAACGCGTGCTTCGGCCATCAAACGGGCAATCAAACTCTTGCCACCGCGAGGCACGATGACGTCAATATATTGTGTCATCGTAATCATCTCGCCGACAGCACTGCGATCGGTTGTAGCAACCACTTGAACCGCATCTTTTGGAAGGTTTGCAGCAGCAAGCCCTTCTTGAATGATTTGAGCTAACAATGTATTGGAATCAATCGCCTCGGAGCCACCACGCAAGATCACTGCGTTACCTGATTTAAGACATAATGCCGCAGCATCAATTGTGACATTGGGACGAGACTCATAAATGATGCCAATGACGCCTAATGGCACTCGCATTTGACCAAGCTCGATACCCGATGCTTGCTTCTTTAAGGCGGTAATTTTTCCAATAGGATCTTCTAAAGAAACAATTTGCTCAAGACCCAAAGCCATGGTTTCAATAGTTTTGGGTGTCATGGTTAAGCGATCTACAAAAGCCGTATCCTGACCGTTGGCTTTTGCACGCTCAACATCACCTGAATTTACTTTTTGAATCTCATTAGCTTTTTGACGAATTAACTTGGCGATATGCAACAAAGCTTGATTCTTTTGTTCGCTAGAAGCGCAAGCCATGGCGCGCGAAGCGCTACGTGCCCTGCGACCAATGTCTTGCATCATTTTATGAATTTCAGTACTCATCTTTGCTATTTTCTACTAATTTCTAGCGCAGTAGATTTCCTACCAAACGTAGCCCATCCCAGGGGTCTGCAGGCAACTCTGCTGCAGATAAACCCTTTACTTGACGGTCTAGTCCTGCAGCTACTTGCATAGCCCTACGCAACTTCAGCGGCTGAATTCTTCTCAGGGCGGCTGGGTATAAGCGCTCTTTATTCCCCCAAATTCGATTCACGCGCATCAGTTGCTGAACTGACTCTCTAGCATCACTAGCAGCCTTTATCTTTGATAACAATCTGAGCTCCTCGGTGACGCTCCACAGAATCAACACCAATGGCTCGCCTTCACCCTTTAGACCATCAAGCATGCGATTCAATCTAGGCAAATCCCCAGCCAACATCGCTTCAGTTAACTCAAATACGTTATAGCGCGCCACCTTTAGGATGGCAGAGCGCACCTGCTCCTCGGTTAATACTCCGGTGGGATAGAGCAACCCTAGCTTCAATATCTCTTGATGAGCGGCAATCAAATTACCTTCAACTTGATCGGCAATAAATTCCAAAGCACGCTGACCTTCTGGACCACTCTCCACTTCTTGGTTTTGTTTTTTTAATCGAGCGGCAATCCATCTTGGTAAATTTCCACGATCAATCGAATCAATCTGAATTGCCATTCCTGCATCATCTAAGGCACCAAACCAAGCAGAAGTTTTGGTCTTGGCATCCAACTTAGGAAGTACGATGCAGACGACTGTATCTGGCCCCTCAGGACCATTAGACTGAGATTCCATTTGCGCTGCAAACTGCCTCAAAGCATCAGCACCATCACGACCTGGCTTCCCAGTTGGGATGCGCAGTTCTACCCAGCGCTTATCACCAAAAAGCGACATCGTTTGACCTGCGCTTAATAAAGCACTCCAATCAAATCCACGCTCCTGTAACAATACTTCACGCTCGTTAAAGCCTAGTTTCTTAGCGGTCAAGCGCAATTGATCCATAGCCTCCATCATCAATAGTGGCTCGTCTCCGCTAAAAATATAGAGTGGCAACATTGCGCCACCTGCACCCAGTGACTTGAGATGTGCCTGCAAGGCGTCGACTTTAACCATGCGAGTCTAGATTCTCCAAGTCTTTCTGTTTAAAACGACTTAGTTCTTGGTGCTCTAGCAGCGGCAGAGACACGTCGCAGAATTTGAACGGAGAGATCTTTGCGCATTAAAGACAAGAATTGTTGTTGCTGAACGTCTGTTGCCAACACAGTGGTGTTCGAGAAGTCCATATCGCGAGTCATATAAATCTCACTATCTGGAATAATTTCGGCGCCAGAATTATCAAACGCCCGAAAGCCCACACGAATATTTAAACGATATGCGGTAACCTGACCGGCCGAGTTATAAGCCAAAATTTCACGGCCATTAATATCATTCGTGATTTCAAGAATCAGTTCAGCATCTTTTGAGTTAATTGCAACCTTAGCGTCTGTCCCCTGCAAAATGGATGCTTCAATATCAGCGCGCAAAGGTGGCGAAGGATTTCCTGTGATCGCAATCGCTTTAAAAGGTAAATCCACCATCCCGCGCAAACGGTAGCCACAAGCCTGTAATCCGCTAAGAGGAATGCTAGCAATGAATCCAAGTAATGTGCGACGAAGTGGGTTGGTGGACATGACTTAGCTTTCTATCTGTTTAAGCAACAACATTCACTAAGCGGCCAGGAACGACAATCACCTTCTTAGGCGCACCACCATTTAAGGCTTTGCTTGCAGGTTCACTTTGCAATGCCAAGGCTTCGATTTGTTCTTTACTGGCATCAGCTGGTATCTTAATTTCACCACGGAGCTTGCCATTAATCTGTAGCATCAAAGTAATTTCTGTTTGAACGAGGGCAGACTCATCAACAGATGGCCAAGAAGCATCCAATAAAGGTCCAAACATGTTGACATACCCAAGATCCTTCCACAGAACATGAGTCAGGTGTGGCACTACCGGATAAAGAATACGCAACAGAATACTGAGACACTCACGTAATACTGGGGCACTAATTGCGCAATCCTGACCTAGCTTAATTGGCTCAAGAACATTGAGCATTTTCATGGCAGCGGATACCACAGTGTTGTACTGGCGACGCTGATAATCAAAATTGGCTTGCTTCAGCACCGAATAGCATTCTCGACGTAATTCTTTTTCGGCGTCATTTAAGTTGCTTGGTATCGCATCGTTCGCTTCACGAACAAAACTAGCTTGACTACTTGAATAATTCCACACGCGGCGCAAGAAACGGGAAGCGCCATCTACGCCAGCTCCTGACCATTCAAGTTGCTGCTCCGGTGGTGCAGCAAACATCACAAACAAGCGAGCAGTATCAGCGCCATATTGATCAATTAAAGCCTGGGGATCAACGCCATTATTCTTGCTCTTGGACATCTTCTCAACACCGCCAATCATGACTGGCGCTCCAGAAGAATCTCCCTTTAACTTGGCGCCCTGAGGGCGGCCTTTTTCATCCAGATCTAATTCAACATCCAAAGGATTCAGCCAAGTTTTTTTGCCTGAAGCCTCTTCGGTGTAATAGGTCTCGTTAAGCACCATACCTTGCGTCAGCAGATTCTGGAAAGGCTCATCAAACGTGATCAAATTCAGATCACGCATGACCTTAGTCCAAAAGCGCGCATACAGTAAGTGCAAGATTGCATGCTCAATACCGCCAATGTACTGATCCATTGGCATCCAGTATTCATTGCGCACATCAACCATCGTCTTGGCATCTGACCCTGTATAGCGCATGAAATACCATGAAGAATCCACAAAGGTATCCATGGTGTCAGTTTCGCGTCGAGCAGGCTTCCCGCACTTAGGACATTTCACATTTAAGAAGTCAGCGCGCTTATTCAATGGATTGCCACTGCCATCAGGCACGCAATCTTCTGGTAGCACTACAGGCAAGTCGGCTTCTGGAACTGGCACAGTACCGCAGCCAGGGTTTTGCTCATCGCCACAATGAATAATCGGAATCGGTGTACCCCAATAGCGCTGACGAGAGATGCCCCAATCGCGCAAACGATAGGTAGTCTTGATTTCACCAATACCCATTTCTCCCAAATCTTTGGCAACCTCATTAACCGCTTCATCGTAAGAGAGACCGTCATATTTACCGCTGTTGAAGCAAACAACACCCTCTTTCTGAGCATACCAATCTTCCCAACGAGTGGAATTAAACATGGGTGACTCGCCTTTAAGCGCAATCACTTGTTTAATTGGTAGGTCATATTTAAGCGCAAAGGCGAAATCACGCTCATCGTGAGCAGGCACACCCATTACAGCGCCATCACCATACGACATCAATACATAGTTGCCAACCCACACAGGGACTGGCTCATTGGTTAAGGGATGTGTCACATACAAACCGGTGAACATACCTTCTTTTTCTTGTGTGGCCAGATCGGCTTCAATCACACTTCCAGTTTTACATTTCTCTATAAATGCGGCTAGCGCTGGATTACTTTCTGCGGCCTTGCTTGCCAGCGGGTGCTCTGCAGCTACTGCGCAAAATGTCACGCCCATAATGGTGTCAGCACGCGTAGTGAAAACATAGAGCAAACCATCTTGAATGAAATTACCATGCGCATCCGTAATTTCATGCTTGAAAGCGAAACGCACCCCACGGCTCTTACCAATCCAGTTTTGCTGCATGGTTTTGACACGCTCGGGCCAGCCCAAGCCATCTAAACCAGAGAGCAACTGCTCTGCATAGGCCGTAATGTTGAAGTAATAGCCAGGAATCTCACGCTTTTCAACTAAAGCGCCTGAACGCCAACCGCGACCATCAATCACTTGCTCGTTTGCTAAAACGGTTTGATCAATCGGATCCCAATTCACTACCTGAGTCTTACGATAGGCGATACCCTTTTCTAACATTTTCAGGAAGAGCCATTGATTCCAGCGATAGTAATCAGGACTACAAGTAGCAACCTCTCTTGACCAGTCAATTGCTAGACCCATCGCTGCCATCTGCTTTTTCATATAAGCGATGTTGTCGTAAGTCCACTGTGCAGGCGGAACCTTATTCTGAATGGCAGCATTTTCTGCGGGCATACCAAATGCATCCCAACCCATAGGCATTAAAACGTTATACCCCTGCATACGCAGTTGACGAGCCATTACATCATTGATCGTGTAATTGCGAACATGGCCCATATGCAACTTGCCCGATGGATAAGGCAACATAGAGCATGCGTAATACTTTGGCTTTTTCTTGCCATCTGCACCAACTGCATTTTCTACAACCTTATAGGCTTGCGCAGATTCCCAATCGGCTTGCGCTGCTGCTTCAATTGCGCGATAGTCGTAATCCTTACTCATTCAATACAACTCTTTTCTTTTATTCTTCTGACTCTATTTTTGCTTTACTTACGTAATCCCAACACGTCTTGCATGTCATATAGACCTGAATGTTGCCCTTGCAAGAAACGTGCGGCACGCAATGAACCTTGTGCATATGACTGACGACTGGAGGATTTGTGACTAATTTCAATGCGCTCGCCATCACCCGCAAATAACACTGTGTGATCACCCACAATATCTCCGCCTCGAATCGTGGCAAAGCCAATGGATCCTTCTTTACGTTCCCCTGTATGGCCCTCGCGTGCATACACAGCAACGTCGTCAAGCTTCTCACCCAATGCTTCTGCAATCACTTCACCCATTTTTAATGCTGTGCCTGATGGTGCGTCTACCTTGTGACGATGATGCGCCTCGATGACTTCGATGTCATATCCTTGATTCAGCATCTTGGCTGCAATTTCTAAAAGCTTAAAAGTCGCATTCACGCCAACACTCATATTGGGAGCAAATACGATTGCCAATTTCGCAGATGCTTTTTTTAGATTGGCGATTTGATCTGCGCTAAGCCCTGTCGTACCAATAATCATCTTGGTGCCCGTTTTTTCAGCCACAGCAAGATGAGCCATTGTTCCTTCTGGTCTTGTGAAATCAATCAAAAACTCTGCATTCGCCAAAACTGCAGCCACATCTGATGAAATCACCACACCAGTCTTTTTACCTAAAAACGCGCCCGCATCATCACCAAGTTGGGAGCAAGAAGAATGATCAAGAGCGCCAACCAGTTGAGCATCAGTAGAATTAAGGACAGCCTCAATTAACATTTTGCCCATGCGCCCAGTGGCTCCAGCAATTGCAATTTTCATCATGTGTTTCTTCGCTTCTAATTAAAGGCGCTTCAAGAGGCTATGCCTGTTTTTGAAATGCCTATGGTTTCCCATGGTGTTAGTACAAAAATTTTGCCGATTCTATTTATTGCTTTACTTCATTTGCAGGTGGAGTATTCAAAGCACCTGGCCCCAATGTTTCTGACTTAGTCTCAGACTTGCTCGAAGAGCCAAAGAAGTCCCAAAATGAGCTTTTAGCTTCAGGGGGTAGCGGCGGTATGGCAGTGCCAGCTGATAAGTTATCGGTCTTGCTTGGCACCAATACCTCAGGTTGTTGCAATGGCGGGGTCACGGGTGGCTTGTTTGAACCTGTCATGACATCCCAGAATGATCGCTTTGATTTAGCGTAGTTATCAATCTCTGCAACCAACTCTACATCTGTAGGCAATGCGTCACCCTCAAATTTCACTAATTTGTCACCATCGAAATACACAGTGACATGACGCTCTTTGCCTACACGCTGACCTGCGCGCTTAAATTCAAATACGTAATCCCAACGATTCGCATGAAAGTAACTTGTTAACAATGGAGTACCTAAAATTTGGCGTACCTGCTCACGACTCATGCCTACTTTCAATTTGGCATATTGCTCACTAGAAATAAAGTTACCTTGAACTACATCTGGAACATATGGTCGAAATACTTTATTCATCCAAGCGCGTTGAGTCTCATCCACCGCGGTTGAACAACTGCTCATTAGAAGACCCATCAACAAAGCCATCGCCACAACTCCCCCCCTAGAGGAAGTCAAAAGCCCCTTTGTGAGTGCATTCAAAAAGTGGCTAAAAAGTTCAAGGCAATTTTGCATAGCTGGTCGTATCATTAAGACATTGATTTTAGCCTCCAAACCCATGAATACGAACCAAAACCCTACTCCTGAAAATTTACGTGATATTGGCCTCAAGGCCACAGGTCCACGAATGAAGATCTTGGACTTTTTTCACCAGAATAGCGGTACTCACTTCAGCGCTGAAGACGTATTTATGGCTTTAGCCAAAGAAGACCAAGAAATTGGCTTGGCTACGGTTTATCGGGTGCTCACACAGTTTGAACAAGCTGGCTTATTGCTTCGTAGCCATTTTGAGTCTAGCAAGGGGGATAGCAGGGCGATCTATGAGCTCAATGAAGGCCAGCACCACGATCATTTAATTTGCCTAGACTGTGGGCACGTAGAGGAGTTTGTAGATGAGGCCATCGAGAAAAGGCAGCGGGATATCGCTAAAAACCTAGGATTTAAGCTGCAAGAGCATGCTTTAGCCATGTACGGCCATTGCCAGAAGAAAAATTGTCGAAATAAGCAAAAATAAGTGCTTTTAGGATCAATTAAGCATATTTAGGCAGCCCTAGATGCGAAAAAGACCTCAAATTGAGGTCTTTTTTGTTTTTTAACGACTTTTAACAACAATAAGCGTTAATTAAATGCTTATTGTTGTTAACTATTACTTAACGGCCATTAATGCTTCTGCTGCATTGAGCATTTGCACTGAATAACCCCACTCGTTGTCATACCAGGCCAATACCTTGACCAATTTGCCGTCGGCAGAAACACGAGTCTGCGAAGCATCATAAATACTTGGGCGTGGGTCATGGTTAAAGTCAATCGAAACCAAAGGCAGAGTATTGAAACCCAAAATTCCTTTAAGCTCACCCTCACTAGCCGCCTTCAGAATCGTATTGACTTCATCTACGCTGGTTGCGCGACTTGCGGCAAATGTGAGATCCACAACCGAGACATTAATCACGGGCACACGCATCGCAAATCCATCAAAGCGCCCTGCCAACGCTGGCAATACCAAACCAACGGCTTTAGCGGCGCCTGTTTTGGTTGGGATCATGCTGCTTACCGCAGAACGCGCCCGACGCATATCCTTGTGATACACATCAGTTAATACCTGATCATTTGTAAAGGCATGAATGGTTGTCATCAAGCCAGATTCAATACCAATTTTTTCTAGCAATGGTTTTACCAATGGTGCTAAACAGTTTGTAGTGCAGCTTGCATTCGACACAACGACATCGCCTGGCTTCAACACATTTTGATTAACACCATACACAATCGTCGCGTCTACATCTTTTTCACCAGGAGCGGAAATTAATACTTTCTTTGCCCCCTGCTGAATATGAATCATGGCTTTTTCTTTTGAAGTGAACTTGCCAGTGCACTCCAAAACGAGATCAACACCTAATTCGCCCCATGGGGTTTCTGCAGGATTACGTGTGCAAAACATTTTGATACGATCGCCATTAACCACCATGTGATCGCCATCTACTGAAACCTCAGCAGGAAAGCGGCCGTGCGCTGAATCATATTGAGTCAGATGGGCATTAATCGCGATATCGCCCATCGCATTAATTGCAACCACTTTGATATCACGACGTGGCTTGCCATTGACTTGATCTTCGTACAAAGCCCGTAATACCATGCGACCGATACGCCCATAACCATTAATTGCGACACGAATTGTCATTGATTTCCCCTAGCTAATATTGAATTCATTTGCACTGTGCATTCCAGATTACTTTTTCGAGATGCACTGTTTTACAGTCTTCGAGATTTGATCTGCTGTTAAACCAAAATATTCATAGAGCTGACCCGCAGGCGCAGACTCACCAAAAGTGTCTACTCCATGCACTGCAGCACAGCCATACTTCCACCAGAAATCACTCACACCAGCCTCAATCGCAATACGTGGAATATTTGGTGGTAAGACTGATGATTTATAACTTGCATTTTCTTGATCAAACACCGTAGTTGATGGCATGGAGACTACGCGCGCACCGAGACCATCTTTTTCTAATCGCTCAGCAGCTTGTAAGGCCAAGGCAATCTCGGAACCGGTTGCAATAATTACTGCATTGATCTTTCCAGATTGCGGATCACGCAGCACATAACCTCCACGCACAATATCTTTGATTTGCGCTGCCGAGCGAGGCACAAACGGGCAATTTTGGCGACTAAAGATCAGAGCGCTTGGGCCGTTCTTACGCTCGATTGCCGCGCCCCAAGCTACGGCACTCTCAGTGGTGTCGCAAGGACGCCAAACCATAAGATTTGGAATCAAACGCAGGCTCGCAACATGCTCTACAGACTGGTGGGTTGGACCATCTTCACCCAAACCAATTGAGTCATGCGTAAAGACAAAAATGCTGCGTAACTTCATCAGTGCCGCCATACGAATTGCATTGCGACTGTAATCCGAGAATGTCAGAAAGGTGCCGCCAAATGGAATATATCCACCATGTAGAGCAATACCATTCATGATGGCACTCATCCCAAACTCACGAACGCCATAATTAATATGGTTACCCCATTGATCACCGCGCACCGCTTTGCATGCCGACCAATTAGTGAGATTAGAACCTGTTAAGTCCGCAGAACCGCCCATGAATTCAGGTAACGCAGGAGCTAATGCTTCAATCGCATTTTGGCTGGCCTTACGAGTCGCAACAGTTTCGGCGTTGGACTGACATGTCTTCAAATATTGATTGAGTATTGGTGCGAAATCTTTTGATAAATCACCTTGCATACGACGTTGCAATTCTGCTGCAAGCTCGGGAAACTTACTTTTGTAACTCTGAAATTCTTTATTCCATTCATGCTCAAGCGCTTGACCACGCTTTTTAAAATCCCAGGCCGCATAAATATCTTGAGGCACCTCAAATGGAGCATAAGGCCAATTTAAGGCAACGCGTGTTGCTGCAATCTCAGCCGCACCAAGTGGTGAACCATGAACCTTATCGGTTCCTGCCATATTTGGAGAGCCTTGGCCGATCGCCGTCTTACAACAAATCAGTGTCGGTTTATCACTCTTCTTGGCAACCGAAATAGCTTTAGAAACTGCTTCTGCATCATGACCATTTACATCTCGGATGACATTCCAGCCGTAAGCCTCAAAGCGTTTTGGCGTGTCTTCACTAAACCAAGAGACCACTTTTCCATCGATAGAAATACCGTTGTCATCCCAAAGCGCAATCAGCTTATTTAACTTCAATGTGCCAGCCAATGAACAGACTTCATGACTAATACCTTCCATCAAGCAACCATCACCTAAAAAGACATAGGTGTAGTGATCAATGATGTTGTGACCGGGGCGATTAAATTCTTCAGCAAGTAATTTCTCAGCCAATGCCATACCGACTGCATTAGAGATTCCTTGACCTAATGGTCCTGTAGTCGTTTCTACACCGGTAGTAATGCCATATTCAGGATGGCCCGGTGTTTTGCTGTGCAACTGACGGAATTTTTTTAACTCTTCAATTGGTAAGTCATAGCCGGAAAGATGCAATAAGGAATACAACAACATCGAACCATGACCGTTTGACAATACAAAGCGATCGCGATCAATCCAATGAGGATCTGTAGGGTTATGTTTTAAATGCTCATTCCATAGGCCAACAGCAATATCTGCCATACCCATTGGCATACCAGGGTGCCCTGAATTGGCTTGCTGAACTGCATCCATAGACAGGGCGCGAATGGCGTTGGCCATGCGAATTTGAAGATTTGACATCGTAAAAATAGTCTCGAGGAAAATAAATTGGCTATATTTCAGTAATGCCTCAATTTTATCTTCCCGGACCATGGGATTCCGAAAAGCCAACCCCCCTTACCCCTGAGGTGGCACATCATTTACGCGTAAGGCGAATTGAACTTGGAGAGACCTTCCCGATTTTTGATGGAAACGGCCAGGTCGCCAAAGCCAAACTCCTCTCCCTAAGCGGAAAAAGTGGCTCAGCCCAATTAAGCGAAATTCGCACTGACATCCACCGGGAAACGCCTTATGCCATAACCCTAGCCCAAGGACTAGCCGGGGGCGACAAAATGGACTGGATCGTGGAAAAAGCCATCGAGACAGGCGCCCAAGTCATCGCCCCCTTACAGTGCGAGCGATCGATTCTTAAGTTAACCCGATCAAGCGATCAAGAGCGTGCCCAAAAGCGCCTAGCTCATTGGAAAGGCATTATTCAGGCGGCATGCGAACAATGCGATAGAACCGTGCTTGCCACCCTTGAGCCGATTCATAATTTTGATGCCTATTTGAAAGAACCCAAATCTGCCCTCAAGCTTCTTTTAAGTCCGGATGCTACTCAAAGCTTGTATTCCGTTCTTGTTAAAAATGCACCTCAAGACATCATTCTCATGATTGGCCCAGAAGGAGGGCATTCGCCCGAGGAGGAAGCGCAAGCACAAGCTGCTGGCTATCAAATCGTTTCTTTGGGTGAACGAATACTCCGCACTGAAACAGCAGGCGTCGTAGCCATTACAGCGGTGCATAGCGTGTGGAACCCTGAAATGCAAAAACGCCTCGGTTGAGGCGTTTTCATGGTGCGGGGTTTGATTATCTTTGTATTAAGCGAAAGAGTAGAAAACACGATAAGGCGTGCGACGCTCAGCCCAATAATCAACAGCATCACGGAATACATCCAACAAAGTTTCGCGCGCTTCTTTGTCAAATTTCTGCGTGCAAGGCAAACCTTCAAGCACCACCACGAATCCAGGTTGTTGGCCCGCCTTGTCAGTAGTAGTGGTCAATGCATCTAACAGCGGATCAAAATTCTTAGCTTGCTGTTTTGTGAAGGTATACGCAATTGCGATTGCCTCGAGAACCTCACCCTTGGTCATCGCATTTGCACAATTTGCATAAACAAAATGTTGACCGAGTTCAGTAGCCGCTTCCTGCAAATCAGGCGTGCGAAATGCCCGAATCGATTGCACAATGTTAGTGCGCACACTGCGCAACATAGCCGGTGGTCCGGCATCACGAACGGCCAAAGCGGCACGCCAAGAAGCTGTCACTTTTTTCCCCGAAACTTGATTTGCTGCATAGGTTTGTAAACGAGATAAACCGCCTTGTGCATAAACATTGGCAGCAGACGATTCTGTTTCAAGTCGATCGTTGCTATCCCAACTTTCAGCGCGGCTATGTTCTTCGAAGCTGGCTATATTGGTGTTTTCAGAGCGATTATTCATGATGGGTGCTAGGTTACCCTTAACACGCCATCAAATCAAGCCCAAATACGTATACTTATTTATAAGTCATTGATTTATATGTAATTAATTTATGTAAGTTATCACTAACTTACATAAATTACAAGGACTTAGGAAATGCCTCTGGCGTTGCTAGCAGCTTCAACAACCGCCAAAGTAGTTACATTCACGATACGACGGACGGTAGCTGCCGGAGTCAGAATATGAATTGGCTTCGCAACACCCAATAACAACGGTCCAATTGCAATGCCATTACCAGCCGCTGTTTTTAACAAGTTATACGAGATGTTCGCCGCATCAATATTTGGCAATACCAGTAGGTTCGCATCTCCCTTTAAGGCAGATGAAGTCACTGCGCCAGCACGAATGGTTTCATCCAAAGCGCTATCGCCATGCATTTCGCCATCAATCTCCAACGTAGGATCTGCTTTTTGAATCAAAGCAAGCACCTCACGCATTTTGACTGCAGATGGTGCGTTACTGGATCCAAAATTTGAGTGGGAGAGCAGCGCTACCTTGGGAACCAATCCCAACTTGCGCATTTCACTTGCTGCCATCAAAGTTAACTCAGTTAACTCTTCTGCAGTGGGGTCGATGTTGATGTGAGTATCCACTAAGAAAACTTGGCGGCCAGGCAGAATTAATCCTGACATAGCTCCATATACTTTTGCACCAGGCTCGCGACCAACTACTTCATCAACGTATTTCAAATGGGTTGCAGAGTTACCAACCGTGCCACAAATCATACCGTCAGCCATGCCCTTAATGATCATGACTGAGCCAATCAAACTATTACGGCGTCGCATCTCTAATTTAGCAAATGACTCAGTGACACCTTTGCGCTCAGTCAAACCTAAATAGGTCTGCCAGAAGTCGCGGTAACGTGCATCACTCTCTGGGTTAACAACCTCAAAGTCATCGCCCGCTTTCATGCGTAAGCCAAATTTCTCAATACGATGATCAATTACTGCTGGGCGACCAATCAAAATTGGGGTAGCTAGATGCTCATCAATAATGATTTGTACTGCGCGTAATACGCGCTCGTCTTCACCTTCGGCAAATACAATGCGCTTCTGGTTTGCTGCAACTCGCTTAGCAATACTAAAGAGGGGTTTCATCAAAGTACCAGAGTGGTACACAAATTGTTGCAACTGATTACGGTACGCATCAAAGTCTTTGATAGGACGCGAAGCCACGCCATCATCCATCGCTGCTTTGGCTACTGCAGGCGCAATCACCGTAATCAAGCGGGGATCAAAGGGTTTAGGAATCAGATATTCCGGGCCAAATGATAAGTTCTCAATTCCGTAAACCGAGGCAACAACTTCGCTTTGCTCAGCTTGAGCCAATTCCGCTACGGCCTTGACTGCAGCGACTTCCATGCCACGGGTAATGGTGGTTGCACCAACGTCTAATGCACCACGGAAAATAAATGGGAAGCACAAAACATTGTTTACTTGATTTGGATAGTCAGTACGACCAGTTGCCATCACTGCATCAGGACGTACCGCTTTCACTTCTTCAGGCAAGATTTCCGGAGTAGGATTTGCAAGGGCATAGATGAGTGGCTTATCCGCCATCTTCTTCACCATGTCTTGCTTGAGAACACCGCCTGCAGAAAGACCCAAGAAAATATCAGCACCCGCAATCACCTCATCCAAGGTGCGCAAATCGGTCTCTTGGCAGAATGGCTCCTTTTCTGGATCCATTAATTCTTTACGACCTTTGTATGCAACACCTGCAAGATCAGTAACCCAAATATTTTTACGTGGAATGCCTAAATCCACCAGTAAATCTAAACATGCCAAGGCGGCAGCACCAGCACCAGAAGTCACCAACTTCACATTGCCTACTTCTTTGCCAACCACCTTCAAACCATTGAGAATTGCAGCCGCAACCACAATCGCTGTGCCGTGTTGGTCATCATGAAAGACCGGAATTTTCATGCGCGCCTGTAACTTACGCTCAACCACAAAACAATCAGGCGCCTTGATGTCTTCTAAATTAATGCCGCCAAATGTTGGCTCGAGTGCAGCAATGATTTCAACCAATTTATCGGGATCGTTTTCATTGACTTCAATATCGAAAACATCGATGCCAGCAAACTTCTTAAACAGCACCGCCTTACCTTCCATCACCGGCTTACTTGCTAGTGGGCCAATGTTTCCCAATCCAAGCACTGCAGTACCATTTGTAATCACACCAACGAGATTGCCTTTGGCGGTGTACTTAAATGCATTCGCAGGATCTTTCACAATCTCTTCGCATGGTGCTGCAACTCCTGGCGTATAAGCCAAGGCTAAATCGCGTTGATTTGTGAGTTGCTTAGTAGGAGCAATCTCAATCTTTCCAGGAACTGGAGACTCGTGATACTGAAGCGCGGCCTGTCTCAAAGCTGCAATTTGTTGTTCTTTACTGTTATCTTTACTCATCAACGAACTCACTAGTTTGTTTTGTTTCTTTGTCTATTAAAGCTAAATAGGTTATTAATTCTATTCCTCTCGAGCAACTCAGTACCAAGAGCCATAAAATGAGATATGCACTCTTCCTCACAGCCTTTAGGTGAATTTGACCTGATTGAGCGTTTTTTCAAAACGCCCTCCAGCTCGCGATCGCCAAATTCTGCGATCAATTTAGGTATTGGGGATGACTGCGCACTAATAAACCCGCCACTAGGCGAAGAAATCGCTATGACTAGCGATATGCTCGTGGAAGGTCGACATTTTTTGAAGGGTACAGATGCCGAACAATTAGGCCGTAAAGCCCTAGCAGTCAACCTTTCAGACCTTGCTGCAATGGGCGCTAAACCTCTTGGCTTCACGCTCTCTATCGCACTACCAAATATTGATATTCAATGGTTGGAAGCTTTTTCCAAGGGCCTACTTTCAATAGCCGATCAGTTTCATTGCCCACTCATTGGCGGCGACACTACTGCGGGCCCTCTCAATATTTCCATCACCGCTCTTGGCAGCACGCCCCATGGAAAAGCCATTCGTAGATCAGGGTCTCAGGTCGATGATGAAGTTTGGGTTTCGGGGACAGTAGGGGACGCAAGGCTGACTCTTGCTGCACTGCGTCATGAACTTCCTCTTCCTGCAAATTATTTTCAGGAAATTGAACATCGTATGCACCAACCAACCCCAAGGGTTGAACTGGGACTTAGATTGCGAGGGATCGCTAGTGCTGCACTGGATGTTTCTGATGGACTGCTTGGGGATTTGCAACACATCTTGCGCCAGTCGCAAGTAGACGCAGAAATTTTCTTAGATCGTCTACCAAAATCAGCTACCTTAAAAAAACAGAGTATTCAGATTCAAAATCAGTTTGCCGCTTGTGGGGGTGATGATTATGAGCTGTGCTTTACCGCCTCCAGAGATCAACATCAAGTTATTTTAGAAATAAGCGATGCACTTCATTTACCACTGACATGTATCGGTCGCATCATTCGCAAAAAAAATGATGCGTCGCAAGTTCATGTAATAGGCTCAGATGGAAAAATTCTCTCGGCATCGGAGACAGCAAATCTTCTTAAATCCTTTGATCACTTTGCAGTATGAATCACATCGTGAATAACACCACCTCACAAGAGTTAACTTTCAAACCCAACTTGAAGTGGATGCTTAGAAATGTGGATAGAGTGATTGCATTTGGATTTGGAAGCGGTCTCAGCCCCATGGCTCCAGGTACAGCAGGTACTCTTTGGGCTTGGGCCATCTTTTTAATTGCCGACTATATTTTTCCTTTATCCGATACGTCTACTCTCTTATGGATTTTAGGGGCTGGGTTCATCTTGGGTTGCTGGATCTGCGGATCTACCAGCGAAGAATTAGGAAAGCGGGATTTTGGCGGCATTGTTTGGGATGAGATGATTGCGTTTTGGATCATCTTGGCATTCATCATGCCGACCAATCTTTGGATGCAGATTTTGGCATTTGCTGTATTCCGATTTTTTGATGCAGTTAAACCAGGCCCAATAGGAATGATTGATCGCCATTTTAAAAATAGAGAAAATTTAGATACGCCATCAACTCAAGCGCAAATATGGTGGCGAGGTTTTGGCATCATGATTGATGATTTTGCAGCAGCACTATTCACACTTGTGGTGCTTGCAATAGTTCAGATCAGTGCCATGCATTTAATTTAATTCTCTTGATGAACACCTCCGACATCGTTACTACTCTTGCAGAAATTCTGCAATTAAAAAACTGGAAAATGACTGCCGCAGAGTCATGCACTGGTGGACTGGTTTGCGCCAACTTGACGGAAATTGCTGGTTCCAGCCAGTGGTTCGAACGTGGCTATATCACCTACAGCAACGAAGCCAAGATGGAGTGTTTGGGAGTTCCAAGCAAATTACTGGAGACTTTTGGAGCAGTCAGCGAAGAAGTTGCCAAGGCCATGGCAGAAGGCGCTCAGATCAATGCGGGAGTCAATGTAGCCGTGTCTATTACTGGAATTGCGGGGCCAAGCGGGGGCTCTGCAGATAAACCTGTTGGTATGGTCTGCTTTGCTTGGGCCATTCGTAATGCTGCAGGCGAAAATATAGTGCATGCCAAAACAATGCTCTTTGATGGAGATCGACACGACATTCGTGAACAAGCCTGCGATTACGTTCTCAGTGAATTAGCAAAACTTCTCAAGAACTAGCGCTACCAGCAAAAACGTGGTGAATTACTTCATCCAACCTTTGCGATAGAAGTACCACAGCGGAATAATCGCAGAAACAATCATGGCAATAATTGCCATTGGATAGCCCCAAGTTGCATCTAACTCCGGCATATGTTTATAGTTCATACCCCAAATGCTAGCCAATAGAGTTGGCGGCATTAAGGCTACTGATACCACCGAGAAGATCTTGATAATCTTCGATTGGTTCAAGTTAATGAAACCCACGGTTGCATCCATCAAGAAGTTAATCTTGTCAAATAGGAAGGCGGTATGGTTTTCGAGTGAATCGATATCACGCAAAATCTGACGCGCTTCCTCTTGTTGCTCATCAGATAACAACTTACTACGCATTAGGAAAGATAGGGCTCTGCGGGTATCCATGACATTGCGACGAATACGACCATTGGTATCTTCTTCCTTCGCAATCGTCTCGAGAACCTGTTCTGCATCCGCATCATTGATGTCGTCTTGTAAAACTTGTTTACCAGCTTGCTCAAGGTTTTCATAAACCTCTTCCAGGGCATCCGCAGAATATTCAGCATCTGTTGAATACAAATCCAACAAAACATCTTTTGCATTGCTAACAGATCCTGGCCGCAAACGAGCGCGCAAACGTACTAAGCGGAATACTGGCAAATCTTCATCATGAATGGAGAACAACACTTGCTTGGTGAGCACGAATGCGACGCGTACGTTGCGAGAGGTTTCCTCTTCGTCCAATAAGAAATCGGTACGAATATGAAGATGACCATCATCTGCTTCGAAGTAGCGAGCAGAAGCCTCTAAGTCGCCCAAGTCATCTAGCTCAGGCAAAAGTACGCCAAAAGCCTCTTTAATCCAGATCAGTTCTTCCTCTTCTGGGTCAACCACGTCAATCCAAATAGGATTGGCATACTGCAATAATTCATTGCGATCTTCCACTTGCTCTTGAGAGAGGCGGCCATTTTGCAGGACGAACAAGTTGATCATGGTGAACTCCTAAGGAATGTGCGCTAGTTTATCCTATAGATCATGACCTTTTCATTAAAATAAGCCAAATCGAATGAACTCTCGCTCAAATACCTTTTACCAGCAACTCCAGTCTGCATGGGCTTCCCAAGGCAGCATGCTGTGCGTAGGTTTTGACCCAGATCCCAAGCGCCTCCCCCAATCCCTTCAAGGCAAACCTGAAGCTATCTTTGAGTTCTGTCGTGAAATTGCCGATGCTACAGCAGACCTCGTTTGTTGCTTTAAACCCCAATTTGCCTACTTTGCATCCCAAAGGGCTGAGGCTCAACTTGAAAAGCTGATTTACCACTTGAAGAATAAATACCCCCACATCCCAGTAATCTTGGATTCCAAGCGCGGGGATATTGGCAGTACAGCAGACCATTACGCCCTAGAGGCCTTTGAACGCTATGGCGCAGATGCCATAACTGTTAACCCATATATGGGATTCGATACGATCGAGCCCTACCTGAAACATACAGGTAAAGGCGTCATCGTCTTATGCCGCACATCTAACCCCGGTGGATCAGACTTACAGTTCTTAAATGTTTCGCCAAATGGCGAACCCCTATATCTTCATATTGCGAAGCTTGCTGCTACCCAATGGAATAGCAGCAAGCAAATTGGTCTGGTGGTTGGAGCAACCTTTCCAGATGAAATTGCCAAGGTTCGCGCAATCGTGGGCGATATGCCTTTGCTGATTCCAGGTATTGGGGCTCAAGGTGGCGATATTGATGCAACTGTTAAAGCAGGCGCAATCGCAGGCAAACCTGGGACAGGCATGATCATCAATTCTTCTAGAGCAATTTTGTATGCCAGCTCAGGAAACGATTTTGCTCAAGCAGCAAGAGTAGTCGCAACAAACACGCGTGACGCACTAAGAGCGGCAAGCCAAGCACTTTAAATATTAGTGGGTGAATAAACTTATCGCTTAGTATTTTTAGGTGTAGGGATTGGAGGGATTGGGGCTAGTGCGACGCGCCCCATATTCTCCAGAATGAATTCTTGCCGAGTCGGAAAATGAATATTAGCCTTACGGCAATATTGTGCTTTATCGAAACACTTTGGTGCCGGTAAAGCTGAGGCTAATGCAGCAGCTTGCTCAATATCTAAATTTGCTGGGCTAGTAGCGAAGTAATGCTGGGAAGCCGCACCAACCCCAAAAATGCCTTCGCCCCACTCTACTGAATTTAAATAAATCTCTAATACTCTTTGCTTGGAAAGCATTAACTCCAACAACCCAGTAATCATGAGCTCTTGAGCCTTACGAAAATAATTTTGCTCCGAAGATAAAAAAAGATTTTTCGCTAATTGTTGGGTTATTGTTGACCCACCTCGTAAGGCAACCTTAGTCTTTGCACCAGAGCGCAATCTTTCCTGATTCTGTTGTTGATTTTTCTCCCAAGCTTTTTGCATATCCTCAACACGCACCCCTTTGTGTTGAAAAAAGATATCGTCTTCACTAACTAATACTGCTCGCTTAAGATTATTTGAAATCTTGTCATAGGGCACCCATCGAGATTGAATAGAGCATGTGAAATGCCATGAGCATAGGCGCCAACGTTCCGCCCTCTGGAAGGCTGTACTACTGGGATCTAGGCTGGTCCATAAACCAATCTGAATTACAAAATACAGTTGCATGGCGACAAAGCCAACTAACAAACATTTGAGTGGATAAAAAATCCAGCGCATTAAAGATGAGAATTAATGTAATGAAGTAGATTAACTGCGTAACTTAGCTAGGACAGCACGCGGATCGATCTTTGAAGCAAGTTCTAAACCACGCCATAACAAGAACGCATCAGCCGCCTGCTCTACCAGCATTCCCAAGCCATCGCTAATACGAGCGCCACGCTGTAATGCTTGCTTCATAAAGGCAGTTGTCTTACCGTAGACCATGTCATAAGCAAATGAGCCAGGCTTGAAAACCTGCGTTACCGCCAACTCACTCAAAGGTGATTCATCAGTCAACCCCGCAGCGGTTGCATTAATCACTAGATCAAAAGCATGTGGTGTCTTTTGAGAATTTTCTAAATCAGCTAGGGTGCGGGACTCTAGCGCCACCTCTTTGCATGCAGCTAAATCAGCAAATAACTTTACTAGTTCATCTGCTTTGGCGGTAGAGCGATTAGCAATCACCAGGCATTTAGGTGAATGCTCCAGCAAAGGACTAATCACACCGCGTGATGCACCACCTGCACCTAATAACAAAATACGTGAGGCGTGAATATCAATTCCTTGTGCCAATAAATCCCGTACCAAGCCTGCGCCATCGGTATTGTCACCATAAATTTTGCCATCCTCAATCCATAGCGTATTCACAGCACCAGCTAACTGTGCGCGATTCGTTAATTGATCTGCAAAAACCTGGGCGTCTAACTTAAAAGGCACTGTGACATTCATCCCTTTGCCACCAGCAGCAAAAAATGACCTGGCTGCTTTTGCAAAATCATCTAATTCTGGTTGCAAGCGTCCATAGTGCATGGCTTGCTGTGCCTGCTCTGCAAAGTATTGGTGAATCACTGGGGACTTGCTATGCGAAATGGGATTTCCTGCAACCGCGTAGACATCCTTACCCACAAAAAGTTTGGGGTCGGTATGAAGATCTAGGCTGGTATTTGAAGTCATAAGGCTTACAGAATAAGCGAATTAGTTCCGCAACTCCAAATGATTACCGCTCTCTCGGGTGAAGTCAAAAGTTGAGACCCAATCAAGCACATCAATTTGATTGCGCATTTCTACTGGAAAAGGGCCAAATGGTGCAGAAGCTCTGACAATTGCAAGCGCTTGACGATCTAACTCAGGATTACCAGAACTACGCCCAATTGAAAGTCCATCTTTCCCCTGTGCGTTATTGGCAATTCGACCTTGTGCATCCACACTTACTACGATTACTAAACTGCCATATAAAGCTCGTCCATTTGCACGCGGGAAAAACGTACTGCCATAAGCCTCAATCTTTTGGCGCATCGCATCAACATAATGAGCAAAGACTACTGCTTTAGTGTTAGCGCCAGCTAGCACTTTACGGCGCGGCTGACGACCATCTTGTTGCAATCGCTTGGCTAATTCAGCCTCAAGGGAATTGAACTGCTGAACTATTTTTTGCTCGTCGCTACTTTTGCGACCACCAGAGCGAGCTTGTTGCTCATCGAGTTTGGTCAACATTTGCTTTTGCTGTTTCTCCAAGACCTCGAGACGGCTCTCAGCACCCAATCTAGCTCGATGCAAAGCCGTTATATCCTGCACCTCAGACTTCCCGCCTCCTTGCAAGTTAGCTTGAGCCAATTTATTTGCCTGCATAGGAGGTGACTTACTACCGGCATTTACTAGAACTACACTCAACGGGGTATTTAGGCGACGATTCTGAATCTCCTCCATACCCCAGCGAAACGATAAGAGAACAATGTGAATAAAGAGCGAAATACAAAGCGCTAAGCGAAAGGGATGTTTACGCCAAGCATTTTGAAAATAAGAAATCAGTCTTGCTATTTTTTCAAAACGCGGAAAATGCATCGTTTTATTCCAAGCTCGCATCTTCTTCCGCATCTCCGGCTGCTGGAGTTACTTGGTTTTCTTCGCCTTGGTTACCTTGGTTACCTTGGTCATCTTTCTCAATCTCGATGACCCTGACTGCTGCACTCAATTGCAATAAATCTACATCTGATACCTTCACAAGGGCTCTAGTCATTCGCGGATGACTTGCCATTTCTGGAATAGGTAAATGTAAAGGTATGGGCTCAACCCTCGACATACCCTCTTTTAAATGTCTTACATAAATATCTCTTGGGGATTCATCTTGTGCAACCCAACGTAAACACCAATATTTCTCCAAACGATCTTGGTACTCACCATAAGCCTGATAAGAGGATTCAAAGTCTGCAGCAATCCCCATCAATACTGCATCTCGTGGCGGAAACGGCGCAACCATCTTGGCGGTAACGCCATGTTTTGCCAGCGCCAGTAACTGCCATTGATTTACCAAATCGGAGTAACGACGTAAAGGTGAGGTAGACCAGGCGTAATAGTCCAAGCCCAAACCTTCATGGGGTCCAGGGGTAGTTTGCATACGGGTGCGCATTGGTCCCCAACCCTTTTGCGTCCTAAACAAACCAGGCAACCCATGGTCTGCCAGCAATTGACCAGATGCGCTATTACAAAAAATCATCCACTCAGCAACAATCGTATCCAAAATAGAACCGCGCTGTCGTGGAGTAATTTCTACCCGCTCAACCCCATCCTTGTTTTTGATTTGAAAATGAAAATCTCTTGCTAAAGCGTTTGGATCTATTAAACCTAACTGCTCTACACGCAATCCACTAGCCAGCCTCTTCTCTTGACGCCCTGCATGCAAGTGTTTTGCTGCTCGCCATAAAATTGCCAACTCTTTTTTGTAAGGATATTTGGTGGCGGCATCTAACAAAGTCTCGTCACTAACCAAATGCTCAATATTCTCAAGACGCAGATTCGCAGCAATCGGAACCATTTCCGCACGCATTTGAATAGTCTCTCGATTTGCAACCCCTTCAGCATTAATATCCACATACACCGACAAAGCAGGTCTTGAACCCCCTTCATCTAAAGAGAATTTCTGAATGACGGTATCAGGCAACATTGTGATTTTGTCACCCGGAAAATAGACCGTAGACATCCGACTGCGGGCCACTTCATCAAGCGCATCATCTCTAGCTAGTACCAAACCAGGTGCTGCAATATGAATGCCAATCCGATGACCGCCCTCTGGCAATTCTGTTACAGAGAGCGCATCATCGATTTCTGTGGTTCCAGAGTCATCAATAGAAAAAGCCTGGACATCTGCAAGAGGTAGTTCTGCAATCGCCGCTTCATAAGCATCCTGATCAACCCCTACATTTGGGTTATGCACAGAACCATTAGGGAAGTAGGCTTTTAAAAACATTCCTTGGTGATATGCCAATGGAGAGTCAATTGCCCCACAACGAATCATCAATTGCGCAGGCGACTCACCCGTCTCTGCACAAGCAGCATTGAAGGCTTTGTATGCAGAGCTATTTTTATCAGGAACAAATAACAGTTGCTTGGCAGAAGCCTTCAAAGCCTCAGGAAATGCTCCCGCTACTAAATCTTGTTGCCACAGGGACTGTTGCTCCAATTCTTTTTGCTTACGCTCAAGCGCAGCTAGACCTGCTTGTAACTGCTCTAAAGGGGCTCTTTGAAAACGGCCTCGACCCTTACGACGAAAAAAAACTGGTGCACCTTGCAATGCGATCGCTAGCGAAACTTGTTGAGGAATGGTTGCTTGATCTCCAAAGTACTCGTGAGCCACATCTACCAGACCAAATTCTTCATCTGGCGCGCAATCCCATAACAACTGCAAATCAATTTCTTTGGATAGTGTTGTTGCTTCATCCATCACAGCGGGCGCTTCAGGCTTTTCAAAACGCAGCCAAACCTCTTTGGCTTTAAGCTTGATTTTTTTGCCAGACAAGCTCGTTGCCTGCCAAGACTCTACATCACCTGTTCCGGTTGCAGACTGCACCGTGGCGATTTTGATGTCGCCACCCTCTTCGTATAAGAGATTCATGCTTATAGCGAAATTCCGCCGCTAGCTTCTAATGCCACGCCATTGACATAGCTAGCCTCATCACTAGCCAAGAATAAATACACGTTAGCCATTTCTTCAGGGGTACCCAAACGGCCAAGCCAACTACGCTTTTCAATATCTTTCAGAATATTTTCTGGCATGGCTTTCACCATTTCAGTAGCAATAAATCCGGGACATACCGCATTAACACGAATGCCTTTGGGGCCAAGTTCACGCGCCCAAGTCTTGGTAAAACCAATCACACCAAACTTTGTAGCCGAGTAATTAGTTTGACCAAAGTTGCCATACAAACCAACCACGCTCGATGCATTTACAATCGCGCCAGAACCAGCCTCCAACATATGAGGAATAATCAACTGAGTGCAATTGAAAACACCCTTGAGATTCACGTCAATAACTGAATCAAATTGGGCTTCAGTCATTTTGATTAAGCGGGCATCTTGAGTAATGCCTGCGTTGTTGATCAAAATATCAATACGGCCATGCTGTTGCATTACTTGATCGACGACCGATTGAATACTCGCGCGATCTGTCACATTCATGACATGTGCTTCGCTATTCGGGATTTGTGCAACCGCACTTTTCACCGCTTCAGGGTTAATATCAGCAACGATCACAATTGCACCTTCTTGCGCAAAACGCTGAGCCGTTGCAAAACCAATGCCCTTAGCCGCTCCAGTAACGATTGCTACCTTACCTTTTAATCGATCACCCATAAATTTACTTTCAGTATCTGTAGTTGTATGTGAAGTTGCTGCAAATGAATTTAGCTTGCGATTGCTTTTAATATTTTTTGGTGTACGCCACCAAAGCCGCCATTACTCATGACCAAAATGTGATCGCCTGGCTTAGCTTCTTTTGCCACTGCAAGCACGAGAGAATCTAGGTCATCAAATGCTTGCGCTTTCACTTCCTCTTTAGAATTGAGTGGCGCGAGAACCTCTGCCAAATTCCATCCCAAAGGCTCTTTACCGCTACTAGCGCCATAGGCAAAAACTAGATCAGCTTGCTGCAAGCTATCAGGTAACTGGGCTTTCATCGTGCCAAGCTTCATCGTATTAGAACGAGGCTCAAGAACAGCCAAAATACGGGACTTACCTACACGTCGATGCAGACCATCAACTGTAGTTGTAATAGCAGTAGGGTGGTGCGCAAAATCGTCATAAACAGTAACGCCATTAGCAACACCAATGGTCTCGAGTCGACGCTTGACGTTTTTAAATTCAGCCAATGCACGCGCAGAATCTGCAGGAGAAATTCCAATATGGTTTGCAGCCGCAATTGCAGCAAGCGCATTCAATTGATTGTGCCTACCCATTACGCCAGAATCTGGCGCCCAGGTCACCGTGGCAACAATTTTGCCTGCTTTGCGAACAAGGAAACCATCGGCCTCTTGTGAAACCAAAGACCACTCGTTAGCAGCGTCTTGCCCAAAGCGCTCTACCGGCGCCCATGCACCTCTAGTGATGACGCGCTCTAAAGCAGGCTCCTCACCATTCACCACTAATAATCCATCGCCTGGAACAGTGCGTACTAAATGGTGAAACTGGGTTTCAATTGCAGCAAGGTCCGCAAAAATATCGGCGTGATCAAATTCCAAATTATTTAATACAGCGGTACGCGGTCTGTAGTGAACAAACTTACTGCGCTTATCAAAAAACGCAGTGTCGTACTCATCCGCTTCAATTACAAAATATCGACCGTCGCCCAAACGTGCAGAGACTGTGAAATTTAACGGCACGCCTCCAATCAAATACCCTGGCTGATAACCATTGAACTCCAAAATCCAAGTGAGCATTGCTGAAGTAGTGGTTTTGCCGTGCGTACCTGCTACCGCCAAAACATGTCTGCCATATAAAACTTGCTCGCCAAGCCATTGTGGGCCGGAGATATAGGGAAGCCCTTGATTCAGAATGGCCTCCATCAATGGATTGCCACGCGAAACCACATTGCCGATCACAAATAAATCTGGCATCGTCTCAAACTGCAATAATTGATCTGGCGAGAAACCCTCAATCAGCTCAATACCCTGGGATTCCAGTTGCGTGCTCATTGGGGGGTAAACATTGGCATCGCAACCCGTTACGCGATGCCCTGCTTGTCTAGCTATTGCGGCAATGCCACCCATGAAAGTGCCGCAAATGCCCAAAATATGTATATGCATTAACGAATTTTAGCGAAGGACTGGAGATGAACCGAAGACAATGGATTGTGATTGCAGGCGTCAGCATATTGGCACTTCTTGCGGGCATATTGACTTCGCAATGGATCACTCAATCTGGGCTAGCCAGCGAACCGTCCATCAAGGCATTTTTCGCTAATTCTTGGCAAACGCCAGAAGGAAAACCAGCCAATACCGACAATTGGCGAGGGAAAGTGTTGGTAGTCAACTTTTGGGCATCATGGTGCCCTCCTTGCGTAGAAGAAATGCCCACTTTGGATCAAATTTCCAAAGAATATGCCACTAACAATGTCTTATTTGTCGGTATCGGTATTGATTCACCATCTAATATACGTGAATTTCTCCAAAAAACCCCCGTTTCCTACCCAATCGTTATTGGCGGATTGGAAGGTAGCAATCTGGCAAAGCAAATGGGAAATTCTCAAGGAGCCCTGCCCTACACCATCATCATTAGCCCAAGCGGGAAGTCTACTTTCACAAAATTAGGGAAAATAAGCGAAGATGAGCTGAAAAAAGCTATTAAAAGCACACTTTAAGTGTTTTTAAGCTATTTTAGCTAATTTCAATCTTTTATTAATTGCCTAATTAATAAGCAATTTACTCGGTAATTTTCATTATTTGCATGTAAAAGTAGTGAAAATTTGATTTTTGAGGCCCAGTTTTAAACTTTTCAGAGACTTCTGAAGGTATACTTTCACCCATCACAACTGAAGCAAATAGTAGTGTGGGTGGCTAAAAGCCAAATTAAACAATTGACACCTAACTGCATCTAAAAATAGGGATCTATGTCTAAAAAAGCTTCAATTCTCGTTATACAAGGCCCGAACCTCAATCTACTGGGCACTCGTGAGCCAGAGGTTTATGGCAAAACTACCCTTGAAGATATCCACCAAAGGTTAGGCGAGATTGCAAAAGCCCAGTCTATTGAATTGAACACCTACCAAAGCAACCATGAAGGTGAATTGATTGATCGCATCCAGAAAGCAAAGCAAGATGGGGTGGATTTCATCATCATTAATCCAGGCGCTTTTACCCACACTAGCGTAGCGCTGCGTGATGTCTTGGCTGGGGTTGCCATTCCATTTACTGAAGTTCATTTATCCAACATTCATCAGCGCGAAGAATTTCGGAAACACTCCTTCCTATCTGACATTGCGACAGGAGTGATTTGCGGGCTTGGTGCAATTGGCTATGAACTTGCATTGCAGGCAGCAATTGCCCGTTTAAATAAATAAGCTTATTTACAGAATTTCAAGAGAGGACGCACTCATATGGATCTTAGAAAACTTAAAACCTTGATCGACCTGGTTTCTGAATCGGGCATTTCTGAATTAGAAGTAAACGAGGGTGAAGATCGTGTTCGCATTGTCAATTCCGGTTCTCCAGTTGCAACAGGACAGGTTGTCTATGCCAATCCTGCGCCAGTACAAACTATTGCGGCAGCGCCTGTGGCACCAACAGTCACATCTCAAGCGCCTGCTGCAGAAGCGCCCGCTGTTGCAGAAGGCTTTGTTGCCCGCTCACCAATGGTTGGCACCTTCTATCGCGCGCCAAACCCCGAGTCTCCAAACTTTGTAAATGTCGGTGACACGGTAAAAGTTGGTCAAACACTTTGCATCATTGAAGCAATGAAGTTGCTTAATGAAATTGAATCTGAGAAGGCTGGTGTGATCAAAGAAATTCTGTGTGAAAACGGTCAAGGCGTTGAATTTGATCAACCCTTATTTGTGATTGCTTAAGCACTAAATCACAATTCATTGCACTTAATTCTTTTTTCATTTTTTCAAACCCTTTACCTAACTCAGAGCCGACATGTTCGATAAGATTCTGATTGCCAATCGCGGAGAAATCGCTCTTCGCATCCAACGCGCCTGTCGCGAGTTGGGAATTAAAACCGTTGTGGTGTACTCCACAGCTGATAAAGAAGCCAAATACGTCAAACTAGCTGATGAAGCCGTATGTATCGGCCCTGCACCCTCACCCCAAAGTTATCTGAACATGCCGGCGATTATTTCCGCGGCGGAAGTAACTGACGCTGAAGCAATCCATCCAGGTTACGGCTTCCTCTCTGAGAATGCAGACTTCGCTGAACGCGTTGAAAAATCGGGTTTTGCTTTTATTGGTCCAACTGCCGCATCCATTCGACTCATGGGCGATAAAGTTTCTGCTAAACGCGCCATGATTAAAGCTGGTGTGCCTTGCGTTCCTGGTTCTGATGGGGCGTTGCCAGACAATCCAAAAGAAATTATTGCTACTGCAAAAAAAGTGGGGTATCCCGTCATTATTAAAGCAGCTGGTGGCGGTGGCGGTCGCGGTATGCGTGTAGTTCATACCGAAGCGCATTTAATTAATGCTGTAAACATGACTCGTGAAGAAGCAGGTCGTGCATTCGGTAACCCAGAAGTCTATATGGAGAAGTTCTTAGAAAAACCTCGCCATGTAGAAATTCAGGTTCTAGCAGATACCCATGGAAATGCGATATGGCTTGGTGAACGCGATTGCTCTATGCAACGTCGCCATCAAAAAGTAATTGAAGAAGCGCCAGCCCCAGGAATTGATCGTCGCTTAATCGCTAAAATTGGCGAGCGTTGTGCAGATGCCTGCAGAAAAATTGGCTATCGTGGTGCGGGCACTTTTGAGTTTTTGTATGAGAATGGCGAATTCTTCTTTATCGAGATGAATACCCGCGTTCAGGTTGAGCACCCTGTTACCGAGATGATCACCGGCGTGGATATCGTTCAAGAACAGATTCGGATTGCTGCTGGCTTAAAGCTGAGCTATCGCCAGAAAGATATTGTGTTCCGTGGGCACGCCATCGAGTGCCGCCTTAACGCGGAAGACCCTTTCAAGTTCACCCCAAGTCCTGGCCGCATTGGCTCATTCCATATGCCTGGTGGTCCCGGTATTCGCGTGGACTCTCACGCATATAGCGGCTATATGGTTCCATCTAATTACGATTCCATGATCGGCAAACTTATTTCTTACGGCAATACTCGCGAACAAGCTATTCGTCGCATGCAAATTGCCCTTTCTGAAATGGTGATTGATGGCATTACTACGAACGTTCCTCTACACCGTGAACTGATGCTCGATCCAAACTTTATAGAGGGCGGCACAAGCATTCACTATCTTGAACATCGTTTAGAAGAACAAGCTGCCAGCCGCGGCAAATCGTAATTGATGCGAGCTATAAGAGCGTTACATGTCTTATCGTGAACTGGTATTCACGGTAGCAGCAGAGACTGCCGAACCTTTAGGAGATGCATTACTCGAGTTGGGTGCGCTCTCTGTAACGGTTGAAGATGATGCCGCAGGTGGCTATGACGAAAACCCACTCTACGGCGAACCAGGTTTATCACCTGAAGTACAAGCTTGGGATAGATCATCGGTTACCGCCCTCTTCAACCCCGAAATCGATGCATCAGGCTCCGCGGAATTCATTCCAGAGCTATTAGCCTCCCTCAAAGAGGCTGGCTTCCAACTAGCTGCGCCTCAAGAAAAAACTGTGGAAGAACAAGACTGGGTTCGCTTAACTCAGAGCCAGTTTGCGCCCATTCAGATTGGAAAACGGATCTGGGTAGTTCCCTCTTGGCATGACGCACCGAGCGATCCAAATGCAATTTGCTTAGCAGTAGATCCTGGACTTGCCTTTGGAACAGGTAGTCATCCAACTACACATTTATGCTTACTTTGGCTAGAAGAATATCAGAATCTCGCAAATCAAAGTTTGTTGGATTACGGCTGTGGATCTGGCATTTTGGCTATTGCTGCAGCTAAGCTTGGCTGCAATCCTGTAGTTGGTACTGACATCGACCCTCAAGCGATGGTTGCCGCTCAAAGCAACGCTGAAATCAATCACGCTGAGATTCGATTTGTATTACCAACCGAAGGTGCTCCAGAGTTAGCAGCAGAAATTAAATACGACATTGTGATGGCAAACATTTTGGCCAACCCTTTGCAGGTACTAGCTCCTGCATTAGTCAATAAGATGCGTCCAGGCGGTCAAATTGTTTTATCGGGTGTGCTTGCGCGCCAAGCAGATGAAGTTATTGCCACCTATAGCCAGTGGCTTCAACTTACTGTGTGGCGTGAGAGTGAAGGCTGGGTTTGCTTGCATGGCGCCCTGGAGCGTAAACAAAAGATTGGCCCCATTTCTGAAACTGTTGCCAGCGCATATTCAACCCATAGTCAAAAAAAAAGTATTAAACAATCGGGGTATCTAAAACTGACTCTGCTGAGTCTTTTTTTGCTGGTCTTGCTATTGCTGGGTGAGCATCTTTTCAGAAATTCTCTGATTCCTGCATTAGCACCACGCATCGATGGAACATCAAATACTGTTGCAGTTCGTGCTTTTTCAGTTTTGCAATCGATTGATCAAAAATTATGTAGCGCATTAAAGTGTTTTAACAGCCCTGTAAGCGATTTTTTCGCATGGAAAATAACTTCAGCAACACTTTCGCCTGAAAACGCGCGTGAGGACCTTAAAACGCCTGTAAATCAATCTATCCTAAAAGTTGCAGTGCAAAATCGTCTTGCAATCCCAGTTTTACTCCCAAATTTAGTTGTTTCCTTTACTGATGCAGATGAATCTGAACTTAAATCGATTCAACTTACTCCATCAGAGTGGTTGCCATCCGCTTGGCAAGAGTCACATGTCCATTTTTTAAAAGATGGCGCCGCTACAGGGGAGATCATTCAAACAGAATTGCGGTTTACGCTACCGCCAGGTGCGGCTGGTTATCGCGTGCATGTGATTTACCCACGTTAAAACATTTTCAAGACCTTTTTAGACACCATTTCTCCTTCATCACCAAAGAAAGTAACTTATGGCTAGCCTGATCTGTGGCTCTATTGCATACGACACCATCATGAACTTTGAAGGCAAGTTTGCCGATCAAATTCTTCCAGAACAAATTCACATCCTCAATGTGGCATTTCTAGTGCCAACGATGCGCCGTGAATTTGGTGGCTGTGCTGGCAATATCGCCTACAACCTCCACCTCTTAGGTGGCGACCCAATCATCATGGCAACTGTTGGGGGAGATGCAAACCCCTACATGGATCATCTTAAGCAACTCAAGATTGATTCGAGCCATATTCGCCAAATCGATAACGCTTTTACAGCCCAAGCGATGATCACTACCGATCAAACCAATAATCAAATCACCGCTTTTCATCCTGGAGCGATGAGTGAATCGCATCTTAATCAAGTGGCATCAGTAGTGGCAGAGCGCAACAAAAACGCTAAAGGAGCAGCAAAGTTCGGAATTGTTGCTCCAGACGGCAGACAAGGAATGTGGGAGCACTGCCACCAGCTCGCAGATGCAAACATTCCATTCATATTCGATCCAGGCCAAGGCTTACCCATGTTTGATGGTCCAGAGCTCCTCGAATTAGTCGAGATTGCCAGCTATTTGGCTGTAAACGACTATGAAGGCGAGATGCTTTCCAAAAAAACAGGTTTAGAGTTGGCAAAAATAGCCGAAAGAGTTAAAGCGCTGATTGTCACCAAAGGTGCTCAAGGCGCAGAAATCTATACCGAGGGTAAATGCATTACTATTCCACCGGTTCCGGCGGCAAAAGTAATTGACCCAACCGGATGTGGTGATGCATTTCGCGGTGGACTGCTCTTTGGTCTTGAAAATGGCATGGATTGGGAAACTACTGGGCGACTAGCTAGTCTCATGGGTTCAATCAAGATTGCTCATCAAGGACCCCAAAATCACCGCTTGAGCAAAACTCAAATTGCCGAGCAGTTTAAGTCAGCATTTGGATTTAGCTTTTAAGCTTCGTTCGTTTCGGCTAATTTACTGGCAATAAAAAAGGGGTCTCGTGAGAGACCCCTTCTAATAACACCCGTCTATTAAGGACGTGTGCCAGTTGGGAAGGGCCAAGCTGCAGCTGGATTCAACGCACTAGTCGCTGACTCAGCTTTCTTAGCCGCGGGCTTTTTTACCGCAGAGCCCGCTTTCTTCGCAGCAGGCTTACTTACTTTTTTTTTGCTACGCGCTTTTTAGCAGCCTTTTTAGCGGCTGGGCGCTTTTTAGCTGCTGCTTTTTTAGCAGCTGGGCGCTTTTTAGCAGCTTTTTTAGCAGCTGGCTTCTTAGCTGCTGCTTTTTTAGCAGCTGGGCGCTTTTTAGCAGCTTTTTTAGCAGCTGGCTTCTTAGCTGCTGCTTTCTTAGCAGCTGGTTTCTTAGCAGCTACTTTTTTCTTAGCAGCTGGTTTCTTTGCAGCAGGTTTTTTCTTTGTTGCCATGTGTGTTACTCCTTCACGTGAGGATTAGTACAAACTACATTAAGAAGACCCGACCATTCATTTCCATCTGGTTTTGCAACCTTTTGGAGTTGACGAGCGAGCCATTCATCGGCGCGCGGCTTGATGCTAAGTGCTGCACGCTAATGAATCCCGGAAAAAAAGCCGTAGCCCCGAAGGACAACGGCTTCTTAAATTTGTTAGAAAAAATGGGGAGAGTAGACCATAGACCCTTGAGCAAGGGTTTTCGGATTTGAGTCTGTTTTTGCTGACTTCTAAAACTATCCAACCGTCTAATCTCCTATTTAGCCAGTTGTGCGCTTTAAAACTAGCTAACTACTCCCAACTAAGCGCACCACCAGTTTGATACTCAATAACGCGTGTCTCAAAAAAGTTTCTTTCTTTCTTAAGATCAATCATTTCTGACATCCATGGAAATGGATTCTCTTCATTTGGGAACATCGCGTCAAGTCCTATTTGCAAACATCTGCGATTACAAATGTATCTTAGGTAACCTTTGAACATCGGAGCATTCAATCCGAGCACTCCTCGAGGCATCGTATCTTCTGCATAACGGTACTCTAATTCAACCGCTTTTTCGAAGATCGATTTGATCTCGTCTTTGAACGCGGAAGTCCATAACTGCGGGTTCTCCAGCTTGATTTGGTTAATTAAATCGATACCAAAATTGCAGTGCATTGACTCGTCGCGCAAGATGTATTGATACTGTTCCGCAGCACCAGTCATTTTGTTTTGGCGACCCATTGCAAGTATTTGCGTAAAACCAACATAAAAGAACAAACCTTCCATTACGCAGGCAAAAACAATCAAAGAACGGAGCAATTTTTGATCGTTTTCTAGTGTGCCAGTCTTAAATGTTGGGTCAGTAAGCACATCAATGAACGGAATTAAGAACTCATCTTTAGCGCGAATCGACTCGATCTCGTGATACGCATTAAAGATTTCGCCTTGATCCAAACCTAAAGATTCCACAATATATTGGTAGGCGTGAGTATGAATTGCTTCCTCAAACGCTTGGCGCAATAGGTATTGACGGCACTCTGGAGCAGTAATCTGACGATATGTGCCCAAGACAATGTTGTTTGCTGCTAAAGAATCTGCAGTAGTAAAGAAGCCAAGATTACGTTTAATAATGCGGCGCTCATCTTCTGTCAGGCCATTTGGATCTTTCCAAAGCGCGATATCGCGATTCATATTGATCTCTTGTGGCATCCAGTGATTAGCGCAACCTGCTAAATACTTCTCCCAAGCCCACTTATATTTAAATGGAACGAGCTGATTTACGTCAGTTTTCGCATTGATCACTCGCTTATCGGCCACGTTAACCCGGCGGGTTTCCATCCCACCAGCGGCTGGTGCACTTTGCGTTTGTGCTGCTGGGGCAGTAGCTTGAGGCGCAGCCATTGCTACTTGATCTGGCTGTGGACGCTGTGGCTCCACCGCAACTGGTTGTGGCGCAAGGCCAGCTTTCGCCAGTGCTGGAGCTACCTCCTCTTCCCAATTCAACATAACTTTCTCCTAAATTCTTTTATTTCTATCCAATAATCCAATTGCTTATTGGCATGCTTCACATTCTTCAAACCCAGGATCGCCTGGACGCATTGTGCAAACCGGACCATCTGCTTCAACAGGTGCTGCAGACATACCACTACCTTCAGCACCACTAGAAACTGAATTCAACTGACCGCTAGCCACAGTTGATTTCTCAACGTGGGTTGCTGCCATTGTGCGTAGGTAATAGGTTGTTTTCAGGCCACGCAACCAAGCTAACTTATAGGTGTCATCCAATTTCTTACCTGAAGCACCGGCCATGTAGATATTCAAAGACTGAGCCTGATCAATCCATTTTTGACGGCGGGAAGCAGCTTCAACCAACCAGCTTGGCTCTACTTCAAAGGCTGTTGCATACAAATCACGGAGATCTTGGGGAATGCGGTCGATCTTAGACAGGGTGCCGTCAAAATACTTGAGGTCGGCAATCATGACTTCATCCCAGAGTCCACGGTCTTTCAAATCCCGTACCAAGTACTCATTTACTACTGTGAACTCACCCGAAAGATTGGATTTCACGAATAAGTTTTGGAATGTTGGCTCGATACAAGCAGAAACACCAATGATGTTTGAAATTGTTGCGGTCGGGGCAATCGCTACGCAATTGGAATTGCGCATACCGTGTTGCTTGATACGAGTACGCAAGCTAGCCCAATCCATTGTTGAGGAGGTATCAACCTCAACATAACCGCCACGCTCAGCAGCCAACATCGCTACAGTATCCTGCGGCAGGATGCCACGATCCCACAATGAACCCTTATAGGTACTGTATACGCCACGCTCTTCAGCTAATTCGCTAGAGGCTTGGTATGCGTAGTAGCAAATCGCTTCCATTGAAGAATCGGCAAACTTCACGGCCTCTTCGCTAGCGTAAGGAATGCGTTGCATATGCAAGCAATCTTGGAAGCCCATGATGCCCATGCCTACTGGACGATGCTTTAAGTTCGAATTACGCGCCTTAGCTACTGCGTAGTAGTTGATATCAATCACGTTATCAAGCATACGCATTGCAGTGCGCACAGTTTTTTGGAGTTTCTCGTGATCAAGAACCAACTTACCGTTTGCATCGGTAGTCATATGCGCAGTTAAGTTCACAGAACCGAGGTTGCAAACCGCAATCTCGTCATCGTTTGTATTGAGGGTAATCTCAGTACAGAGGTTGGAAGAGTGAACCACGCCGATATGCTGTTGTGGGCTACGAATATTGCATGGATCTTTGAAAGTGATCCATGGGTGGCCTGTTTCAAACAACATGCCAAGCATCTTGCGCCACAATTGCTGCGCTGGAATTCTACGGAATGGCTTCAATTCACCACGATCTGCTTTTTGCTCGTAAGCAACATAGGCTTCTTCAAAAGCCTTACCAAATTTGTCATGCAAATCAGGCGTATTAGATGGAGAGAACAAAGTCCACTCACCGTTCTCCATGACGCGCTTCATGAATAGGTCTGGAATCCAGTTAGAAGTGTTCATGTCGTGCGTACGGCGACGATCATCACCAGTGTTCTTACGCAACTCCAAGAACTCTTCAATATCTAGGTGCCAAGTTTCCAAATAAGCACAAACTGCGCCCTTACGCTTACCACCTTGGTTTACAGCAACGGCTGTGTCATTCACCACTTTGAGGAATGGCACAACGCCTTGTGACTTACCGTTAGTACCTTTGATATGACTACCCAATGCACGAACATTGGTCCAGTCATTACCCAAGCCACCGGCAAACTTAGATAACAATGCATTCTCTTTCAATGCCTCATAAATGCCATCGAGATCATCTTCAACAGTCGTCAAGTAGCAGCTTGAAAGCTGTGGACGAGTTGTTGCAGAGTTAAACAAGGTTGGTGTACTGGACATGAAATCAAATGTGGACAGGATTTCGTAGAACTCAATCGCACGACGCTCACGATCTAACTCATTCAATGCCAAGCCCATTGCTACGCGCATGAAGAATGCTTGTGGCATCTCGATACGACGATCTTCAATGTGCAAGAAATAACGGTCATACAAAGTTTGGAGACCGAGGTAGTTAAACTGCAAATCACGACTAGCATTCAAAGCGGCAGCCAGGCGTGGCAAATCAAACTCGCTCATGCGAGGGTCCAATAATTCCGCTGAAATACCTTCATGGATGTACTTAGCAAAGTAAGTGCTGTACTCAGCCTGCATATCACCCTGCAATACTTCTTTACCCAAGATCTCTTTACGAATCACGTGCATCAAGATGCGCGCTGTCACTTGGCTATACGCCGGGTCTTTTTCAATCAAAGTACGAGAAGCCAAGATGGCGGAGTCATACACTTGAGCCATTGGCACGCCGTCGTATAAATTCTTAATGGTCTCAGTGATGATTGGGCTGGCATCGATATGGTTGCCAAGGCCCTCACAAGCAGCTTCAATCACAGTGCGCAATGCAGCCATATCAAGCCACTTTTCTACACCATTGTCGGTTACCTTAATACCAGACTCAGCCGCTTGATTTGCAGTTTGAACTTCTTGAGCAACCTCTTGTTGCGCGGCACGCTCTTGATTACGCTTCTCACGATAAAGAACATACGCACGAGCAACGTTGTGCTCACCGCTACGCATCAAAGCCAATTCGACTTGATCTTGAATATCTTCGATATGGAAAGTGCCGCCATTAGGACGGCTACGCAATAAAGCGCGCACAACAGAGTGCGTTAGTTGTTCAACTTGCTCACGAATACGCGCAGATGCAGCACCTTGACCACCATTCACAGCCAAAAATGCCTTAGTTACTGCAATGGCAATTTTGGATGGCTCAAATGCAACAACAGAACCATTGCGGCGAATGATTTTGTAATCGGACAATTGGGTCGCTTGTGTGCCACCAACACCACCAGCAACAAAACTGGCGGAAGGGGCTTGATTGATTGCCCCTGCAGGATTCATTCCTGGGTTATTTAAACCAGGTGCTTGGCCTGCCGTCTGTGGATTTGCGTATGTCATGTTGCTCCCGCGTCTATATATAGTTATTTGGACAAAATATCGTTAAAAAACAATAAGGTATTGCTGGATTTAAACACTATATCTAGTGTTGTAAATTGAATTAGCTACTAAGTATAGGGAAATATTGAGATCTTGATAAGTCTTTTCCTACAAATATTTATTAGTATTTTTACTAAGGGATTGCCCTATTTTGGGGGTCATTTTGGTGCGTTACTTTTCGCCCTTTTTAACTTAAGGCTAAAAAAGTAAGCGTATGCTCACATACAAATTTGGGAGCTAACGAGGAGTTAATCCGTAAGGCAGGTTTTCCGGGGAAATGCCTGTCTCATTTTGGAACTTTTTCCAGTCAAAATGAGTTCCGGGATCCGTCTTTCGATCGGGTGCAATATCACTATGTCCTGCAAATTGCAGATTAGGGTAACGACTTGCCAATAGCTGAGTGAGCGTTTTTAAGACTTGGTATTGCGCATCTTCAAATAGCGTGTCCCCATCACCCTCTAGTTCAATGCCAATTGAGAAATCATTGCATTTTTCTCTACCCATAAATGAAGAGACCCCAGCGTGCCAAGCTTTATTTTGAGTAGATACAAACTGCACCAATTCACCAGTTCGAGTGATTAAAAAATGGCTAGATACTTTTTGTCCTGCAATTTCCTCAAAGTAAGGATGCGCCCTCACATCTAACTGGTTTTGAAAAAAATCAATGATGTACTGACTAGAATTTTGCGTTTTAAATTCACCAGGCGGCAAACTGATGTGATGAATTACCACTAAATCTGGTGAAACTCCTTCTGGGCGGATATCTTGATTTGGTGAAAGACGCCATTTTGCAGAACCAACCCAACCATCTTGATCGAGTCCATTTAGATGTTCTTGAGAACAATAAAAACGTTCCTCAAAAGCCTTGGCTTCTGATTTAGGGAGGTGTAATTTGCAGTGCTGACACTGCACCATTACTTCAGGATCAATTGCCTTCTGGGCCTGATTTGGCGAGGAATGATGGGTTTTCTTATCAGCAGCCTGAAGTTGTTTTTTACCTTTTAGCCAGCGATAGAAAAGGTATGCGCCAGCAATTAAAAGAAGCCACTTGAACAAGGATTACGCTCTCTGCAGAATGACTTCTAAAACAAAGCGGCTTCCCACATAAGCAAGAAGCAGCGCAAAGTATGCGCTTAAGACCCAACGAATCGCCGCCCTACCTCGTAAACCTACTCGCCAACGAGCTAACAACAAGCCTGCAAATAAAAACCAAGAGAGTAAAGCGAAAATGGTTTTGTGATCAAACACCAGTGGCCTACCAAATAGCGTTTGAGAAAACAGTAGACCAGAAAAAACGGTCATGCTCAAAAGCGCGAATCCAACATATAACAAATTAAATAAAAGGCTTTCCATCGTCATCAGTGGCGGCAAATCTTCGAGCCAAAGTGCAATTCGACTATTGGGGACAATCGCCAATTGACGATGCAATGCTCGGTCTTGAATGCTCATCAACATGGCATGCATCGCAGCCAAACTGAGCAAACCTACCGAAATCGTGGCGACAATAAAGTGCCCTTTAAACCAAGGATCAGAAACTGCTCTTGGCGAAATCAAGGCTCCAGGAAATACGCTTGGCAAAAGAGAGCAGACGAATGCAAAAAGAACGGCTAACCAACGCAAGCTGGAAATCGGCAAAAACCAAGATTGAAACCAGTAGAAAGCCAATCCAACCCAAGCAATTAGTGATAAATCTTGCGCAAACCCAAAAACAAAACCTTGGGATGTAAATACCGAGTCATGTAACTGCATTCCGTGAGCCAGCAGAGCCAGAAGAATAAAGGCTTGGATGAGCGGCGATGACTCTGAGGACTTGCCTTTACCATTTGAGCTAAAGCTCAAAAAAAGCAGAAGAAGCAGATAGAGTCCGGAAGGAAGCAACTCGTACACTGGGTGACCTAAAATATCCATCTACAAAGTCTAATCGATAAATGCTAGAAAACCTCACCGATCGTCTATCCCGCGTTGTGAAAACAATGCGAGGCCAAGCCCGCCTTACCGAAGCCAATACTGCTGAGATGCTAAGGGAAATCCGTCTTGCCCTTCTGGAGGCAGACGTAGCCCTACCCGTAGTGAAGTCTTTGTTAGAGCAAATTAAATTTAAGGCGCTGGGTGAAGAGGTTGTAGGTAGTCTCAGTCCAGGTCAAGCACTGGTCGGAGTTGTACAACGCGAGCTCACTCAAGTGATGGCGGGCGACACCAATCAAAGTGGTGAGCTTAATTTAGCCACTCAACCCCCGGCAGTCATTTTGATGGCAGGCTTACAGGGTGCAGGTAAAACCACCTCCGTTGGTAAGTTAGCCAAATGGTTACAAGAAAAAAAGAAAAAGAAAGTACTCACCGTATCTTGTGACGTGTATCGCCCTGCTGCGATCGAACAGCTTGAGACGGTAACCAAACAAGTTGGTGCCGAATTTTTTCCCAGCGACATCAATCAAAAACCAAACGATATTGCTGCTGCTGCTTTAGATTGGGCGCGCCGTCACTACTTTGATGTCTTGATTGTTGATACAGCAGGTCGTTTAGGTATTGATGAAGCGCTCATGCAAGAAATTAAAACATTGCATGCCAGCCTCAATCCAATCGAGACATTATTTGTGGTGGATGCCATGCTAGGGCAAGATGCGGTCAATACCGCTAAAGCCTTCCATGAGGCACTGCCACTGACTGGTGTGATTCTCACCAAACTAGATGGTGACTCACGTGGTGGCGCTGCACTTTCTGTGCGCCAAGTCACCGGTGTTCCGCTGAAATTCATTGGCGTAGCCGAAAAGATGGATGGCCTAGAAGCTTTTGATGCAGAACGTATGGCGAACCGCATCTTGGGTATGGGCGACATTCTTGCTTTAGTTGAACAAGCACAGCAACACGTCGATGTAGCAAAGGCAGAAAAGTTAGCGAGCAAGATTTCTAAAGGCGGGTTTGATCTTGAGGACTTTCGCGATCAGCTGATGCAAATGCAAAAGATGGGCGGAATGGCTAGCTTGATGGATAAACTTCCCAGTCAAGTGGCTCAGGCTGCCTCTAAAGCAAAGTTAAGTAATGCTGATAAACAAACCAAACGCATGCGCGGCATCATCGACAGCATGACACCTCAAGAACGCAGAAAACCCGAGCTACTTAAAGCCAGTCGTAAGCGTCGCATTGCCGCAGGCTCAGGCGTAGAGGTGCAGGAGGTAAATCGTCTGCTTGCTCAATTTGAGCAAATGCAAACAATGATGAAGCAATTTAAGGGCGGCAAGATGGCGCGCACCATGGCTGCTATGGCCGCTAAAGGAGCCGCCAAGGGTATTGGCGGTCTCTTTAAAAAATAATCAAAACAAGTTTGAAGAATTAATTGACTGATGTCTTTGCGGCCTGGACGGCTGCAATCACTTTTTCTTTAATTTGTGTCAAGGGCACATTCTGTGAATCTGCATCAGTACGGCTCTTAAATTCCACCTGAGAATCTGCCAAACCACGATCACCAATCACCACACGGAACGGCGCACCAATCAGTTCCCAATCGGCAAACATCGCACCTGGACGCTCATTGCGATCATCCAAAATGACATCAATGCCAGCAGCAAGCAATTCATCATGCAGCTGATCAGATGCGGCTTTAACGTGTTCTGACTTTTCGTAACCCATTGGGCAAATAACCACCTCAAAGGGTGCCATCGAGATAGGCCAAATAATTCCCTTTTCGTCATGACCTTGTTCAATAGCCGCACCAAGCAGACGAGTTACGCCAATGCCATAACAACCCATGACCATCGGCTGGGCTTTGCCTTGCTGATCTAAGTAAGTACAACCCATCGCTTCAGAGTAGCGGGTACCCAATTGGAAAACGTGACCCACTTCAATTCCACGGCATATATCAACAATACCTTTGCCATCAGGAGAAGGATCGCCAACTACCGCATTACGAATATCTAACACTAAGGGCTCTGGCAAATCACGGCCCCAGTTCACACCTGTCAAATGGTGGCCTGCATCATTTGCACCACATACAAAATCTGACATATTGGCTACGGTTCGGTCAGCAACAACAGTGACGCTTGCACTCACGCCAACAGGACCTAAATAGCCTGCAGGGGCATTACATGCTTGCTTAATTTCTGCTTCAGTAGCAAAACGTGACTCAGCCATACCTGGTACTTTGCTTGCTTTAACTTCATTAAGCTCATGATCACCACGTACCAACAACATAAAGAGTTTTGCTGGACCATTTTCTTGATCAGCGGCGAATAATAAAGACTTAACGGTTTTCTCAAGGGGGATATTGAGGAACTTTGCTACGTCAGCACAATTGGTTTTTTCAGGTGTCGGTACCTTTGTCATCGCTTGGCTTGCAGAAGCACGCGCAGCGATCAATGCCAAGGATTCAGCGGCCTCTAAATTGGCTGCGTAATCCGAATTCGGGCAATACACAATCGCATCTTCTCCAGTATCAGCGATCACATGAAACTCTTGGCTACCAGAACCGCCAATGGCGCCGTTATCGGCGGTTACTGCACGAAATTTCAAACCCATTCGCTTGAAGATGCGAGTGTATGCATCAAACATGATTTGATATGACTTCTTCAAACCTTCTGCATCACGATCAAATGAATACGCATCTTTCATACTGAACTCGCGCCCACGCATAATGCCAAAACGGGGACGACGCTCATCACGAAACTTCGTCTGAATTTGATAAAAATTGACTGGCAGTTGCTTATAGCTCTTAATCTCATTACGAGCCAAATCAGTAATCACTTCTTCAGAAGTCGGCTGAATTAAGAAGTCACGATCATGACGATCTTTGATGCGCAATAACTCAGGTCCCATTTTTTCCCAGCGACCTGTCTCTTGCCATAATTCTGCCGGTTGAATCATCGGCATCAGCAATTCGATAGCACCCGCACGATTCATTTCTTCGCGAATAATATTTTCAACCTTGCGGATTACTTTTAATCCCAAGGGTAGGTAGTTATAAACACCAGCGCTCAATTTGCGAATTAAACCCGCACGCACCATGAGCTTATGCGAAACCACCTCAGCGTCAGAGGGGGCTTCTTTTAGCGTCGCGAGAAATGATTGTGATGCTTTCATGTATGGATATAATCAAATCATTGATTTTAAAGGATTTGGGGCGCGATCATGCTTGACCGTGAAGGGTATAGACCCAATGTCGGCATTGTCCTCCTTAACAGCCGTAACGAGGTTTTCTGGGGAAAACGCGTTGGGCAGCATTCGTGGCAGTTCCCACAGGGTGGGATAGCTCATGGCGAAAGCCCTGAACAAGCGATGTACCGCGAATTGCACGAAGAGGTTGGCTTGCTACCGGAACATGTCCAAATTATTGGACGAACTAGGGACTGGCTTCGCTATGACGTCCCTGAGGAATATTTACGCCGCCAACATGCCACTCGTGTTCACCGCGCTGCATATCGAGGTCAAAAACAAATTTGGTTTTTACTGCGCTTTGTTGGTCTAGATAGCGACATACATTTGCGTGCAACTGAGCATCCTGAATTTGATGCATGGCGTTGGGTGCCGTTTTGGATTCAACTTGATGCTGTCATCGGCTTTAAGCGCGAGGTCTATCAACTTGCTCTCTCCGAGTTAGCACGCTACCTCGCCAAAGGAGTTCGCATGCAGCAACTCGCCTGGGGAACGCCGCTCGATATCTTCCAATCCTTTTACTCCAAGAGTGACGACCACTCCAAAGAATCTACTAAATCAAATAAACAAAAATGATGAGTTCACTCTTTCAACGCATTAGCCAAATACTGATTTGTATTTGTTTTGCTTTATCTCTATTGGCTTGTGCTGGTGATCCAATAGAAAGTGGCTTAGATCCATTTGCGCCAATGGTGTTTAAGGAGGGCGTCACCAAGATGCCCGCAAACCCACCCAACCCAACAACGCTCACTCCCTTTTACGTTTCTCAACAAACGATTTTTAAGTTTGCGGTTGACACTGATTCCATCTCGATCGGAGCTGATGGCGTAACACGCTATATCGTTGTAATGACCAACCCCAGCGGTGGCCAACAAGCTCAATATGAAGGTATTCGTTGCGATTCTTTCCAATGGCGCCTCTATGGCACACTGGAGAACGGATCATGGAGAGAAAATCCACTCTCAAGCTGGAAATCCATACAAAGCAATGTACCTAATCGCTACCAAGCATCTCTAGCGCAGGGCGCTTTCTGCAACTTCAACACACAAGAAAAAAATATTAAGACGGTTGTTCAGGCACTTAATCCAAATGGATATGGAGCCAGCAGATTTACTGGAGGAACTAAACCAACCAACTCATTTGGTGTTGAGTAGAAATAGTAAAAGTACTTAAATCTATTTAGGGCTTAAGGCTATTTTGCGCTTAAATAAGTGCCAATCTTCTCACCAGCCATCAGGCGAGTAAGAACACTTGACTCACGGCCAGAAGCGATTATGGTTGATGTACCTGTCTGAACTGCAATCTTTGCAGCTAGCACTTTAGTCAACATTCCACCCTTGCTCAGTTGGCTACCCGCGCCACCAGCCATTTTCTCTAGAGCAGGGTCGCCAGCAGTAGCATCACTTAATAGAGTGGCATCAGGATTCTGGCGTGGATCCGCAGTAAATAAACCGCCTTGATCGGTCAAGATCACCAATAGGTCTGCATGAACTAAATTACTTACCAAAGCAGCCAAGCTATCGTTGTCACCAAACTTAATCTCGTCAGTAACGACTGTATCGTTTTCGTTAATGATAGGAACAACGCCCAACTTCAATAATGTATCTAAAGTGCCTTTAGCATTAGCGTTGCGTTCAGCATGCGCCAAGTCTGCATTAGTTAACAAGATCTGCGCGCTACGTAATTGGAATTGCGCAAAACAGCTTTCATAAACCTGTATCAAACCCATTTGACCAACGGCTGCGGCTGCTTGCAACTGATGAATCTCTTGTGGACGCTTAGCCCAACCTAGGCGCTGCATACCTTCCGCAATCGCGCCCGAGCTCACCATCAATACTTCATGGCCAGCCTTTAACAACTCCGCAATCTGCCCTGCCCAATTAGCAATAGCGGCATGATCTAAGCCTTCGCCATTATTTGTAACAAGGCTAGACCCCACTTTGACAACTATCCGTTTTGTTTGCTTCAGACTCATAACAAATAAAGATACTTCATTAGTTTGGTTAATTTAGTCAGGCGTTTTATCCGAACTATGTTCTTCACTCTGCCCCTGATATCGTGGGTCAGCGGCACGCTCTTCTGCATCATCACGATCACGTCGTACGGAGTCCAAGTAATCCTGCAACGCATAACAAAGCTTCTCGCAACCCATACCTGTTAAAGCAGAAATCTCAAAAACTGGGCCGGTCCACTTAAACTTTTTCACAAAGTCGGCAACCACTTTCTTGCGATCCTCTTCAGGAATCATGTCGACCTTATTTAATACAAGCCAGCGTGGTTTCTCGACTAGAGCTTCATCGTATTTGCGTAACTCATTCACAATAGCATTTGCATCCGCCACTGGGTCAACATTCTCATCAAAAGGGGCAAGGTCTACTAAATGCAAAAGCACGCCGGTGCGCTGTAAGTGACGCAAGAAACGATGGCCTAAGCCAGCACCCTCGGCGGCACCTTCGATCAAACCAGGAATGTCGGCAATCACAAAGCTACGTTCACTACCAACCCGCACCACACCTAAATTAGGATGCAAAGTAGTAAATGGATAGTCAGCAATTTTTGGACGCGCATTGGATACTGCAGTAATCAATGTCGACTTACCTGCATTGGGCATTCCCAAAAGACCAACATCAGCCAAGACCTTTAATTCAAGCTTGAGCTTGCGACGCTCACCAGGTTTGCCATTAGTCTTCTGGCGTGGTGCACGATTGGTACTACTCTTAAAATGAATATTGCCCCAACCACCAACACCACCTTGCGCCAAACATAGGCGCTCGCCATGCGTAGTTAAATCCGCAATTGGTTCACCCGTTTCGTAATCAGTAATGATGGTGCCAACTGGCATACGCAACTCAATATCGTCACCTGCTCGACCATAGCAATCTGCACCACGGCCAGGCTCACCATTTTTTGCGGTATGCGTTTTGGCATAACGGTAATCAATTAAGGTATTGATATTGCGATCGGCAATAGCCCAGACGCTACCACCCTTTCCGCCGTCACCGCCATCGGGACCGCCAAACTCGATGAACTTTTCTCGGCGCATAGAAGCACTACCGGCACCACCTTGGCCAGCTATCACTTCAATACGCGCTTCGTCTATGAATTTCATGAATAAAAAAGGCCTCGCTTAGCGAGGCCTGTTCCTAAGAGTTAAATTCGGAATAAATCTGAATCAAACGTGTCTCAGTCAGGCGCCTTATGAACGAGGCAATACTGAAACTTGGGCCTTCTTCAAAGCGCCCTTAACGCCAAATTCCACTTGGCCGTCAATCAAGGCGAACAAAGTGTGATCCTTACCAATACCAACGTTTGCACCTGGATGAACACGTGTGCCACGTTGACGAACAATGATGCTGCCAGCATTAATATGCTCGCCGCCGTAAACCTTTACGCCTAGGCGTTTCGATTCTGAGTCGCGGCCATTTCGTGTTGATCCGCCGCCTTTTTTCTGTGCCATATCTTTCTCCTACCCTGAATTAGGCTTTAATCGTGTTGATCAAAATTTCAGTGAAATTCTGACGATGACCTTGGTGCTTTTGATAATGCTTGCGACGGCGCATCTTAAAGATTGTCACTTTATCGTGACGTCCTTGGGAGACGACAGTGGCCATCACAGCTGCACCATTAACCAATGGATCACCTAATTTCAGTGAAGCGCCTTCGCCAACGGCGAGGACTTGGTCAAGAGTGATTTCGCTGCCGATTTCCGCTGGTATCTGTTCTATTTTCAATTTTTCGCCAGCAGCAACTTTATACTGTTTGCCACCGGTTTTTATGACCGCGTACATGGTTTGAAACCTCAATTAATATCTACATTTAAGCTAATCCACCCTGGATAAGCTAAGCCGATTATTATATCTTGCATGACGAGCACTGTCAAAACCAATGACCTAAGCCAAATCCTGGCACCAGTTTCCTTAGAATTCAAGGACTTAGACCAGGTAATTCGTGATCGTTTAGCCTCAAAAGTGGCCTTGATTGACCAAATTTCTACCTACATCATTCAGGCCGGTGGAAAGCGGGTAAGGCCAGCTTTATTGCTGTTAATTGCCAAAGCTTTGGCTAACGGCAAACCTACGCCCCACACCCTAGAAATGGCTGCCGTAGTTGAATTTATCCATACAGCCACCCTCCTCCACGATGACGTAGTGGATGAGTCCACTCTCAGGCGCGGTCGCGAAACTGCCAATGCCGCCTTCGGCAACGCAGCCAGCGTTTTAGTGGGTGATTTTTTGTATTCCAGAGCATTTCAAATGATGGTTGGTCCTAACGATCTTCGCGTCATGCAAATTCTGTCTGATGCGACCAATACGATTGCCGAAGGTGAAGTCTTGCAATTGCTCAATATGAACGACCCTGAAGTAGACGAAGCAAGCTATCTGCAGGTAATTCGTTACAAAACTGCCAAACTATTTGAGGCATCAACTGAACTCGGAGCAATTTTGGCGCAAGCCAGTGATGCGCAACGAGAACAGGCGGCGGCATTTGGCAGGCACATTGGTACCGCCTTTCAATTAATGGATGACCTATTGGACTACACCGCTAACGCAGCTCAAATGGGTAAGAATGCAGGTGATGATTTGCGCGAGGGCAAACCCACTCTGCCATTAATTTATTTGCTTGAAAATGGTACGCATGCAGAGCAACTCTTAGTGCGCGCAGCAATTGAACAAAACCAAGATCTACCAGAAGACGTTTTTACGCAAATCTTAAGTGCGGTACAAAACTCTGGTGCACTTGATTACACGCAAACTGCTGCTAAACGTGAAGCAGACTTAGCATTGCAATGTATTCAAGATTTTCCAAGCAATGATGCAACTATCGCCCTACGCGATCTGTGTGTTTACTCGCTCACTAGACAAACTTAAGACCCAACGCTCTTCATGCGCAGTTCACGGGCAGTAATGCGAGCCTGCTCAGCCTCTTCGCGCAGTCGCGTAAGCTCCTCTTTTGAGAGCCTCTCAAGATTTGAATAGTCTAGTTTCCAGCTCGGGTCAGCAGACCAAATCAAAGGTGATTGCATGGTTGTTCTGGGTGCTGGCGCAGCCTCTAAAAGACGCAAAGCTAATTCAAAATTAAGCTGCCGAGATGAGGGGTCATGTGGCTTAGCTGCAGCATTTCCTAGGGGAAAATCGCTGAATAAAAATCTAGGCACGCCACAATATTCAACGATATCTTTGGCAGCGCCCATCACCACCGTAGAAATTCCTTCTGCCTCTAAAAAACGTGCCAACAAACTTTGACTCTGATGACAAATAGGGCAATTTGGAATTAATACCGCTACGTCAACATGATCAGCACGCAACATCTCCAAAATCATGGGAGCATCTATCTCTAAAGTATGTCGCTGGCTTCGATTGGTGGGTAAGCCATAAAAGTGCGGCGATAGAGAAGCAATTCTGCCCGTATTTTTTGCTTGCTTGGCAGCCCCCAAAGGAAACCAACAGTGACTATCTTCCATATTGGCGTTTTTGCGATCAATACCAACGTGTGCAATACGAAGGTCAGCATCTTTATCGATAGAGCATTGATACGGCTTATAAAATTTTGCGGCAGCGTTATAGGATGCGCCAGGCCCTTGATCGCCTTTTTCTGCGTCATAAGGAACTGCAGTCGTAATTAACGCCAGAACCGATTGATTTAATGGTTTCTTAAGTGGGCTAAATGGAACTTCCGTGTAATGTGCCCACACATATGGATTGCCATAACCCAAGCCCAAGTAATAGTTACGAGTACGTTCAATATAGCGAACTGGTTGATCCCATTCTGGTGCAAAAACTAGTTCAGAGACTTTAGTCATCAGCCCACCCTGTAAGATATCGCCTATTAAATATTTAACTTATAGGAAAACATTATGGCTCAATGGCTCAGATTTCAGCATCAAGGCAAAAGTGGATTAGGGAGAGTTCAGGGCGACCAAATCGCTGTGTACTCTGGAGATTTGTTCAACAATCCACAAGCTACTGGTGAAACACTCCCGTTAGCAAATGTCACCATCGATATTCCTTGCACCCCCTCGAAGATGGTGGCGATGGTCGATAACTTTCATGCGCTTGTTACCAAGCTAGAGCATGCAGTGCCTGCTGAACCTTTGTATTTCTTAAAAGGCAATAATTCATTCTTGGCAGCCAATCAAGTGATTCGCACACCAAAATCTTATTCAGGAAAAGTGGTTTACGAAGGTGAATTAGGAATTGTGATTGGTAAACGCATTCATGAAGTAGATGAATCTGAAGCTGCAAAAGCGATTTTCGGGTACACCTGCATCAACGATGTCACTGCAATTGAAATTCTGAATCGCGATCCTGGTTATGCTCAATGGACTCGTTCAAAGAGCTTTAATACCTTTGGTGTATTTGGCCCTTACATCACTACGGATGTTGACCCCAGCAAGCTCACCATCAAGACTATTTTGAACGATCAAGAACGTCAAAATTATCCAGTTGCAGACATGATCTTCCCGCCCGCTAAATTGATTAGCCTGATTTCACAAGATGTTCCACTTGAAGCTGGCGACATCATTGCTTGTGGCACCTCTGTAGGCGTCGGATCTATGAAACCTGGTAGCAATGTCAGCATCATTATTGATGGCGTCGGTAGACTCGATAATCGTTTCGAATAAACACGCATCTACATCAACAATGCAAAAGCCCTTGCGTTTTAGCAAGGGCTTTTTGTTTGCCGCACAAAAAAATTACTTAAATTACATCAAATAATTTTTAGTAACCAGATACTGAAGGCAAGGCCAAACTACCTTTAGAGGCCTGTACGTTTTCATCCAAATATTTGGTCAAAGCAAAAACAGTATTCAGACAAGGCGTTGGAGTCTGAGTAATGCGACCTAATTCAATAACCGATCCTAAGAGCGCATCAATCTCCAAACTACGACCAGCCTCTAGATCTTGCAACATGGATGTTTTGTGTCTGCCAACCTTTTCGGCACCAGCAATACGGCGCTCAATATCAACACGGAAAGTAACCCCCAACTTTTCGGCGATCGTTTGTGCTTCGGCCATCATGTTGCGCGCCAACTCTTTAGTCAATGGATATTGACAGATGCCTTCAAGCGTTCCGTGTGTCAGCGAGCTGATTGGATTGAAGGTCATATTTCCCCAGAGTTTTAACCAAATCTCAGAACGAATGTCGTCCAAAATTGGCGATTTAAACCCTGCGGCAGTCATCATTTCAGACATCTTCTGAATGCGATCCGTTGTCTTGCCATCCAGCTCGCCCAATGGGAAGCGATTACCTTCCACGTGACGAATCACACCTGGAGCTTGTGTAAAAGTAGCCGGATAAACAACGCAACCAATAATGTTGTTCGGATTAATTGCCTTTTTAGCAAGTCCACCAGCATCGACCGTTTCAACCGAATGATCTTGATACTCACCACCGAGCTTTTGGAAATACCACCACGGAATTCCATTTTGCATTGGAATCAAGATGGTTTCTGGGCCCATGATGGCAGCCAAATCATCAATGATTGGCTCTACCTGATGCGCCTTGACCGCCAAAATAACAACGTCAGGAGTCTCGGCATCCCGAATTTTTTCTACTGCCTTTACTTGGGCCACCAAAGGCTCTGGCTGATCATCCATAATCAACGCCAAACCACGCTCTTTAATTGCCGCAAGTGTTGCGCCACGCGCAACCACTGTCACATCATTGCCCGCTCGGGCCAACATGACAGCCAGATAGCCGCCAATGGCGCCACCTCCCCCGATCACACAAATTTTCATAGGAACTCCACAAGAATAAAAATTTTGAATTAAAGATATTTTAATGTGAATGTTTTGCGGTGCAACAAATTTAATTGCTTATTTTTTAAGCAGCTATTGCAAATTTATTGCTTTAAACCGCTTTAAGCTCGTCTTTTGGAACCAAACTGCCCAAAATCATGCCAGCAATACTAGCCAATAATCCAGCTAACTGAGGGGGCATGATTGCATTGGGCGCCAAAATTTCGCAGCTAATCCAAATGGTCAACCCACCAACTACCGCTAGCAATCCCCCCAAAGAATTGGCTTTGGACCAATAAACCCCAAATGCTAAGGGTACAAATGCGGCCACTAAGGTCACCTTGTAGGCACTTTCCACCATTTTGAAAATAGAGAGCTCAGAATTTACTGCAAAGAATGTCACGACCAAGGCAAAGCACAGCACTGTGATTCTCATAATTTTTAGTAGCGCATGATCAGATAGATGCTTAAAAAAGCCTCGAACAATATTTTCAGCAAAAGTAACAGATGGGGCTAAAAGTGTGGCACTAGCACAGCTCTTAATCGCAGAAAGTAAAGCGCCAAAGAACATCACCTGCGCGATAAGGGGAGCATGATTCAAAATTAGTTTCGGCAAAATCATTTGGGGGTCAGTAGTGAGATACTGCTTCACCAAGTCCGGACTAATCAAGGTTGCTGAATACGCCAAGTACATCGGCACAAAAGCAAAAATAAAATAGAGCACGCCACCTAAAATTGCCGCATTGACTGCGATATTCACATTTTTACTTGAGGTAATTCTTTGGAATACATCCTGCTGAGGAATAGAGCCTAACATCATGGTGCAAAGCGCAGCGACAAATCCCAGAATTGATGCCAAATTCATATCCGGCCAAAAATTGCTGAATTGCCCAGCTGCCGCAGCATGCTCAATTACAGAACTGATTCCACCAGTTTGGACTGTCATCTCACCGCCGATATACAACATGCCAATCACAATGATGATCATCTGAATAAAGTCAGTAATAGCTACCGACCACATACCACCAAACAAGGTATAGATTAAAACGCTGGCGGCGCCAATCATCATGCCACCCGCTTGAGAAATACTGCCCTCAGAAACCACACTAAAAACCAAACCAAGGGCTTTGATCTGAGCGGCTACCCAACCCAAATATGAGACAACAATACAAAGCGTCACCAGAACTTCAACAGTACGACCATACTTTTCTCGAAAGAAATCACCAATCGTTAGCATTCGTCTGTTGTACAGATGCCGAGCAAAAAATAGGCCAACCAAAATTAAACAAAGAGAAGATCCAAAGGGATCAGAAACTACGCCACCCAACCCCTCTTTTAAAAAGGTTGCTGGTATCCCCAAAACTGTCTCGGATCCAAACCAGGTTGCGAAAACTGTAGCCGTCACTATTGGCATTGGGAGGCTGTGTCCTGCTGCAGCAAAATCAGCAGTGTTTTTAACGCGCAAAGCCGCCCATAAGCCGATGCCCACAGAAACCACCCAGTAGATGATGACGAACCAAATTAGCACGTCAGATTTCTCCTCAAGAATTTGATGGAATTATATGGCTATGTCACTTTTGTCAGTAAGGAATTGCAGCCATAATTTATTGGCGCCGTGTCTGACATAATTGGTGGGTGCAATCGCCTACATCAAGCCTTACCAACACCCAAGCCGAAGATCTGGCATACCAAAAGACCATTTTGCGGTCGGTATCCAGAACCTTCGCGCTCACCATCCCCCTTCTTCCAGAACCAATTGAAAAAGTAGTAGGTAACACTTACTTACTTTGCCGCATTGTCGATACCATTGAAGACGCAGCCAATTTAAGCGTCAGTAAGAAACAAGAGCTCTCCAAATTATTTATAGATTGCGTGCAAGAGCGTTTACCCACACAGGATTTCGTCAACGCCTGCCTCTTAGCACTACGAGATTATGGCAATCTCGATGAACTCGATCTCATCGCCCACACCCCAACTGTTCTCAGAATTTTGCATACCTGCTCTCAAGAAGATCAAGTGGCAGTCAGTAAATGCGTCGCCATTATGTCAGAGGGGATGTCTTATTTTCATGGCAAGCAAACACAAGCCGGACTTAATGACCTCAAAGAATTTGAAAAATATTGTTATGTTGTTGCCGGGGTCGTCGGGGAACTCTTAACAACGATTTTTAGCAATCACTCCGCCGCATTTGCCAAAAGCCTTCAAGCTAGAGAAGGATTGGCAATTGCTTTTGGTCAAGCACTACAAATGACCAACATCCTTAAAGACTCTCCAGAGGATCAGGCTCGAGGAGTTTCTTGGAAGCCTGCCGATATAAGCCAGTCAGATCTCTTGCGTATTGCTTATGAAAAACTACAAGATTCAATGCAATACATTCTGCTGATTCCAAAACAAGATAGCGGAATACGCCGCTTCTGTTTTCTAGCCTTTGGCCTAGCGGTCATGACACTGAGCAAAATTGCTAAGCGCACCAAATTTAATCATCAGAGTGAAGTGAAATTATCTAGAAGAACGGTAATGACTTTTTACACTTTTACTGGTCTTGCTGTTCATAGCGATCTCTTGATGAAAAGTTTTTTCTACTACTCATCGAAAGTTCTGAGAAAATTTGCCAGAGCTTAAAGCACTCCCTCGTGCTTGAGTAGCCAAGTTTTAATTTGTCGATAAAGACCGGGGGTATTTTCTTTCATAAAGCCGCCGATACCTTGGGCTGAAACTACTCGATGACAGGGTGTGATTAATGGAAAAGGATTTGCACCACACGCAGTCCCTACTGCACGCGGTCCACTCTTAATTGCACCTGCAATCTCACCATAGGTTCTGGCTTCTCCAGGCGGAATCTTCCGAATACTTTGCCAAACTTTTTGTTGATGTGCCGTTCCAGATCGCTTCATTGGCAAATCAAATTGATAATTTGGGTCTTTAAAATACGCCTTGCACTGTTTAGCCACCTCTTTAGCCAATGCATTCTGAGGTGATAACAAAGGCTTAGTGACCGGAAGATAGTCAATTTTTGACAACATCAGGCTGCCGTCCACCAATTCAGTTGCAATACCCAATCGACCAAAAGGTGCCTCAATCACGCAATAATTTGCGCTTTTTGCAATTAAGGAGTCTTTTGTCTGGGGCATCAGAAAGATTCTCACACAATTTCAGCAAAGAGGAAGGCAATTCACCAAGTTTGATCTATAGCCTGCGACACCTCACTTTGCTATATTGAATCATCCTGTATTTACATAGGCAAACAGATGGATAACTTTTTTGACGCTTGGCCACTCTATAGTCAGGCTGCTTTAGTCTTGTTTTTACTTGCGCTTTCTGGCTTTTTCTCAATGGCCGAAACTAGCATGCTTTCCTCCAATCGCCATCGACTGCGAGCGATGGCCAATGGCGGAAATTCAGGAGCAGCCCTAGCCGAAAAACTCCTTAAACGAATTGATTCCTTGCTCTCGGTATTACTGATCTCGAATAATTTGATCAATACCATTCTTCCCATTCTTGTCACTGGCATTGCTTTACATCTATTTGGTGAGAGCGGGCTTGTTCTATCAATTGCGACCCTTGTGGTTGCTTTACTCATCATTGTGTTCAGCGAGATCACACCAAAAGTGATTGGGGCTGCTTTTCCAGAAAAGATTGCTTCCAATGTCGGCTGGCTAATTCTGCCACTCACATTTATCTTTACCCCACTCTTATGGCTAATCAATAGTTTTGTATCTGGATTAATGAAAGTCTCAGGCCTGCAATCGTCCTCTGATAGTAGAACAATGAGTAAAGAAGAATTGCGCAGCTTAGTCCTGGAATCAAACCGCTTTGTGTCAAACCATCACCGCAATATTTTGCTGAATTTATTTAATCTAGAGAACATTACTGTTGATGATGTAATGACCCCAAGGTCAAAAATTGAAGTGCTTGACCTTTCCAGACCCATTGATGAGGTGGTTCAGCAATTAGAAACTTGCTATCACAATAAATTACCAGTTTGTGATGGCGATTCTGAGAGGATTGTTGGCATCCTCTCTGTTAAAAAAGCTCTGTCATTACTAGGTGACTCTGTCTTGAAACACGAGGACTTTCGCTCCCTTTTAAACGAGCCCTATTTCATTCCGAGTGGCACGCCAGTATTACAGCAAATGCAATTTTTCCAAGACAACCAACAACGCCTTAGTTTAGTGGTCAATGAGTATGGTGAGGTTTTAGGTTTAGTGACTTTTGAAGATATCGTAGAAGAATTAATTGGTGAATTCACCACCTCGTTTTCACACCTCTCTACAGACCCTCACTGGCTAGCAGATGGCACCTATCTGGCAAGCGGTGGAGCATCGCTAAGAGACCTCAATCGATTATTAAATTTAAACCTTCCACTTGAAGGTCCACGCACCTTAAATGGTCTTATTCTCGAAAAGCTAGAGGCTATTCCAGATCATGATGTCAGCATCAAAATTGGTGGGATCGTTATGGAAATTGTTCAGTTTGACGACCAAGGCGTAAAAACAGTCAAACTTTACCGACCCAATCTTGATCAAGATTTAGTTTGATCGGTATTCATGATGAATCTTTCATTATTCACACCTGGCAAGAGATCGTAGAAAATGCGCTTCATGCCAAGGCAAGTGATATCCACATTGAGGCTCGCCCACTAAGTAGTCTTGTGCGTATTCGAGTCGATGGATTATTGCAAACGCAATATGAATACCCAATCGAATTTCATGAACGACTGATTACCCGCATCAAGATACTAGCGCGCCTAGATATTGCGGAGAAACGCATCCCACAAGATGGGCGACTATGTATTGGCTTGGATTTTTCAAATCCCCAAATTGATTGCCGCGTCTCTTTACTGCCAACACTTTATGGTGAGAAAGCTGTTATTCGTATCTTACATAGTCAAATTGAAGAACTTGACCTTAATAAAATCGGTTTATTACCTGAGCAGTTACATTTATTACAAACTGCGATTGCCCAGGCAAATGGATTGATTCTCGTAACGGGCCCTACTGGTAGCGGCAAAACCCGCACCCTCTATAGCTGCCTGAATCAACTAAACCAGACGCACCGCAATCTGTGTAGCATTGAAGACCCTATTGAGATTCGCTTACCAGGCGTCAATCAAGTGGCCTACCACCCACGCGCAGGTCTTGTGTTCTCAACCATTATCAAAGCCCTGTTACGTCAAGATCCCGATATCATCATGATTGGTGAAATTAGAGATAGTGCCACTGCAAATTTAGCAATTCAAGCAGCGCAAACTGGACATCTGGTTCTCAGTACTTTGCATACACGCGATGCAAGAAGCGTCTTACCAAGATTGCACAGCTTAGGTATTGAGCAAGAGCTGCTTGAGTCTTGCTTGTTATGCGTTAGCTCACAGCGTCTTGTCAGAACGTGCTGTGTATCTTGCAAAGATTCATTACTCAACCAGCATTCCAATCAAAATCTTGAGCTGTGTACAGCCTGTCATGGAAGAGGGTATTCTGGTCGCATTGGTATTCATGAAGTGTTAAGCGTTGAGCAAGTTTTAGATGCTTCTTTGACATATGTCAGCATGATCGAAGCTGGACAGCACTACATCAACTCAGGATTAATAGACCAAGCCTCATTGAACGCGGAAGTTTACTCGTGGCGCTAAGTGCTCAATCTCAGTTGGCATTTTCAGAACAGCTATTAACTCTACTGAATGCTGGTTTACCTCTTCTAAATGCCGTGCAACTTATTCAGTCGAGCGCTGATACAGACTCACAGCTATGGCTTCAAGAAATTCAAATACAACTCAAGAAAGGCAATAGCTTTTCTCAAAGTCTAGCAAGTCAAAGAAACCTGTTCTCTGTAGAGCTGATCAACCTTATTCGCGTTAGCGAAAGGACAGGCGATATGCAACTAGCTCTCAAAATCATTAATCAACAACTAGAGTCCCAAATTCAACTCAAGCAAAAAATTAGACAAGCGCTCACTTATCCAATCACCACATTGACATCTTGTTTTTTATTACTCATTGTCATGATGCTCTGGGTCATCCCTGTTTTTAAAGAGGTCTTTGAAAATTTTCAGGCCGACCTTCCTATGCCTACTAGGGTCCTAATTCAGATATCCACCATTATTCACAGTCACTTTCTTGTAATGAGTATTTGCTTTCTTGCTTGTGTGCTTGCTTTTCTCATCGGCTGGAATAAATACCCTCAGCTCCAAAAGAAATGTGATCTATGGTTACTTCGGGCTCCATTATTAGGAAAGCTACTCCGTATTGCAGCACTGCAATACTGGTGTCGCACCTTGGGTCATTTACTGGAATCTGGTTTACCTCTTCCAGATGCACTAAGAGTTACCGCCGAGTCTTCGAATCATTGGACCAGTCACGACCTTAGCGCCGAGATTTTCAAGCACATCACTCGGGGCTGGCCATTTGGGGAAGCCTTGCAAAAAGCAGATCCGCAAAATCGTTTCTTTGATTTCGAAACCCTGCAACTGTTGCATATTTCTAGTGAGAGTGGCCTGCTAGCTAACATGCTTAGCAAACGTGCCAATACACTCAGTGACCTGTTAAGCAAACAATTAAACAATCTAGGTCAGACCTTAGAACCCTTGCTAATCATCTTAATTGGAATCATTATTGGCGGTCTTGTTATCGTTTTATACCTACCAATATTTCATTTGGGGCAAATTGTTTAATGGATGAATTGACCTACTTAGTGATAGTCAAGATTGCACTCATCATTACACTCCTGTTGTTGGCCTATATTGATTTACGTTCTTTTCAATTGCCAAATACCATCACGATTCCGATGATGGCTATTGGCATCGTTTTCAATGTCATAGGCTCACCACCACACACGGGATTAACCAGTCCTGTGGCAAGCCTTTTGGGCGCACTCACTGGCTTTGCAGTCCTGTGGGCGCTAGATAAACTGTATTTCTTATGCAAGAAACAACATGGCATTGGCTTGGGGGATGCAAAACTACTATCGGCACTCGGTGCATGGCTTGGAATTGGCGCCTTACCCAACATTCTTCTGATCGCCTGTATCAGTGGCCTTATTGGAGGATCACTTTGGCTACGCTACCAAAGACAAGCCCTAAGGTCCGCCTTTCCGTTTGGCCCTTTTCTTGTTTTTGCTGGCATTATTGAACTCTTATGGCCACAACATCTACAAGCCCTCTTACTGAGCAGCCCAACTTAAGTGCGCTCAAGGGAGTTATTCCCCTAATTGGTCTTACTGGCGGCATTGGATCTGGGAAAACGGCTGTTAGCGATTTACTGGCTAAATTAGGTGCAGGAATTATTGATACCGATATCATCGCCCATCAAATCACCGCACCCAATGGCTCTGCAATTGAACCAATTCGAGAGCATTTTGGGGTAGATTACATTGATGCCAATGGCGCTCTAGATCGAAATAAGATGCGTACCCTGGTATTTTCTAAACCAGAAGCCAAAAAAGCACTAGAGGGCATTACCCATCCGTTAATACGCCAAGAAACGATTGCGCAAGCCTTCCAGATGGCTAAAAATGGCGTTCCCTACATTGTTTTTGTCGTTCCACTTTTGCTTGAATCTGGTAGCTGGCTGCCCCTAATTGACCGTTTGGCTGTGGTTGACTGTCCCGTAGAGACCCAAATTAGCAGGGTAATGCAGCGCAGCAATTTATCTAGGGCTGAAGTTGAAAAAATTCTTCAAACCCAAGCCTCCCGAGAGGGTCGTTTGGCTCAAGCTGATTTCGTTATTGAAAATCAGGGCAGCCTGAGCCAGTTGACCGAGGAAGTAAATCAACTAAACCAAAAAATCCTTCAAATTCAGGGGGGCTGACACAGTTCGTCATAAAATATGGGCTTGTGATTGTCTACGAATACCCCTTCAATGAATTAGTTCGAAGCATGCTTCGACTGGAGTATTTGTTCGCCCGCTTTAATCATTTCACACGGTCAGATGATCCTGAGTTACATCACAATGCCATTGCCATTTTGTTTGATCTTGGTGATATTGGCGCGCGTGGCGATATCAAATCCTTGCTCTTAAAAGAATTTGAGCGACAAAAATTTGCATTAAGCGGATTAAAGTCTTCGCAAAAGGTTGATCAGCAAGCTCTTGCGCAAACTCTAGGCGAGATTGACATGGTTGCCTCCAAGATTAATCAATCAGCTGGCAGACCAAATTCCATGATTTCTGAAAGCGAATGGCTCAATGGTATTCGCACTCGTCTGAATATTCCTGGCGGAACAAGTCCGATTGATTTGCCTAGTTATCACGCCTGGAAAAATAGTCCATCAACTGAGCGACGTAAACTTTTAGAAAGTTACATTGCTCCTTTGCTACCTTGGCAGGATGCCTGTCAATTATTTTTACGCCTACTCCGTCAGTCGGGCGAAGCAAAAGATGTGGTGGCGCATAACGGCTCTTTTCAACAAGCACCTTCTGGAAAAGTCTATCAACTCATGCGCATCGCTGTTGAAGATGATGCACTCTTTTCAGAAATCAGCGCCAATAAATATCTACTCTCAATTCGCTTCATGCAAGCCGATCGAGATAAAAAACCACAGCCTGCTAATAAAGATGTTCCTTTTAAGCTGACACTCTGTCAGTTTTAATTCAACAACTCTCTCAGTCTTTCTAGCATTGGCCAAGCGGCTGGCAGTAAAGGCTCAACTGAGGGCTTCTCAGCACCTAAAGTCTCCCAAGATAAAGCCTGCCCTTCGCAGCCCTTAGGGGTGCCACTCCATCTTCGAATAATGCTGACATGCAAACGTACATATGCATGAGGGTAATCATGCTCAAGAACTGTCAACTCTTCGCTAGATTGAATGTCAATTCCTAGCTCTTCATGAAGCTCTCGCTTTAAGGCCTGAAAAACAGACTCTCCTTTTTCGATTTTCCCTCCTGGCACTTCCCAGTAACCCGCATAAGGCTTTCCCTCAGGTCGCTGACCTAGAAGATAACGACCAGACTCATCAATTAAGATGCCTGCAGCCACTTCAGTGATAGGACGATCTACTGGCTTCAAAAGATTCGCTTTATGCGTGGGAGCCGGCCCAATGTTTTGCGAACTGCCAAGCCACACGACCAGAACGTGAGCCACGCTCTAAGGCCCAGACTAGAGCTTCTGATCGAGCTGCCTCGATTTGTGAAGCGCTCAAACCAAAGTGTGCCAACCAATGCGCGACAATTGCAAGGTATTCATCTTGCTTTGGTGGATAAAAAGAAAGCCATAAACCAAATCGTTCTGACAGAGAAATTTTTTCTTCAACCACTTCACCCGGATGAATTTCGCCATCGTCACTATGAACATACCCTTCGTTATCCTTCATATACTCTGGCAGCAAATGGCGACGATTTGAAGTAGCGTAGATCAGGATATTGTCTACTTGCGCTGACACGGAACCATCCAAAGCGGATTTCATAGCTTTGTAACCTGACTCCCCATCCTCAAATGACAGATCATCACAAAAAATGATGAAACGCTCAGGGCGATCCGCGAGAAGCTCGGTGATATCGGCGAGATCCGCTAAATGCTCTTTCTCTACCTCTACTAAACGTAAGCCTTGACTAGCAAACTCATGCAGACTGGCTTTAATGAGAGAAGACTTTCCGGTACCCCTTGCACCGGTTAGCAAAATATTATTTGCTGGCTTTTTTTGTATGAAATTTTTTGTGTTGTCTCGGATCGCATCACGTTGACGATCAATGTTCTGTAGATCTTCAAACGTAATATCTGCAACATGTTTGACCGGTTGTAGAAAGCCAATGCTGCCAAAGATACTATCGCGACGACGCCATCTAAACGCAGCAGATGATTGCCACTGCTCTTCAGTTAGCGGCTTCGGCAAAAAAGTCTCAAGGTGCTCTAAAAGACGCTCTAGTTTTTCATTCATTTAATCAGTTCCGCTTAGGAGCGATAGTCAGCGTTAATGGACACATAGTCATGCGATAAATCACATGTCCAAATCGTTTGGGATGCATCGCCACGACCCAAATTAATCTTCACTGTAATTTCAGGAGCCTGCATTACTCGCTGACCATCAGCCTCTTGATACTCAGGGTTTCGTCCACCATTCTTAGCAACCCAAACATCACCAAGCCACATCTGGACACGATTGACATCTAGGTCCTGAATGCCAGCATAACCAATCGCAGCCAATATTCGACCTAAGTTTGGATCGCTTGCAAAGAATGCAGTTTTTACCAAAGGTGAATGTGCAACTGCCTTAGCAACTAATCGACACTCTTCTGGAGTTTTACCACCGAGCACTTCGATCGTCATAAATTTTGTTGCGCCTTCACCATCTCGCACAATCATTTGAGCTAATTTTCTAGCAAGACTAATCAAGGCATCACGAACGAGCGCATAACTTGGATCGCTTGCCGACTGAATCTTGACCGATGACTGGCCTGTCGCCATGATGATGAAGGAATCATTCGTAGATGTATCGCCATCAATCGTGATGGCATTAAATGAAAGATCTGCTACTTCGCGTGTGAGCTCCGTCAACAATCCCGGAGCAAAACCTGCATCCGTTGCAATAAAGCCAAGCATGGTTGCCATATTGGGATGAATCATGCCGGCGCCTTTACAGATACCCGTTAGCACTACTGGCCCAGCTGGAGTTTGAATGGTTAAAGAACTTGCTTTTGGCTGCGTATCCGTAGTCATGATGGCTTCAGCAGCATCAAACCAATGATCCTCACCAAGATTAGCAACCGCTCTAGGTAGCGCACTAATAATTTTCTGAATAGGTAATGACTCTAAGATCACGCCTGTTGAAAATGGCAAAATCTGCTCGGGGTTAAGCTTTAATTCTTTGGCTAGAGCTTGGCAAGTTTCCAGTGCATGTTTCATGCCCTGCTCTCCAGTACCTGCATTGGCATTACCCGTATTGACCACCAACGCCCGTATCTCACCTTTGGCACCATCCTCGGCTAAATGCTTACGACAAACTTGAACAGGGGCGGCGCAGAATCGATTTAAGGTAAACACGCCAGCCACTTGAGATCCCGGTGCAAGTGTCATCACAAGCAAATCTTTACGATTAGCCTTCTTAATGCCAGCTTCTGCGATACCCATGGCAAAGCCTTTTACAGGCTTCAAATCAGCTTTTTGAGGGAGAGGTAAATTAACAGTCATAGTCCAACAATTGTAGATGAGGCTCAAAAACAAAGCGCGCCGTATTTGGCGCGCTTTATCTAAGTCTACCGAAAATTACTCGGGTCAGGCTTTTACTGGCAACTCTCGAATGCGTTTGCCTGTAGCAGCTGCAATCGCATTGGCTAGAGCAGGTGCCACTAGTGGAACCCCAACCTCACCCAAGCCCCCTGGTTTTTCTTGGCTAGGGATCAAATGCACCTCAATTGTTGGGACCTCATTTTGGCGAAGACTTGGATAATTATTGAAATTTGACTGCTGAACGCGACCATTCTCAATCGTTATTGCGTTACCCAAAGCTGCACCCAAACCATAAACAACTCCACCCATTAGCTGTGCTCTGGCTTGATCTGGATGAACCACGATTCCGCAATCAGATACAAAAGTAATCTTCTTAACCTTGGTATCCGTTGTTGCAGCATCTAACTCAATCACGCACGCTGAATAAGTCTCATAACACTCCATCTGAGCTACCCCAAATCGCTTACTACCAGCGGTATAACCCGACTTCTTCACAGCAGCCTCAAGAACCGCTTTTGCTCGTGGATGTTTATTAAGCGAAGCCATCCGAAACGCGACTGGGTCTTTCCCTGCAGCTTTTGCAGCCTCATCGACAAAACTCTCAATCGCAAAGGCATTTAATGCATTACTTACGGAGCGCCAATAACCGACTCGTAGACCAGTATCAGTTATGACATTAGTAATCTCCATATTAGGAATGTCATACGTTACATTGTTTGAACCCTCAACCATAAAGGGATCAAAGCCATCCTTTACGAAACCAGGAAATGCGCGTGCGGTCACTGACTGAGAAACCATCTTGGCCTTCATAAACTCCAACTGACCATTAACTCCAAGCACTCCATCAAGCTGATGAATACTCATTGGACGATAGAAGTCATGCGTAATATCGTCTTCTTTTGTCCAGAGCATCTTCACGGGCATGCCTGCTGCCTTTGAGATCTCTGCGGCTTGACGAATAAAGTCGAGCTCTAGCTTCCGACCAAATCCACCGCCCAAGAAAGTAGTTTCAATGGTGACATCTTCTGGCTTAACTCCAGCGGCGGCAGCTGCAACTGCTTGCCCACCCTGCTGAAACTGAATTGGCCCAATAATTCTGCACTTTCCATTAGATACATCTGCAGAGCAGTTCACAGGCTCCATGGTGGAGTGCGCCAAATATGGCAAAAAGTACTGCGCGCTAATCGCTTTTCCACCTGAGGCGGATTTATTAACATCACCAACCGTCTTAATTACCGCACCTTTTTGAGATAGTCCAGCCTCAAGAGACTTGCGAACAGTTGCGTTGCTTAGGCTTGCATTTTGTCCTTCGTCCCAATTGATCTTCAAAGCATCCCTACCCTTACGAGCAGCATAAAAATCTTTTGCCAAAACAGCTACGCCATCAGAAATTTGTACAACCTTAATAACGCCAGCCACCTTTAGGGCTGCAGTTGCATCATAAAATTTTGGAGTGCCTCCAATCACAGGACATTGCGCTAAAGATGCAATCGCCATACCCGGAATCTTGACGTCGATTCCATAAACCGCCTTACCAGCAACTTTTACAGGCGTATCCAAGCGACGCATGGTCTCTTTTCCGATAACCATAAAACTAGCTGGAGATTTCAAAACAGGCTTTTCTGGGAGCGGCAATTTAGCGGCATCTGCGGCCAACTCGCCATATGTTGCCGACTTACCACTCGCGTGGGTCACTTTACCGTTGAAAGCTTTACAGTCAGATGCAGCGACATTCCATCTTTGTGCAGCCGCCTGAATCAAAACAGATCGCGTTGCTGCTCCAGCCGTTCTCAACTTATCAAACGCTTCACGAACAGAAGTGGAGCCGCCCGTAATTTGGCCGCCTAACATTGCGTTGATATAGACTGGGGCAACGCCAGCAATTTCTACCTTTACCATCGAGAGTGGCAGATTTAATTCTTCTGCAAGCAATGCAGGTAATGATGTATAAACGTCCTGCCCCATTTCTGATCGAGCACAAATCAAGGTAATTTGATTACTAGGCGTAATTTGAATCCAAGCATTTGCTAATGCAGGCGCTGCACTAACACCAGCAGTAGCAGCTTCACTAACAATAGGAAGATGCATTCCAACAATGAATGTCCCAGTAACCGCAGCGCTGTGTTGAATAAATTGACGACGGCTTACATTTTTTAATGAATGATTTTTCATGTTTCTACCCCTTAAGCCAATTTATCAGCAGCGCGTTTGACTGCCTTTTCAATACGGGAATAGGTTCCACAGCGACAAATATTGCCAGCTATAGCATTTTTAATGTCATCACTATTGGGCTTTTTATTCTTAGCCAATAAATCTGCCGCAGACATCATTTGCCCTGTTTGGCAATATCCACATTGCGGCACATCAAACTCCGTCCAAGCATCTGCAAGCGCTTTACCAACCTTTGGAGATAAGCCTTCTAAAGTGGTCACTTTTTTGCCAGAAGCTACTGAAACAGGTGTGGAACATGAACGAATGGCCGCTCCATCTAGGTGAACGGTGCAGGCTCCACAAAGCCCAGCACCACAACCATATTTAGGGCTAGTGACATCTAAGTGGTCGCGCAAGACCCAAAGAATTGGGGTTTCTGGATCTCCATCAAAATTTACAGCTTTGCCATTGAGAGTAAACGTTACAGCCATAGCGCCCCCTAGTAATGAATATGCAACAAGCAAGAAATAGATTTAGAACCTACAAATCATGACAGATATCGCCAAGAATCATCACATCAAATAACTAGGGATTTCACCAAGAAAAAAGGCTCAGTATTCTGAGCCTTTCTAAATAAAGAAATAAGCAGCTTAGGCTAAAGCACCGCAGCAATTCTTATATTTTTTACCACTGCCACAAGTGCAGGGATCATTGCGTCCAATTTTAGGGCCCGTACGAACAGGTGCTGGCTGAATATCAATCAAGGCACCGCGATCACCCGTTGAACCGGCGACTTCCATGTCGGCATCGGCATGCTGATATTGCAGATCTTTTAACTTCGCCAAATCCTCATTCATAGACTCGGACGCCTGATCCAATTCGCTTGCACTGCGAATTTGCACCGTCATGATGCTTTTAACAACATCATTCTTGATGACATTCAATAGTTCGCCATAGAGTTCGAATGCCTCGCGACGGTACTCCTGCTTGGGATCCTTTTGGGCATAGCCTCGTAAATGAATTCCCTGGCGCAAATGATCTAGTGCTGCCAAATGCTCACGCCAATGAGTGTCAAGACTATAGAGAAGAACGGAACGCTCAAATCCAGCAAAAGACTCACGACCAGCTAGATCCACTTTTGCATCATAAGCATCTTTAGCGGCTTGCAAAACGCGCTCGACGATTTCTGAATCATCAACGCTTTCAGCACCCTCAACCCATTTCTGCAAATCGACCGTTAATCCCCATTCGTTCGCTAGAACATTTTCAAGCCCTAGCAAATCCCATTGCTCTTCCATTGACTCGACTGGGACATAGTAAGAACAGACAGAGCAGAGAACGTCTTCACGCAAATTGGCAATGAGCTCACCAATATCGGCACTCTCAAGCACTTCATTTCTGAGGCGATAAGTTTCTTTACGCTGATCATTAGCTACATCGTCATACTCTAATAATTGCTTACGTATATCAAAGTTACGACCTTCAACTTTGCGCTGAGCAGACTCAATGGAGCGAGTCACCATACCCGCCTCAATTGGCTCACCATCAGGCATCTTCAAGCGCTCCATCACGGCGCGCAAACGATCGCCCGCAAAAATACGAAGCAATGGATCATCTAATGAAAGATAGAATCGCGAGGAACCTGGATCACCCTGGCGTCCGGAACGACCCCTAAGTTGGTTATCAATACGACGGCTCTCATGGCGCTCTGTACCAATAATATGCAAGCCGCCCGCCGCCAATACTTGATCATGAATGCTTTGCCACTCATCTTGCAATTGCTTGATCTTGGCAGCTTTTTGATCATCTGAGAGTGAATCATCCGCTTCAATCAGAGCAGATTGCTTACCTACGTTACCACCCAACACAATGTCGGTTCCACGACCAGCCATATTGGTAGCAATCGTGATCATTTTCGGACGTCCTGCTTGCGCGATGATCTCTGCTTCACGAGCATGCTGCTTAGCATTTAACACTTGATGAGGTAGCTTGCGCTTATCTAATAAGCTAGCAATTAATTCTGAGTTCTCAATTGAGGTTGTTCCAACCAAGACTGGTTGACCGCGCTGATAGCAATCCTCAATATCTTTGATCACTGCATCATATCGTTCGCGAGAAGACTTATAAATCTGGTCTTGGCGATCTTTGCGCTGACTAATCCGATTTGGTGGAATAACTACTGTTTCAAGGTTATAAATTTCCTTGAACTCATAGGCTTCTGTATCAGCTGTTCCAGTCATGCCAGCTAACTTGCCGTACATCCTGAAGTAATTTTGAAAAGTAATAGTTGCTAGAGTCTGATTCTCATTTTGAATCGGTACACCTTCTTTTGCCTCAACTGCTTGATGTAAACCATCTGACCAACGACGACCTTGCATCAGGCGACCAGTGAACTCATCAACAATAATCACTTCGTTATTTTGAACAACATAGTGTTGATCACGGTTATATAAAGTATGTGCACGCAAAGCTGCATAAACGTGGTGCATCAAAGTAATGTTTTGAGGCGCATACAAAGAATCGCCATCGTTTAAAGCGCCAATCTGAACTAGCACCTGCTCCGCTTTATCGTGACCCTGCTCAGTCAAGTAAACCTGTTGAGACTTTTCATCTACCCAATAATCACCGGGCTTTTCCACACCAGTACCATCCGCTTTTTCTTCGCCAATCTGACGCTCTAAATAGGAAGGCAGTTTATTAATCTTGATATAAAGATCAGTATGATCATCCGCCTGACCAGAAATAATCAATGGGGTACGCGCCTCATCAATCAAGATCGAATCAACTTCGTCTACGATCGCATAAGCCAAGCCCCGTTGAACACGCTGGCTTAGATCTTGCACCATGTTGTCACGTAAATAATCAAAACCAAACTCATTATTTGTGCCGTAAGTAATATCGGCTGCATAGGCTTCTTGCTTTGTCTTGTGATCCATCTGCGATAGATTCACACCAACTTTCATGCCTAAGAAGTTATACAAACTTGACATCCACTCGGCATCACGTTGCGCCAAGTAATCATTCACAGTAACAACATGAACACCCTTACCAGTAAGTGCATTCAAATAAACAGGGAGTGTGGCGGTTAAAGTTTTTCCTTCACCCGTACCCATCTCGGCAATCTTCCCTTGATGAAGAGCAAGACCACCCATGAGCTGAGCATCAAAATGGCGCATCTTCATTACCCGCACGCTAGCTTCCCGCACTACAGCGAAAGCCTCTGGGGCAATATCATCCAATGACTCGCCTGCAGCCAAACGAGATTTAAATTCCGCAGTTTTTGCGGCAAGCGCAGCATCATCCAAAGCCTTGAGGTTGGGCTCAAAAGCCGCTACCTTGGCAACGACTTTGCGATACTGTTTTAATAGGCGGTCGTTACGACTGCCGACCAGGGTTTTAAGAAGACCGATTACCATGGGATATTGAATGAAATGAAGACCTCGAGTTTATCATCCGAACCCCATTTTTTATGAACTTTGCTCGTAAACCGTCCCGTAAGCAGACTGCCCATGAATGGGTGGATTACCTACGTGAATCTAATGGTTTAGGTGGAATTTTGGCCAAAACTGAAGGTATTGCGAAGCTCAAAATTACTCTCAAAGAGGCGCTAACCAAACTGGATCTCGAACATCTAAGCACGAAAATTGAGCCGGGATGGAGTTCAAGCAAAGAAAATACACTTTTTTTACTTGTTAGTAGCGCCAGCATTGGAAATCGCCTACAACAAAATTTACCTAGCCTAATCAATGAGTTATATAAACTTGGTGTTCACTGCGTGACAATTCAAGTCAAGATAAAACCTGCGCCTGCTCGGTGGGAAATTCAGCCCAATGAAAGCAATCAAAATCGTAGACCAGCAAAGGGTTTTAATGAGATTGCCAAAAAATCCTGGGAAGATTTATTACAAAAACTTGCACCAGACTCAGAACTTCGAAAAACCGTGGAAAAATTGCTTCGACATCGACCGAAATAAAAATTGGCCTCAGAAAAAAAGTGGCTGGTTTTCTTGAGAATACGCGGCTGGTGCCTTGTTTTCTGCAAAAGTACTCATTTCATAAGAAGTTGGATCTTCCAAGAGCTTACGTAGCAGTGCGTTATTTAAAGCATGACCTGATTTTTCTGCGACATAAGCACCAACAATAGGGTGCCCAACTAAGTACAAGTCACCAATCGCATCTAAGATTTTATGACGCACAAACTCATCTTCGTAACGAAGCTCTTCATTATTTAAAATACGATGCTCATCTAGCACGATTGCGTTATCTAAACTACCGCCGCGAGCTAATCCCATTTCTCTAAGCGCTTCAACCTCATGCGCGAATCCAAATGTGCGTGCGCGACCAATTTCACTGCGATAAGCATGCTCTGCAAAATCAACAACAAAACGTTGTCCAGTTTTATCCACCGCAGGATGCTTGAAATCAATCGTGAAATCCAACTTAAAACCAAAGAATGGCTCTAAGCGGGCAAGTTTATCGCCATCTCGAACTTCAACCGGCTTCTTAATCACAACAAATTGTCGCGGAGCATCTTGCTCTTCAATTCCAGCAGACTCAATCAAGAATAAGAAAGAAGCAGCGCTACCATCCATGATGGGAACTTCTTCACCATCAAGTTCAATAAATAGATTGTCTAAACCTAAACCCGCACAAGCAGAAAGCAAGTGCTCAACAGTCGATACACGAACACCGTCTTTTTGAATAACTGACGCCAAACGCGTATCGCAAACAGCCGTTGCGGTCGCGGGCACAACAGACTGCTGCTCAGTATCGACTCGAACAAATTGAACCCCTGAATTTATTGGTGCGGGTTTAATCACAATCGTCACCTTGCGACCAGAGTGCAAACCTATTCCCACAGTTTTCACTGGGGACGCTATAGTTCTTTGCTTCATCATGATCGCTTCTCTAAATTCAAGGGGTGTTTATTAAAATTTACAGCTTCTTCAATATTGAAACTGCATCACTTACTTCAAATTTACCAGGGGCTTCGCGATCTAAAGATTTCACCACGCCATCTTCAACAATCATGGCATAACGATCTGATCGAACACCCAAACCACGAGCTGTTAAATCTAACTCGAGGCCTAATTTTTTGGTGAACTCGCCACTACCATCACCTAGCATACGAACTTTTTTGCCTACCTTTTGATCACGCCCCCAGGCACCCATTACAAATGGGTCATTCACAGAAACACACCAAATTTCATCTACACCTTTTGCTTTAATAGCATCGCAATTCTCGACATATCCAGGAACGTGCTTGGCAGAACAAGTTGGTGTAAATGCGCCAGGCAATCCAAAAATTACAATCTTTTTGCCAGCAGCAATTTTTTCTACTTCAAATGCATTTGGCCCCAATGCACAACCTTCAGCCTCTTCATTAAAAAACTCATAAAGAGTGGCATTTGGTAATTTTTGTCCAACAGCAATCATGGCGTCTCCAATAGGTAATTGTTAGTCAGCATGCCAACGCAAGCGCAGGATTCGTCGTCCGGAGGGGCGCTGCGCTGACATTTCACAATTACCTATTGTATTGAGCAGTTAATTAATCTGCTTGCTTACGCAAAAACGCAGGGATTTCATAGTAATCAGCCCCTTTGTCCAATAAGGTCTTCGCTTGTGGAGAACTATCTGCGCCCAATGTTGGCGCAGGAGTTGCTTCACGAGAACTCCGAAAAACTCGTGGCAAATCATATTGACTGTAATCAACTGCGGTACTCGTTACAGGCTGTGCTGACATTGCCGGCGCACCCGCAGAACCAGTCATCGCAATTCCTGCGCTAGTACTTAATGCAGAATCAAGACTTACTTTACTGATTGCAGCTGAGGCACTAGCAGGGGCAAAACTGTTCAAGTCTGCCATTGTTGGAATTGCATCATGAGTACCTGTTGCCTGTCTCCAAACAACCTCTGGTTGGTTGCTTTGACGTGCTTGGGGATTGTTCAAGCCAGTGGCAACTACCGTTACACGTAATGCATCACCCAGGCTATCGTCATATACCGTACCGAAAATTACCGTTGCATCATCAGCGGCATAACCACGAATCGCAGCCATCACTTCCCGAGTTTCAGACAACTTCAATGAACGGCTAGCAGTAATATTTACTAATACGCCACGCGCACCAGATAAATCTACGCCTTCTAGCAATGGTGAAGCAACGGCAGCCTCCGCAGCCAAGCGTGCGCGATCCATACCAGAGACTGTCGCTGTTCCCATCATGGCTTTGCCTTGCTCACCCATCACAGTCTTAACGTCTTCAAAGTCTACGTTAATCAAGCCTTGAACATTGATGATCTCTGCAATACCAGATACCGCGTTATGTAAAACATCATCCGCACAGGCAAATGCTTTATCAAATTCAGCATCTTCACCCATCACTTCAAATAGTTTTTCATTGAGCACAACAATCAACGAATCCACATAAGATTCAAGCTCAGCGGCGCCATTTTCAGCAACCTTTAAGCGCTTCACACCCTCAAAATCAAATGGCTTACTAATAACGCCAACTGTCAAAATACCCATTTCCTTTGCTACTTGAGCAACGATTGGGGCAGCGCCAGTACCTGTTCCACCGCCCATACCGGCAGTAATAAATACCATGTGTGCGCCTTGCAATACATCTGCAATTCGAGCGCGAGCTTCTTCAGCAGAAGCAGCACCAATTTCTGGTTTTGCGCCAGCACCTAATCCGCTAGAGCCCAGTTGCAAATTCACAGATGCCTCAGAACGCTGTAACGCGCCAGCATCGGTGTTCATGCAAATGAACTCTACGCCATTTACTCCACGACGGATCATGTGTTGGACTGCATTGCCGCCAGCCCCGCCAACACCAACCACTTTAATAATGGTTTTGCCAGCAACTTCTTGATCTAACATTTCAAATTCCATATACCCTCCTAGGTAAAAAACGTACTACATTGACGACGACGAAAAACAACTTAAAAATTTCCTGCAAACCATTCCTTCATGCGCGTAATGACTCCTTGCAATGCGCCTGATTGAGATACACGACGACCACGCAATACTTGAGCCTGACCTTCCATTAACAAGCCAATGCTGGTTGCAAAACGTGGACTGCGTAAGACCTCATGTAAATGGCCACGATATTCAGGAGTACCAATACGAGCAGGCCTTAAAAACACCTGCTCAGCCAACTCAACCATGCCTGGCATTAGCGCAGTGCCACCCGTTAAAACAATTCCTGAAGAAACCATGTCCTCATATCCAGAGTCACGTACCACACCCCTCACTAAAGTGAACAGCTCTTCAACACGTGGCTCAATCACTGCAGCTAGAGCTTGCTTAGACATAGGACGTGGCTCACGATCTCCCACACCAGGAACATCAATCATTGCCGCTGGATCAGCCATCTCTTGACGAGCAATGCCATGTGCGATTTTTAAATCTTCAGCATCAATTGTTGGAGTGCGCAATGCCATTGCAATGTCATTCGTAATTTGATCGCCAGCAATTGGAATCACTGCTGTATGACGAATTGACCCTTGACAGTAGATGGCGATATCGGTTGTCCCGCCGCCTATATCCACTAATACAACGCCAAGCTCTTTTTCATCCTCAGTCAACACTGCCAAGCTTGATGCCAAGGGTTGCAAAATAAGATCGTTAACTTCCAGTCCACAACGGCGTACACATTTAACGATATTCTGAGCAGCACTCACTGCACCGGTAACAATATGTACCTTCACCTCAAGCCGTAAACCACTCATACCAATCGGCTCACGCACATCCTCTTGACCATCGATGATGAATTCTTGAACAAGAATATGCAGAATTTGTTGATCAGTTGGAATATTGATAGCCTTGGCAGTTTCAAGTACGCGCTCTACGTCACCTGCACTTACCTCTTTATCTCGAATAGCGACCATGCCACTCGAGTTAAAGCTAACAATGTGATTACCAGCAATCCCAGTAAAGACTTGCACGATCTGGCGATCTGCCATGATCTCTGCCTCTTCCAGCGCTTTCTGAATAGACTGCACAGTTGCCTCGATATTGACAACAACACCCTTCTTCAAACCTTTAGAGGCTGTTTGACCAACACCGACAACATTAAATTGACCATCAGGCGCTAATTCAGCAACCAAGGCGACCACCTTGGAGGTTCCAATATCCAAACCAACCAATAAATCGCGATTGTCTTTACTCATTCCCATATCCTCATTGCTTCAGCTCACTTTTTTTGCCGTCAAGATCACTCTTCTTCAAACTTGCAGAAGCAAGATGAACTGCAAAACCATTTGCATAACGTAAATCAACAACATCAACTCGGTTTGCCCATCTTTCCTGAACCTGCGGCCAATACTTGAGTAACCGAGACACACGCTCCTCTGTTAAATTTTTATCGGAGCTTTCTTCATCACGACCAAATTCGACTTTCATGCCATTTGAAAGCTTGATATGCCAGGCATAACGCTCAGTTAATGCCAAACTCACTACTTCAGTACCCCAGGGCTTAAACCAGTTGTTTGCTCTCTCATATAAGCTCGTTACTTCCTTACCTGCATCTTCTGGCCCATGGAAATCAATTAGCTTTGCCCCATCAGGAACTTCAGAAACTCGACCAGCAAATAACTCGCCATATTTATTAATTAAGGTGTTGCTATCAACGCCGTCCCAGGTGCCAAAAGCTTGCTGCTCTTCAATACTGACAATCAAGCCATTGGGCCAAACACGACGAACATTGGCATGGCGAACCCAAGGCATACTTTCAAAACCGCGCTTCACATCTTCCAAGCGCACGCTAAAAAAATTACCTTGAACAGTTTCAGCAATCTGACGCTTCACCATTGATTTATTAATATGTTTCAAGGATTGACCAACTACTGGCTCAATCTGAATTTGCTTTAAGGTAAACACGGGTCGTTGCCCCAGCCAAACTAATAAACCAAGCACCAACATCACTGCAAAACACTGCATCAAGAAACGGCTGAGTTTTTGCATCCGCTCGGGATAATTCCAAAGCGGAGACATCAACATGGCGAAGATTTCGCCAAACCGGTCCATGAAATTGCTCATCTAGCAACGCCCTCTTTGTGTTGCACTGTCTGAAGCAATAGCCAAAGCACTAGATCTGCATACTCAACGCCTGCTGCTTTTGCGGCCATAGGGACTAGCGAATGAGAAGTCATGCCAGGTGATGTATTCATTTCAAGTAAATAGGGTTTGCCAGTTTTGTGATCTAACATCACATCGGCTCGACCCCAGGTGCGGCAACCCAATGCTTTATATGCAGCGAGAGCTAACTCTTGAACCTTCTCGTTCACCTCTGCCGCCAGCCCTGTAGGGCACAAGTACTTCGTTTCATCTGAAAAATACTTGTTATGAAAATCGTAATTTGCCTGTGGTGGAATAATTTTGATGACTGGCAAAGCCTCTGCGTTATCCCCTTGACCTACTAATGGGCAAGTCAATTCATCGCCCACAATGCAGGTCTCAGCAATTACCTTGGTGTCCAAACTTGCAGCTAACTCATAGGCTGAAGGAAGCTCTTCTGCAGACTTCACCTTAGTAAGACCCAAAGAAGAACCCTCATGGGCAGGCTTAACAATCAAAGGCAAACCAAGATGTTTGACAACCGCACTCCAATTACTGGTAGCCGTCAGTTCTTCAAACTCTGGTGTTGATAGGCCGTTACTGATCCAAATCTGCTTAGTAGCTATCTTGTCAATCGCTAAAGCCGACGCCAACACGCCGCTACCGGTATACGGCAACTCAAGTAGCTCTAATAAGCCTTGGATCGTGCCGTCCTCACCATAGCGACCATGCAAAGATATGAACACTCGATCAAAATTTTCCGCTGCTAATTCTGTAGGGTTTCGTAAGCCAGTATCGAATGCATGAGCATCAACACCCTTAGTAGTCAAAGCCTCTAATACACCGTTACCTGACATGAGTGAAATTTCTCGCTCACCCGAACGGCCACCGAGCAAAACGCCAACTCGTCCAAGAGACTTGACATTAAGGTTTGCAATTTGCGCCTTTACGCGATCGCCCCACATACCAAGATTGCTCTTAGACATGCTTTACCTCCACCAGTGTATGTGGCAAAGCAGATATAGAACCGGCTCCCATCGTAATTAATACATCTCCATCTTTTAATATCTGACTGAGTTTTTCAGGCATTTCAGCGACATTGGCTGCAAATACAACGGCACCAGAGTTCAAAAGAGATTGAGTAGATTTATCGTCAGCCATTGCGGCTTTCAGCAAACTCTTACCATCTGCCCCTGGAATTTTTGCTTCACCAGCTGGATAAACTTCAGTCAATACCAAGGCATCAAAATTTTTAAGCACTTGAACAAATTCGCCAAAACAATCACGGGTTCGAGTAAAGCGATGCGGCTGAAACGCCAACACCAATCGACGATTGGGGTAGGCGCCACGGGCTGCGGCCAAGGTTGCAGCCATCTCTACTGGATGATGGCCGTAATCATCAATTAATGTGAAGCTTCCGCCAGATGCCAAGGAAACATCGCCGTATCTTTGGAATCGTCGACCAACCCCTCCAAATTGAGAAAGTGCTTTTGTAATGGCTTCGTCACTAACGCCCAACTCTGTTGCAATACCAATAGCCGCCAGAGCATTACGCACATTGTGTAAACCAGGAAGGTTTAAGGTGACATTAAGTGGACCAGGTTTATTACCGTGACGACGAACTGTGCGACGCTCAACCGTGAAGTGCATACGAGTTCCATCAGCACGAACATCGCTTGCACGAATATCCGCATCATCCGATAAGCCATATCGCAATACTGGTTGCGACACAAAAGGAATAATGTCGCGCACATTTGCATCATCAATACACAATACTGCTACACCATAAAATGGCATCCGCTGTATGAACTGGACAAATGCTTGCTTTAGTCTAGCCATATCATGCTGATAAGTGTCCATGTGGTCAGCATCAATATTGGTTACCACTTCCATTGCAGGGAATAGCTGCAAGAACGATGCATCTGACTCATCAGCTTCAACTACGATAAAGTCGCCTTGACCTAAACGTGCGTTCGCCCCAGCAGAATTAAGCTTCCCACCAATCACAAATGTCGGGTCTAAACCACCTTCTGCTAATACAGAAGCCACCAAGCTGGTAGTAGTAGTTTTTCCATGGGTGCCAGCAATTGCAATACCCTGTTTTAGCCGCATTAATTCACCCAACATCACTGCCCGCTGAATGATTGGAATCTTTGCCGCCCGCGCAGCTAAAACTTCAGGATTATTGCCAGCAACTGCTGTCGAAATTACAACCGCTTCTGCAGTCCCTACATTTTTTCGATCATGGCCAATCTGAATGACTGCACCCAACTCTCGCAATCGTTTTGTTGTTGCACTTTCCGTTAAGTCAGATCCAGAAACTTGATATCCAAGATTCAGCAATACCTCAGCGATGCCGCTCATGCCTGCACCGCCAATACCAATAAAGTGAATTTGCTGAACAATATGTTTCATATTCCAACCCCCGCACAATCAGCGCAGACTTCAGCAACACGCTGAGTAGCATGCGGCTTCGCCAAAGCATGAGCTCTCACTGCCATCCCCTTCAAATCCTCACGATGAATGTTTTGAATCATTTCAGCTAGATCCTGAGGGTTTAATTGTTTTTGCGGCAATAGAACAGCAGCTTTTGCATCCGATAGAAAGCGAGCGTTTGCTGTTTGATGATCATCAATCGCATAAGGAAACGGAATGAGACATGAAGCCACGCCACATGCTGCCAGCTCAGAAACTGTCATGGCGCCAGAGCGACAAATGACCAAATCAGCTTGTGCATATGCACTTGGCATGTCATCGATAAAAGGACGAATATCTGCTTCAACTCCACATTCGGCATATCGAGCTTGTAATTCAGCCAAATGCTTGTCACCCGCTTGGTGGATGACTTTGGGGCGAGCGTCTTTTGCAATTAAAGCTAAAGCAGCGGGAATATTTTCGTTTAATGCAGCAGCGCCTAAGCTGCCACCAACGACAAGAATCGAGAGCGGTCCTTGACGTTGGCTGTACCGTAAAGCGGGCTCAGGCATATGGTCAAATTCTTGCCGTATTGGATTACCCACCCACTCAGCCTTATCCATCGTATTGGGAAAGCCAGTTAAAGTACGCATGGCAATTTTGGACAAGGCAAGATTTGCACTACCGGCAACAGAATTTGATTCATGCAGTATCAATGGGCGCTTTAAGAATTTACTTACCAAACCACCTGGAAAGGTAATGTATCCACCCATACCTAAGACAACGCTGGGTTTTAGCCGACGCATAATTTTCCAGCTCTGAAAACAAGCACGGGCTAAGTTCATTGGAAGCATTAGCTTGGCTTTTAGACCTTTGCCACGCAAACCACCAAACTCAACTGCCTCAAAAGGAAAATTGCATGACTGAACCAAACGATATTCCATGCCATTTTGATTGCCCAGCCATGAAACATTCCAACCACAAATACGTAAATACTCGGCAACCGCCAATCCCGGAAAAATATGTCCACCAGTGCCGCCAGCCATCACCAATATTGAGGGTCTTGTCATAACTTCCCTCCGCGCATCAGAATGCGATTTTCATAATCAATGCGCAATAGCATTGCTATCGCTACTGCGTTCATCAAAATTCCTGAACCGCCATAACTGACCAGTGGCAAGGTCAAGCCCTTTGTTGGCAATAAACCTAAATTCACACCCATATTGATAAAAGCTTGCCAACCAATCCAAATGGCAACGCCTTTTGCTGCTAAGCCAGCAAAACTACGATCTAGTTGCAAAGCAGTGCGGCCAATCATGAAAGCGCGTCGCACAATCCAATAGAACAAGAAGATCATGACTACGACACCGACAAAACCTAACTCTTCACCAATCACTGCCATGATGAAATCGGTATGTGCTTCAGGAAGGTAATGCAGTTTTTCTACGCTACCGCCTAAACCTGTACCAAACCATTCACCTCGACCAAAAGCCATTAATGAGTGTGTGAGCTGATAACCCTTATTAGCAGCGTTATCGACTTGCCATGGATCCATAAATGCCAACATCCGCTCACGTCTAAATGGTGAGAGAGCGATCATCGCAGCACCACTGAGAAGACCAACTAAAAGCAAGCCACCAAATAACTTGGCATTAATTCCACCCAGAAACAAAATGCCAAATGCGATTATTGCCACAACTACAAATGCACCCATATCTGGCTCTTTCATCAAGAGACCTCCCACAAGTGCAACTGCGATACCCATAGGCAACATCCCTTTTGAAAAAGAATGTAAATACTCTTGGCGTTGCACTGTATAGCTTGCGGCAAAAATAACTGCAGCAAATTTCATCAACTCAGAAGGCTGAAAATTCATAATACCCAAGGGAATCCAACGTCTGGCACCATTGACGCCCTTGCCTACGCCTGGAATTAATACCAAGACCAGTAGTACCACTGTGAAACCAAAAATTACAGGAGAATAACGATCCCAAACCTTACTTGGAATCTTAAATACCCACACACCAACTCCCGTAGCAATTGCCAAGGAAATTAAATGACGAATCAAAAAGTAATTGCTACTGTAGTTCGCATACTTCGGTCCATCTGCCAGCGTTATTGAAGCTGAATAAACCATTACCAAGCCTATTAACATGAGCGATAAAACCGCCCAAACTAATAACTGGTCATATTCCATCATTCGTGAACGGGTTTGCTCAACCCCAGAAACTGCATCACGCAAACCCGTACGAAAGTTGTCTATGCCGTCTCTAGAAAAATTCCAAAAACGATCCAAGCCAAGACGATTTTGAGAGAGCATCTTCCCTTTTAAGTTCATGCTTGCGCCCCCTCGAAACGCATTCCCAGCTCTGCAACTTCTGATGCAAAAACCTCAGCACGCTCTACATAATCTTTAAACTGATCGAAGCTGGCACATGCCGGTGAAAGCAGTACCAAATCACCTGAAACTGCCTGAGCAGCTGCGGCACTCACGGCAGCAGACAAATTGCCACTTATTACGCAGGAAATGTCATTACCAATTGCCTGAGCAATTTTTTCGCCATCTTTACCAATCAGAAATACGCCTTTTACAAATCGCAAGGCAGGCTCACGTAAAGGACTAAAGTCTTGCCCCTTACCGTCGCCACCGGCGATCAGCCAAATTCGCTTACCAGACTCATTACTACCTAAGCCATTAAGGGCAGCAACGGTTGCGCCAACGTTTGTACCCTTACTGTCATCAACATACTCAACATCATTTACGACAGCAATACTTTGAACGCGATGAGGTTCTCCATGGTAATCACGTAAACCATGCAACAGAACATTCATTGGTAAATTAGCTGCTCGCGCTAAAGCAAGTGCAGCCAGGGCATTTAAAGCATTATGGCGTCCGCGAATACGCAATGCATCTGCTGGGATTAGACGCTTCAAACGCAATGGCTCATCTTCTACAGCCACAGACTTTCGACGGCGTTTTGGTTGAGGCTCAACATCCTCATCTATCTCGGCCCATACAAGCCAATCAATTCCACCAGCACGCAAATCATGCTCAATACCAAAAGCGCCCTGCTCATCCGGCCTATTTAAACCAAAAGTAACAATAGTTCTTTCAGATTTTTGCTCATCAGAAAGCAAATCCATGACCAATGAATCATCTCGATTCAAAATACAAACAGTATTAGCGCCAAATATCTTAGCTTTAGCTTGCGCATATGAAGACATATCTCCATGCCAATCTAAATGGTCTTGGGTAATGTTCAAGACAGTAGCCGCTGTCGCATTTAGCGAATCGGTATACACCAGTTGAAAACTAGAAAGCTCTAGTACCCAAATATCAGGCATATCTTCAATTTGATCAGCGGCGTCTAAACATTCCATTAACTTATCAAGCGCTGCTGGACTGATATTTCCTGCAACAGCCACTTTCTTTCCAGCCCGCTCACAAAGCTGGCCTGTTAATGCAGTTGTCGTTGTTTTGCCATTAGTGCCAGTTATAGCGAGCACCGATGTTGTGTAATCACATTGTTGCTCATGTGCCAGACGCTCTATGGAGGCAATTGCACGAGCAAAAAATTCGATCTCACTCCAAACATCAATCTTTGCTTTACGAGCTTTTACTAAAAATGATTCTGTTGGATCCTGTAATGGAGATAAGCCTGGGCTAATACCGATGACATCAATGTCACTCAGCAAATCATCGCTTAGAGGGCCAAAGCTAGCGGCTTTCAGGCCTGCAAGCTCAAGCTCAGCAAGCCAAGCCAATTGACGCTCACCAAGCGTTGAGCGGTCACGCGTATCCGCAAGTCGTACCAGCGCCCCATTTCGCAAACACCATTTCGCCATTGCCACACCAGACTCGCCTAGACCTAAAATCAAGAAGCGATGCGGAGCCTCGTAACCAACGTCTGAGACGGTGGTGGGATTTGCGAAGACATTAACTAAATTAAACATATCTTTATTTGGTTCACCGTAATTTCAAACTAGATAAACCAATTAACACCAAGAGGATGGTGATAATCCAAAAACGTACAACTACTTGTGTCTCTTTCCACCCGCCTAATTCAAAGTGGTGGTGCAGAGGAGCCATACGGAAAATACGACGCCCCTCGCCAAAATGTTTCTTGGTGAACTTAAACCAAAATACCTGCAACATTACTGAGAGCGTTTCTGCCACAAAAATTCCACCCATGACAAAAAGCACAATCTCCTGACGAACAATTACTGCAATTGTTCCGAGCGCACCTCCTAATGCCAATGCACCTACATCACCCATAAACACTTGGGCAGGATGCGTGTTGTACCAAAGGAAGGCCAAGCCGGCTCCACCCATGGCCCCACAGAAAATCATGAGCTCACCAGCGCCAGGAATATATGGGAAGAGAAGATATTTCGCATAAATGGCATTCCCCATTACATATGCAAAAGCGCCGAGTGCAGCTCCAACCAATATCACCGGCATGATCACTAATCCATCAAGGCCATCCGTTAAATTGACAGCATTGCTACTACCGACAATCACTAAATAACTCAGAATGATGAAACCCATCATCCCCAATGGATAGCTAACTTCTTTCAAAAATGGAATCAACAAGTCAGCCTTAGCTGGCAAGTCCAAAGCAAAACCACTCTTTAACCATTCATAAAATAATTGCAGAACTTTGAGGTTATTTACTTCAGATACTGAAAAGGCAAGATAAATTGCGGCAAAAAGACCGATTAAAGTTTGCCAAAAAAACTTTTCTCGAGAAGCCATTCCCTTTGGATCTTTTCGAGCTACTTTTCGATAATCATCCACCCATCCAACCGCCCCAAAACCAGCAGTCACAATCATCACAATCCAAATAAAGCGATTACTTAAGTCTGCCCACAACATGCAAGAAACAAATATGCCGATCAGGATTAATACGCCGCCCATAGTTGGCGTTCCAGATTTCACTAAATGAGTTTGTGGCCCGTCGGTACGAACCGCCTGCCCCATCTTTAAAGCAGCTAACTTACTAATAACCCAAGGCCCAGCCGCAAGGCCAATCAATAGAGCTGTGACAGTTGCCATAACCGCTCTAAAAGTAATGTAGTTAAAGACACGAAGAAACCCAAAGTCTTCTTGCAACCACTGTGCTAATACTAAGAGCATGTTTTCGCCTCCTCTAATAAGGCTTGCACTACACGCTCCATGCGCATAAAACGTGAACCTTTAACTAAGATATTTAAATGCTGCCCGCCACTAGCTAAATGCGCAGCTAATTCTTGATGTAAATGCAATATCAATTTCTCAATATTTTCGAAATGAATAGCGCTGGAATTTGCACTCACTTTTGCAGAGTTGAAACCGTTCTTTGCGAGCAAGCATTGCTCTCCAAGTGCAAAAACTTTGCTCACTTCATTCTCAGCGGCGTAAGCACCAACTTCTCGATGAAATTCAGGCCCTTGATTGCCAACCTCGCCCATATCACCCAAAACAAGCCAAGCTACTCCGTCAGCTTGTTTTAATGCATCAATTGCAGCTCTAACTGAATCTGGATTAGCGTTATAGCTATCATCAATTAAGGTGTATTTCAAGTCTGAAAATTTAACCTGCATACGCCCATTAACTGGCGCAAAGGCTTCAAGCCCTTGCTTGATTTTTTCAAGCGATATTCCTGCAGCCAACCCTACAGCGCTTGCTGCTAATGCATTACGCACATTGTGACTACCCAAGGTATTTAATTGAATCTCAATAGAGTGCGTGCCAACTTGAACTAACACCTTTGTATCAGGCAACTGATAGCCACTGACTACTGCATCTGAATTTGACTGCGAAGTTGTTAAAGCAAAATCAATTACCTTGCGATCAGCTGCAGCAGCTTTCCAAATCTCAGAGAATTCTGAGTCAGCAGGAAATACTGCGATTCCATCTTTTGGCAATGCCCGAATTACATCCGCATGCTCCTCTGCAACTGCGGCAACGGTTTGCATGAATTCTTGATGCTCTCTTTGCGCATTATTGATTAATGCGATATTGGCTTGAGCAATTGAAGCTAACTGAGCAGTCTCACCAGGATGATTCATACCAAGCTCAATCACCGCAAGCGCATCCGTTGAGCGCAGTCTTAATAGCGTTAATGGCAAACCAATCTCATTATTAAGATTACCTTTAGTAACCAAGGTATGCGCTTCGCCAGCCGCTGCTCTAAATATTGAGGCGATCATCTCTTTAACGGTAGTCTTTCCGTTGCTGCCAGTTACCAAAGCTAAAGGGATCGCATGGCTTGTGCGCCACGCCTTTGCGAGTTCACCAAGACCAATGCGAGTATCGGATACGCATACAGCTGGTAGGTTTTCTGGACATTTTTTTGCATCACTCACTAGCGCAGCACCCGCCCCAGAGTTAGCAACATCGACTAAGAAATCATGCGCATCAAAACGCTCACCCGCCAGTGCGATAAACAATTCTCCAGCGTCTATCTGGCGACTATCAGTGCCAACTCTGGACAACATTAATCTTTCTGCATCTTGCGCAGATATATTTAATAAAAGACTTCCAGGCAACATTGCGTGGACTTTTGCGAGTGTAGTCATCGAACTCATCAGACCAAACCCCCTGCTGCAAGTCGAATATGCTCTTGATCGGAAAAATCAAAACGCTTATCGCCGATTTCTTGGGTGGTTTCATGACCCTTCCCCGCAACCAACACAACATCACGTGCATCAGCATGGCGGATTGCTGTCAAGATAGCCGCCGCACGATCGGGAATTTCTTGAACGTTGGCACTAGAAACTTTGATGCCCTCTCGAATCATTTGAATAATTTGCAAGGGATTTTCTGATCTTGGGTTATCACTGGTGATCACAATCTGATCAGCAAACTGTTGAGCAACTGTACCCATTTGAGAACGTTTGCCAATATCGCGGTCTCCACCGCACCCAAATACACACCAAATTTTTCCACCCCGCTGTTCAGCGATTGGGCGCAACGCTTTTAGTGTCTTTTGCAAAGCATCCGGGGTGTGTGCGTAATCCACTACCGCCAATAGCCCTGCCGCCTTAGCATGCTTGCTAAACGAAATGAGTTCCATGCGCCCAACAACCGGCTGCAATTGACTTATTCGGTTACCTGCCTCAGCAATACTGAAGCCTTGAGTTAGTAGTGCTGCCCAAACCGCAAGCGCATTACTAATATTGAACTCTCCGAGCAGTGGAATATTTAAATCAACTTGCCCAACACCATCTAGTATAAATGTAGAGTCGTAGCCCGAATGACTTAAAGAAATATCCAACGCATAGATTCTCTGCAAGCGATTGCCAAACTTTTCAAATCCTTGGAAAGCATTTTTATTTAGGGCGTAGGCCCAGACTTTCAATTTGTCTTTAGCCAACAAATTCATAGCTAATTCACGACCAAATGCATCATCTAAATTAATAACTGCATGCTGTAATCCGGCCTGAGCAAACAACTTGGCTTTTGCTTGCGCATAACTAGCCATGCTACCGTGATAATCCAAATGATCTTGAGTCAAGTTAGTAAAAACTGCGCACTCAAATACAGTCCCTGCAACTCGATCTTGATCTAAAGCATGGGATGACACTTCCATCGCCACTTGGTTTGCTCCTGCCACCAACAGCTCTTTCAATTGCGTCTGCAATTTCGGGGCATCTGGAGTTGTATAGCCTGTTTTTTCTAAAGCACCAAGAAAGCCTGTTCCTAAGGTACCGAGAACTGCCGTACGATGGCTTGATGCATCTAAAGCTTTTGCAAGCCATTGCGTAACGCTAGTCTTACCATTCGTTCCGGTAACCCCAATCATCTTTAATTGTTTGCTTGGATTGCCGTACCAATCTGAGCAAAGCTTTCCAGCAATTTTCGCCAAGTTTTCAATTGCTATGCATTTTGGATGCTCACTATATCGAGCGTAACGATTAGCAGAATCTTGGGGATCAAATACAACACAAGCTGCCCCAGCCTCTAATGCAGCATCAATAAATTGTCGACCATCACGCAATCCATTGCCATGCCCAACTGGATATGCAAAGAAGATATCCCCAGAACGAATCTGACGACTATCAGCGCTCACCTTTGCAGATGAGTCTGTTAAGGTTTGTAAGTGCTCAATCAAATGATCGGGATTTATATTCAACATAGTCCTCATCGTTTTAAGACCGCATGTTGAATCTGCGCATTTGCAGTACGAACTTCTGAGGCACTCTTATCATCAAGCGCCATTTGTTTGACTTTGCTATCCGGAACCACGTTGAGCGTTCTTAAGGTTTCGCCAACAATAGTTGAAAAAACCGGCGCAGCTACATCACCGCCATAGTGGCTTCCGCCAGTCGGTTCATCAATCATGACAGCAACCACAATTCGCGGCGCGCTTATTGGAGCAAGACCAGCAAAGTACGCACGGTATTTATTGCCGTAACCCTTACCTACTAATTTATGAGCCGTGCCTGTTTTTCCGCCAACTCGATAACCTTCTGCTTGCGCTTTCACTGCCGTTCCGCCTGGCTCAGTTACTGTCTCGAGCATTTCCCTCATCTCAATTGCTGTCTTAGCTGAGAGCACTCGAGTGCCTGGTTTAAATTCTGGGCTACGCTCAATTGTTAATGGCACCAATTCGCCATTGCGAGCAAATATCGTGTAAGCACGCGCTACTTGAAATAAGGATGCAGAAATTCCATAACCAAATGCAATACGAGCCTGATCGGTTGGCATCCATTTAGCGTATGGATGCACCGTACCAGCAACGGCACCCGGAAAACCAATTTTTGGGGACTGTCCTAAACCAACTGCGGTATAAAAATCCCACATCTCTTCAGCAGAGAGGTTATTCATTGCAATTTTTGCCGTACCAATATTGCTTGATTTTTGAATTACCTCTGCAACTGTTAAGTTGCCATAGGGATGGGTATCGGTAATTGGCTTTGGTCCCACAAGATACTTAGCCCCAATCACCATATTAGTATTTGGCGCTACAGCACCCTTTTCTAATGCAATAGCAATGGTCAACGGCTTCATGGTAGAGCCTGGCTCAAACGTATCAGTCAATACACGATTACGTAATTGCTCACCGCTTAAGTTTTTACGATCGTTTGGGTTGTAGCTTGGGTAATTTGCTAAGGCTAATATTTCACCTGTTTGCGTATCCAAGACTACCGCCCCACCTGCTTTTGCACGATGTTGCTCAACTGCACTCTTTACAGCGTTATAGGCTAGAAACTGAATTTTGCTATCAATCGAAAGCTGCAGGTCCTTACCATTCTGAGGTAATTGCTCAATGGCAATATCCTCAACCACACGACCAAGTCGATCAACCACCACACGCCTTTGACCAGGGTGAGCAGCTAAGTCTTTTTCTCTAGAGAGCTCCATGCCCTCCTGGCCTTTGTCATTGACATTCGTAAAGCCAACCACGTGAGCCATTGCTTCGCCCTCGGGGTAAAAGCGTCGATATTCATTATTTAATCCAATACCTGGAATTTCCAGTTGCATAATTTGTTGCGCAACCGCTGGATCTACCTGACGCTTCAAGAAAACTTGTTTACGCTCTTCTTGCAACTTCTTGCGTAAGTCGGCTTTACTGATTTGCAATAAATTAGCAAGCTTTTGTAACTTGTCTGCCGACAAATCATCAGGCACAGTATCGTTGTAAGCAATAATAGATTTAGCCTGAAGACTCGTGGCAATCACCTGACCATTACGATCCAAAATTTTGCCGCGACTTGCTGGCAACTCCAACTCACGTTGCGTACCCCGCACTCCTTTTGCCTCATAGAATGCATTCCCAGGACCTTGAATCCAAAATGCTCTTAATAAAAGCATCATAAAAACAAGAAATAAAAGGAACAGCATTAGTCTTGAGCGCCACATCGGTAAGCGCAAGACGAGATTTGGTGTTGTGGAAAACCCAACCGGCCTCATTGAGTCTCCTTCAAGTACAAAGTACGTTCAGGAGTAATAGGGACCATACGCAGCTGATTGCGTGCCGCATCTCGTATCCGAGCAGACTTAGAAAGGTTGCGCTGCTCATATTCCAAACGCAACCACTCTTGATTTAGCTTACGCTCTTCAATTTGAGCCCGATCCAAAGCTACAAATAACTTGCGGGCTCGCTGCTGTGCAGCTACGAGTGATAAAGCACATATCAATAACAATGCAAGTAGTGTCAGAGTAGCACGGTTCATACGCTCACCCCCATACGTTTTTCAGCGATTCGCATAATTGCTGAACGAGCGCGGGGATTTTCAATTACCTCGACATCGCTTGGCTTAACTCGCCCAATAATTTCTAATGCACTCTGCGGTAAATCTTTTTCTCGAACTGGCAAACCGCGCGGTATTTCAACTGTCGAATGAGATTGCAAAAACTGTTTCACAATTCGATCTTCTAAAGAGTGAAAACTGATTACAGCAAGCCGTGCTCCAGGCTTTAATAATTTCAATGCCGCTTTAAGGCCTTGCTCTAAATCCTCTAGCTCGCGATTAATAAAAATTCGCAGCGCTTGAAAAGTTCTTGTTGCAGGGTCTTGGCCTGCTTCGCGAGTACGGACTACGCTTGCCACTAAATTAGCGAGCTCTGTAGTGGTTTTTGGAGATAAGCCTTGTTCTCGCTTGGCTACGATAGCCTTAGCGATTTGAAATGCGAAACGCTCTTCCCCGTAAGTCTTAATCACGTGTGTGATTTCCTCTTGAGGTGCTTGCTCTAACCACTCTGCAGCCGTTAAACCTTGATTGGTATTCATGCGCATATCGAGCGGGCCTTCTCGACGAAACGAGAAACCGCGATGCGCCTCGTCTACCTGTGGAGAGCTGATACCCAGATCCAACAAAATGCCATCGACGGACTCTGCTTGAGCATACTGATCCATCTGCGCAAAGCTGTCGTGAATAATTGTTAAACGTGGATCGTTGATCTGCTTTGCTACTGCTATTGCATCCAAATCCTTGTCGAAGGAAATCATGCGTGCAGAGTTTGGCAGCTCCTTTAATAACGCCTGTGTATGTCCGCCGCGACCAAAGGTTCCATCGATCACTAAGAAATTTTTTGCTGAGTTTTGATTCTGAATGAGCGGGCCATTGATCAGCGCCGTCACCGCCTCGGCCAGTAACACTGGGCGATGAGTTATGTTCATAGCACCCCGTCATCAAAAATTAAATTGCTTGAGTGCTTCAGGCATGCCTTGTGCGATCGCAGCCTGTTCTTTTGCAGCATAGGTTGCTGCATCCCATAACTCCAAGTGACTTCCCATGCCCAGCAAAATCACTTCTTTTTCAATTCCTGCTGCAGCACGCAACTCTGGACTAACCAACACTCGACCTGCGCTATCAAGATCAATCTCTGCGGCATTGCCTAAAAAAATACGGCGCCACCAATGTGCGTCCATCGGTAGTTGAGCAACCCTAGATCGAAAGCTTTCCCACTCTGGTCTTGGGAAAAGAAGTAAGCAGCCATCAGGGTGCTTAGTGAGAGTAACTCGACCCTCTCCCTGCACCAAAAGGGCGTCACGATGCTTTGCCGGAATCGACATCCGACCTTTTGCATCTAAATTGAGAGCTGACGCACCTTGAAACACCATTTACCCCACTTTTTCACACTTCCTCCCACTTTAGAGGATCGTCATAAGAGGGTCAAGTGTTTTTGGGTCTTTTTTTGGGAATTTTCCTAGTGTTTACAAACACTTAGCGTCGTATGTTGATAAAATAATAGAAATAAAATAGCTACTTGAAACAATGGCTTGGAAAATATACTTAAGAAATTATCTTAGATATATTGCGAAATATACTGTTTTTATATCCAGTATTTAATAAATTATTATCAATTTTTCAAAATAATTTAATCCGAATTTTTATTCATGACTAAATTCTGTAAGCGGTAGTGGTCATTACCTTCGAAACTGCTTGCATCACCTTCTGAATTGGCTCTGGGAGAGTGGCGCCACCAGCATGTAAAGCAGCTTGCCCATGCTCAATCTCGTCGATACGCATCTGATCAACAATTGCTCGAGAACGTTGGTCCTCTAGTGGTAATTTTTCAAGATGATTTTCAAGATGTGCCTCAACCTGTTTTTCTGTTTCAGCAACAAAACCTAAACTCCATTTATCGCCCGCTAAGCCAGCCAGTAAGCCAATCGCAAAGGATCCTGCATACCAAAACGGATTCAAATAACTTGTATGTGAATCCAACTCTTTAAGACGAGTTTCGCACCAAGCTAAGTGATCCATTTCTTCTTGCGCAGAGTGCTCTAACATTGCTCGAATTTGAGGGTCGCGCGCTACCAATTTTTGTGATTGATACAGTGCTTGCGCACAAACTTCACCAACGTGATTTACTCGCATTAATCCAGCCGCATGTTTGCGCTCGGTGGGGTCAAGAGAATGTTTTACAGCCGACTCAGATTCTGGTGTTGGGCGGCCAGCATTTGCACCTCCAACGACTGATCGCAGAGCGGTATCAAACTCAATAATCAGACGGTCAATCGGCAACATTTGCTAAGAAATAACTTAAACCAAGACCTCTGCTTTGCAGCTTTGCTTCGTCTTTAAACCAAGCTCAGCCAAGAGTGCGCGGTCTTGTTCCGCCTCGGGATTACCGGTAGTGAGTAATTGCTCACCATAGAAAATAGAGTTTGCGCCAGCCAAGAAACACATAGCCTGAACAGCCCTTCCAAGCTCTTGGCGGCCTGCTGATAAGCGAACTCGTGCTTTGGGCATCGTAATGCGTGCAACCGCAATCGTTCTTACAAATTCCAAGGGATCTAAGGGCTTTTGGTCCGCCAATGGTGTGCCAGCAACTGGCACCAAATGATTAATTGGGACGGATTCTGGATAAGGGCTTAAGTTCGCTAAACGCGTCAAAAAGGCGGCGCGTTGCTCACGCGACTCACCCATGCCAACGATGCCACCACAGCACACTGACATCCCAGCTGAGCGCACATTGGAAATCGTATCTAGGCGATCCTGATATCCTCGCGTCGAAATCACCGAACGATAAAAATCTTCGCTTGTATCAAGATTATGGTTATAAAAGTCGAGACCAGCATCGGACAAGGCTTGAGCCTGATCTGCCTCTAACATCCCCAAAGTGGCACAAGTCTCAAGACCCAAAGCCTTGACGCCTTTGATCATGGCAGTCACTTTTTCAATATCGCGGTCCTTGGGCTCACGCCATGCAGCTCCCATACAAAAACGATTAGATCCTGCTGCTTTGGCTGCTTTAGCCGCCTCCAGAACCTCTTCCAAACCCATCAACTTTTCTGCCTTTACATCCGTGTCGTAACGAGCTGCTTGCGGGCAATAACCGCAGTCTTCAGGACATCCGCCAGTCTTAATCGACAATAAAGTTGCCAACTCGACATCACCCTCAGGAAAATAGGCCTTATGAGTCTCCTGAGCTTTGAGCATTAGCTCGTTAAAAGGCAAAGCAAATAAAGCCTCCACCTGGGCTACAGTCCATTCACCTGCTGCATCAAGCTCTTTACGCAATTCCGCCTTGGATTTGATCTGAGTGAGGGGTTTTTCTACAGTTTGAGCGTCCAGCATGGGTAAATTCCAGAAAATAGATGAATCTCAGGCATAAACATAACAGATGGAAGCCGAAATTAGGAAAAACTAGTGGTCAAATATCAAATATGAAGGTTATTTCCGATCTAAATCAAGCCACCCTCATTGATCGCAGCTTGGCAGCCGTTTGGCACCCCTGCACCCAAATGAAGCAGCATGAGTCCTTTCCGCTGATCGCCATCACCAAAGGTAAAGGGGCTTGGCTATATGACGAGCAGGGAAATGCACTTTTAGATTGCATTAGCTCATGGTGGACCAATCTATTTGGTCACTCTAACCCTCATATCAATCAAGCAATTCATGCACAACTAGAAAAAATTGAGCATGTCATGCTCGCAGGCTTCACTCACCAACCCGTCGTTGAGCTTTCTGAAAAATTATCTGCCCTGACCCAGCATCGCTTGGGCCATGTCTTTTATGCATCGGATGGTGCATCTGCTGTCGAGATCGCGCTCAAGATGAGTCACCACTACTGGCAGCACAACAACAAACCAAACAAGAAAAAATTTGTTTGTCTTGAAAACGGTTATCACGGAGAAACATTAGGCGCACTAGCAGTAACTGACGTCGCTATTTTTCGTGAGGCCTATGGTTCACTTTTACAAAATGTTTTTACTGCGCTATCTCCTGATGCTCGCAAAGCAAAAAATGGGATGAGTGCTGAAGACGTTGCAAAAGATGCAGCACAGAGACTGCAAGAGCTATTTGAAAAAGAACATGAAAATATTGCAGCGATCATTGTTGAGCCATTAGTGCAATGCGCTGGGCAGATGGCCATGCATTCACCTGAATATTTACGGCTTGTAAGAAAATTATGTGATCAATATGACATACATTTGATTGCCGATGAAATCGCTGTAGGATGTGGGCGTAGCGGTAAATTCTTCGCTTGTGAACATGCAAACATTTGGCCAGATTTTCTGACACTTTCCAAAGGCATTAGCGGTGGTTATCTTCCGCTTTCGCTTTGCATGACAACTGACAAAATTTACCAAGCGTTTTACCAAGATCAAGTTCAGCAAGGTTTCTTGCACTCACATTCTTACACTGGAAATCCCCTTGCTTGTGCAGCAGCTTTAGCCTGTCTAGAAATTTTTGAATCTGAAAACGTGCTTGAGAAAAATCAAATTCGTTCAAAAGAACTGGCAACAGCTTTTGAATGGGCAAAGACTGATTCACGAGTAGAACACTGGCGTCAGCAGGGAATGATTTTGGCATTTGATATCAAGCCATCTTCTATAAAAAATTTACAAGCCTTCCCTCGCGAAATGTTTGCGAAGAGTTTGTCTGAGGGGATTCTCATTCGACCCATTGCCAATACTGTTTATGTAATGCCCCCTTACATTCTTTCTGAAGAAGAAACTAACGCAATGGGGCAATCTGTAAAGAAAGCCTTGGATAAGGCGCTTTCATGAGTCAATCGCCAGCCAATTCATTTAAGGCATTAACGCTAGCTGAAGAACAAATTGCAGACTTAGATTTGCAATTATTGAAGCGTCAATTGCGCATTACTAAAACGCCTTGCGACACCAAGGCATTGGTTAGCAATCGTGAGCTGAAGGCCTTTTGTAGCAATGATTACTTGGGCCTAGCTAATCACCCCAAGATCATAGAAGCCTTGGCTGAAGGTGCGCGTAAGTACGGTGTAGGCAGCGGTGCATCTCATTTAATCAGCGGCCATCACATTGCACATGATTTATTAGAAAAACAATTAGCCGCGTTTCAGGCTAAACACATTCCTAATTCACGCGCATTATTTTTCAGCACAGGATATCTTGCCAATCTGACTGCTATTACTGGGCTTGCAAGACTGACTCCGCGAGGCAATATCAGCATTTACTCTGCCAGACTCAATCATGCTTCACTGATTGATGGCGTTCGTTTAGCGAGTGCCCAATCCAATGCCAGTGTCACACTCTTCGATCACACCCAACCCGAACTCTTGCTTAGAGATCTTCAAAAGGATACTAAAGCACTCAAACTCATTGTGACCGATGCCGTTTTTAGTATGGATGGCGATCTAGGTCCTATAAAAAAATTACTCAATATTGCTGAGCAATGCGATGCGCTTTTACTATTAGATGACGCTCATGGCTTTGGAGTCTTAGGTCAACAAGGGCACGGCGTTTTAGAGCAAGAACAAATTCGCTCTGACCGCATTATTTATATCGGGACTTTGGGCAAGGCGGCTGGAGTTAGCGGTGCATTTATCTGTGCAAAAAATACTTTTATCGAATGGTTCGTTCAAAAAGGTCGGCCTTATATTTACAGCACAGCTACTCCACCAGCAATTGCGCATGCCTTGCTGCAAAGCCTGAAAATCATTGAGTCCGATGAGGGCGCGCAACGTCGCGCCCACTTAAATCGATTAATTAGTATTTGGCAATCCGAAATGAAGTTCTCTCACTGGGAAAAAGTACTTTCCTGCACACCAATTCAGCCCATCATTTTAGGTAGCAACGCCAATGCCTTAATGGCTGCAAAATTACTAGATGAAGCTGGCTATTGGATTCCGGCAATCAGACCGCCCACCGTTCCGATAGGAAGCTCACGCTTGAGAATTACTTTTTCCGCAAATCACAGCGAGGATGATCTACGCACACTCATCAATACACTTCATTCAATCGAGCAACGCGTGCTTGAGAAAGCCTATTGATGGGTACATTACCTGGATTCCTTATTACTGGAACTGATACTGAGGTTGGGAAAACTTTAGTAAGCGGCGCCCTAATTCTAAAGTTACGAGAATCAGGCAAACAAGCTATTGGTTTTAAGCCGGTAGTTGCTGGCACCTATACAGAACAAAATGGTCAGCCACTCAACGAAGATTTGGAAACTCTACGAATCGCTTCAAATCTACAGCCAGGTGAGCTCGATCTATGTCCATATGTTTTAGATAAACCAGCTGCGCCGCATCTGGTTGCAAAAGCAAATGGCATGCGGCTTGAGCTCGAAACCATGTTGAAGGCCTTCAACGATCTACAAAAGAACAAAGACTGTGTTGTTGTCGAAGGAGCAGGCGGTTTTCTAGTTCCAATTGATGACAAATTCGACCTGGGTGATTTTGCCCAACAAATTCAGCTACCCGTCATTTTGGTGGTGGGTATGAAATTAGGGTGCATCAATCATGCGCTACTGACGATCGAGGCTATTCGTGCACGCAAACTTGTCATGGCGGGATGGATTGCAAATACCTTGGATCACGAAATGGATTTATTGAAGGACAATATTGAAACGCTTCAATCCCGAATCAATACCCCCTTCTTAGGGTTGATACCAAAGCTACCAGTAAATCTTCAAAAACTCAGTAATCAACCCTATTCAATTGACGCGCTGAAGTTTGCTGCGCAGCATATTCAGCTACCAGCAGCATAAACTTCTCATCAAGCTCCAGATACAGCTTTAATACGAGAAATACTCATGCATATCGTTGTTTGAGATGCACTTCAATTCAGTTTCGGATAAGATGAAACAATGCATTTACTTCCAGAAATAATTGAGTCCGCTCCTGAAATACAAGATATTCGGCGCAACATTCATGCGCATCCCGAATTGCGTTTTGAAGAAAATCGCACAGCTGATTTAGTTGCAGAAGCCCTTTCTAGCTGGGGCATTACTGTATTTAGAGGAATGGGTAAAACAGGCGTCGTCGGACGACTCGATGGAGAGCTAGGCCCTGGCAAGATGATTGGTTTGCGTGCAGACATGGATGCACTGCCCTTACAAGAGCACAACAATTTTGCACACGCTTCACGCAATCCTGGAAAGATGCACGCCTGCGGTCATGATGGGCACACTGCCATGCTCTTAGGTGCTGCACAATATTTATCAAATCATCGTGATTTCAAAGGCAGTATGATTTTTATTTTCCAGCCAGCAGAAGAAGGTGGTGCTGGGGCTCGTGAAATGATCAAAGATGGTTTATTTGAACAATTTCCTTGTGATGCAGTATTTGGATTACATAACTGGCCAGGTTTAGCTGAGGGTGATTTCGGTGTAACAGCTGGTCCGATGATGGCATCAAGTAATACATTCGAGATTACCGTCACTGGCAAGGGTGGTCATGCCGCCCTTCCACATAACAGCGCAGATCCAGTGTTTGCTGGCGCGCAAGTGGTATTAGCTTTGCAAAGCATTATTACTCGCAACAAACGCCCTGTAGATGCGGCAGTGCTTTCAGTAACGCAATTTCATGCGGGCGAAACCAGTAACGTTATTCCAGACAGCGCTTTTATTGGCGGCACTGTGCGCACGTTCACTTTAGAAGTATTAGATCTGATCGAACAGCGCTTGCGAGAAGTTGCTCATAATGTTGCGGGTGCATTTGACTGCCAAGCTGAAATTACATTTTCAAGAAACTATCCACCCTTAATCAATCATGCAACTGAAGTAGAGTTTGCAAGCCAGGTGATGACTGAGCTAGTAGGCAAACAACGCGTCAATACATCTATTGATCCAACTATGGGCGCTGAAGACTTTGCCTTTATGTTGCTAGAAAAACCTGGGTGCTATGTCTTTTTAGGAAATGGGGATGGCGACCATCGATCGACTGGGCATGGTATGGGTCCATGCCATCTGCATAACCCATCCTATGACTTTAATGATGCCTTGATCCCAGTGGGAGTGAACTACTGGGTCAAATTAGCTCAACGCTTTTTAGAGAAAAGTTAAGCAGCTTTAAATTCAACATTAGGAATTTGTGAATTTAGCAGGCCGCTTTTCCATAAAGGCAGCCATGCCTTCTTTTTGATCGTTAGTTCCAAAGCACGCATGGAACAAGCGACGCTCAAAATGAATGCCTTGCGATAGTGTGGTCTCGTATGCAGTATTGACAGCTTCTTTCACCATCATGGTTGTTAGCAAAGGCATATCAGCAATATCTTTAGCGATTGCTTTAACTTCTTTCAATAATTCCGCCTTCGGAAATATCCGCGACACCAAGCCAGCACGCTCGGCTTCAGCGGCATCCATCATCCGACCAGTTAAAGCCAAATCCATTGCTTTTGCTTTTGAAACTGCGCGAGGAAGACGTTGAGTTCCACCAGCGCCAGGAATGATGCCTAACTTAATTTCAGGTTGTGCAAACTTGGCGTTATCAGCAGCCATGATCGTGTCGCACATCATAGCTAGCTCGCAACCACCACCCAATGCATATCCAGAAACCGCCGCAATCACAGGCTTGCGCACTTTCTGCATGTGCTCCCAATTACGAGAAATAAAATTATGTCGATACACATCTTGCAAGCTGCGCTTTGCCATAGAGGCGATATCTGCACCAGCAGCAAATGCCTTTTCGCTACCCGTGACAATAATGCAGCCAATGTTGTCATCCGCATCAAACTTCAGCAAGGCTTCACCAAGCTCATCCATTAATTGATCATTGAGCGCGTTCAATACTTCAGGACGATTCAATGTAATAGTGGCAACTTTGCCATCCACTTCAGTCAAAATTGTTTGGTAGCTCATCGACTTCCTTTTACTTGCTAGTTTCTGATTTCTGTTGATCTTTTTTGCATCACTTTAATTACCGCGGTAATAACAACCACATCCTGCCATTCTGCTTCATACGACCTGCTGCTTCACCTGCTGCGTCACCCGATCCCCAATAGTAATCGGCTCGCACCCCGCCGACAATGGCTTTGCCGGTATCTTGAGCAAAAACCAGCTTTTGAAGTGGTTGATTACTTAATGGTCTAGTTGTTGCCAAAAATACAGGTGCACCTAATGGCATAGCTTGCAAATCGATTGCGATACTACGTTCTCCCGTCAATGGAACACCCAATGCACCAGTGGGCCCTAAATCCGCATCCACATTACTAGGCAATTCTTTGAAAAAGACAAAACGAGGATTTGCATTAAGCATTTCATTGACGCGATCAGGATTGCGTTTAGCCCACTGTGAAATTCCTTGCATCGTAGCTTCGCTTCGCGTGATTTCTTTGCGGTCTAACAACCACTGTGCAAAAGACTTAAATGGTTGATCATTCGTTCCCGCAAAACCCAAGCGCATCACCCGACCATCTTCAAGACGAATTTTTCCTGAACCCTGAATTTGCATAAACGCCGCAGCAACGGGATCCTGAACCCAAGCAATTTCTGAACCCTTTAACACCCCTGAGCTCATCAATTCAGCGCGAGTGGGAGCAGGATTTGGTTTAGATTTTTTCCAGGCAGTAGGATAGGTATAGAGTGGCACGCTGTAAAGATTTGTCCTAGTTTGAGAGCCATTCATTACGGGCTCGTAATAGCCAGTAATCAAACCCGTATCCACTCCAGAATTGTTTCGGACTTCGTATGCTTGGAAGTTGTTTTCAAAATATCGACGAATGGCTTGCGTGTCTCGGCTTGAGACGTTTCCAGCTTGGGTACACACCTGGCGCCAATTGATGTCTCCGTTGCGTGAACCGCGCTTGAGCAAGCCCTCACAACTCTTTTGCCAAGCTGGCCATGCTTGCATTAACTCGTCCTCCTGCCACCCTGGAATAACTTGCCATGACACTGCACTAAAGTTTGCGATTGATGAGCTGTATGTTGAAGGGGCTACGCCTGAGCCACTCACTCGATATCCCGCTCCTCTTGTTGGAGGGGTGGAACAGGAAGATAACAAAGTGATCGTCGTTACTGCAGCAATTACGACTACACTTACTTCAAGCCATTTATATTTCAAAATCATGATTGCCAATTTACTTGATGAATACCCAATGCTACTGTTTGTCATTGAAGGCGCTATCGCGCTAGGACTATTGTTATTTATTGTCTTATGGACAGGCAAAGGCAAAAAATAATGTATTGGGCTTTATTGCCTTAATGCCTTATTGGTTATTGGATCAAATCAATGCAATGTCCGCGGCATTACTAAGGCAAATTCAGGTATGGGTGCCTGAAAAAACTGGGCATCTTCTGTAACGCAAAAATACTCACCACGCATGGTTCCTGCAGGGGTTGGGAGGGTTGCCCAGCTGGTGTACTCAAAATGCTCCCCTGAGCGCAACAAAGGCTGCTGACCCACTACCCCTAGGCCTTTTACCTCCTGAACATCGTTATCCCCATCTGTGATGAACCAATGGCGGGCTATAAGCTGAATACTGGCTGACCCGGTATTACGGATGGTGATCGTATAAGCAAAGGCAAATTGGCGATTATCTGGGTCAGATTGGTCAGGAAGGTACTGGGTCTTGACCGTAATGCTGATTTCATGAGGATTCATGCTGGAATTCTGCTCCATCCTAAGACCAACTGCAAGCTAGAATCTAGGGATGGAAAGCCAAAAAACATCACAAAATCCTCAATTTGTCATTGCCCCCTCCATTTTGTCGGCTGACTTTGCCTGTCTAGGCAAGGAAGTCCAAGATGTTTTAGTGGCGGGCGCTGACTGGATTCACTTTGATGTGATGGATAACCACTACGTTCCTAACCTCACTATTGGCCCTTTGGTTTGTGAGGCTATACGTCCTTACGCCCAAAAAGATGATGCGCCTGCAGTAATTGATGTTCATCTCATGATTGAACCCGTTGATCGCATCGTTCCCGACTTTGCAAAAGCGGGCGCCAATTTAATTAGCTTTCACCCAGAAGCAAGTCCTCATGTAAACCGCACATTAAATTTGATTCGGGATCAAGGCTGCCAAGCTGGTCTTGTTTTAAATCCTGCCACACCTCTTGATCACCTCGACCATACTCTCGAATTATTGGACTTAGTGTTGCTAATGTCAGTCAACCCAGGTTTTGGTGGTCAATCTTTTATTCCGAGTACTCTGCAAAAAATTGCACAAGTGCGCGCTAAGCTTGATCGCCATGAAGCTGACACTGGACGAAAAATTCGTCTTGAAGTTGATGGTGGCATCAAAGTCGACAACATCGCTCAAGTTGCTCATGCTGGTGCTGATACATTTGTAGCAGGTTCAGCAATCTTTGGAAAAGATAGTTACGAACAAGTCATCAAAGAAATGCGCACTGAATTAGGAAAGTCAGGAAAAGCCTAATGCTGCGCGAAGAATTTAATGCCCTAGCGAAGCAGGGTTTCAATCGAATTCCTCTTGTCAAAGAGGTGCTGGCTGATTTAGAAACCCCGCTATCACTCTACGTCAAACTTAGCCAAGCATTTGGCAGCAAAAATACTTACCTTCTTGAGTCAGTTTTAGGAGGTGAGCGCTTTGGTCGCTTCTCCTTTATTGGTCTGCCTGCAAAGACGATTGTTCGTACTGTTGGTACGCCATTAAAACCACTCAATGAAGTTGTCACAGATGGCAAAGTAGTTGAAACCAACACAGATAACCCGCTAGATTTCGTTGACGCGTATTTCAAGAGATTTAAAGTTGCAGTACAAGCGGGGCTCCCACGCTTTTGCGGTGGCTTAGCCGGATATTTTGGCTACGATACCGTTCGTTATATCGAATCACGTTTGGCTAAATATGATTTACCCGATGAACTGGGCGTGCCAGATATTCAACTCATGCTGACTGAAGAGTTAGCTGTGATCGATAATGTTGCAGGCAAAATTTATTTCATTGTTTATGCTGACCCTAGTATTACTGACAGCTATGAAAAGGCGCAAGTACGCCTCAAAGAATTACTTGCATGTCTTAGCAAACAAGTTAGCATGCCGCCCTCATTGGCAAGCACAAAAACTGAGTTAATTCGCAAATTTAAAGCCACTAATTTTGAAGATGCAGTACGCAAAACCAAAGAATATATTTTGGCTGGTGACTGCATGCAGGTGGTTATAGGCCAGCGTATTAGCAAGCCATTTGCAGATTCACCCTTATCTCTATACAGGGCATTGCGCTCACTCAACCCATCGCCCTATATGTATTTTTATGACTTTGGCGATCTGCAGATTGTGGGCTCTTCTCCTGAGATCCTGGTTCGCCAAGATAAACGTGCCGCAGAAAAGATTGTGACCATTCGCCCATTGGCTGGCACACGTCCTCGTGGGGCAAACCTAGAGGAAGATGAGCGACTAGCTAAAGAACTCTTGGCTGACCCCAAAGAAATTGCGGAGCACGTCATGTTGATCGATCTGGCGCGCAATGATGTCGGACGCATTGCAAAGACTGGTTCAGTCAAAGTCACAGATTCGATGTCAATTGAAAAGTACTCACATGTACAACACATTGTGAGCTCAGTTGAAGGTGATCTTCTAGACAATATGAGCAATATGGATGTACTAAGAGCGACATTCCCAGCAGGCACTTTATCTGGGGCACCCAAAATTCGCGCAATGGAAATCATTGATGAAATGGAAATTGTGAAACGTGGCGTTTATGGTGGTGCCGTAGGTTACCTGTCATTCTCAGGCGATATGGATGTAGCGATTGCAATTCGCACTGGCGTGATTCGAGAAGGCATGTTGCATTCCCAAGCTGGCGCAGGCGTTGTTGCCGACTCAGATCCTACAGCCGAATGGAAAGAAACTGAAGCCAAGGCGCGTGCCGTGCTCACAGCAGCTGATTTGGTTCAAGGAGGACTTGATGCTCCTAATGATTGATAACTACGATTCATTCACCTACAACCTTGTGCAGTACTTTGCAGAATTAGGTGAAGAGGTCAAAGTCTTTCGTAATGATGAGATTGCCGTTGCTGATATCGCCAAGTTAAATCCTTCGCGCATTTGCATTTCTCCTGGACCCTGCAGCCCTACTGAGGCCGGCATCTCTGTTGAGACCATTAAGCAATTTGCTGGCAAGCTTCCTATTCTCGGGGTATGCCTTGGTCACCAAGCTATTGGTGAAGCATTTGGCGGTAAAGTCATTCGCGCTCAAAAAGTGATGCACGGCAAAACTGATGACATTCATCATACTGGTGTCGGTGTTTTTCAAAACTTACCCAATCCATTTAAAGTGACGCGCTATCACTCACTAGCCATTGAAAAAAGTTCAATTCCAGCATGCTTGGAGGTAACTGCTACTTCTTCAGATGGGGAGATTATGGGCGTAAGACATCGTGAGATGGCTGTTGAAGGGGTTCAGTTTCACCCGGAGTCCATCCTCTCTGAGCATGGTCACGCCCTGCTCAAGAATTTTTTGCAAATGTAATTAAGAAACCTCGGTAAGCACTATGTCAATTACTCCACAAGAAGCACTGCAACGCTGTATCGAACATCGTGAACTTTTTCATGATGAAATGACCGATATGATGCGCCTCATCATGAGCGGTGAAATGGCGCCTGAATTAGTTGCTGGCTTATTAGTTGCTCTGCGTACCAAAAAAGAAACCGTTGGTGAAATTGCCGCGGCAGCCAAAGTCATGCGAGAGTTTGCAACAGCTGTGAATGTTGAAGATCGCTCGCATCTAGTCGATGTTGTAGGCACTGGTGGTGATGGTGCTCACACTTTTAATATCTCTACAGCGGCCATGTTTGTTGCGGCAGCTGCTGGTGCAAAGATTGCCAAACATGGCAACCGCAGCGTTAGCAGCAAATCAGGTAGTGCCGATGTTCTAGAAGCATTAGGTGTTAATTTGGGACTTTCTGCCGATCAAGTTGCCAAATGCATTTCTACTGTTGGCGCTGGCTTTATGTTTGCCCCCAATCATCACCCTGCAATGAAAAATGTTGTACCTATTCGCAAACAATTAGGCGTACGCACCATTTTTAATATTCTGGGGCCGCTGACCAATCCAGCTGATGCAAAGCGCATTTTGATGGGTGTATTTCACCCAGATCTTGTAGGTATTCAGGCAAGAGTCTTACAAGCCCTAGGCATGGACCATGCGTTGGTGGTTTATGGTCGTGATGGCCTAGATGAAATTTCTCTTGAAGGTCCAACCCTAGTAGGTGAATTAAAAGATGGGGTCGTACGCGAATACGAAATTCATCCAAAAGATTTTGGCTTGAACATTGCCCCGACTAATAGTTTTAAAGTGGCTAATGCTGAAGAGTCGAAGAAAATTATGCTTGATGTAATTGATAACAAACCAGGCCCAGCAAGCGATATTGTTTGCTTAAATGCAGGGGCTACGCTTTATGTAGCAGGGATAGCCCCAGATATCGCCAGTGGCATCACCAAAGCCAAAGCAGCAATTAGCTCTGGTGCTGCCCGTCAAAAATTGGATGCATTTGTTGCGTCCACTCAATCCAAATGATTTCCTCATTCATTATTTAATTACCTTTGTTTCATGAGCGATATCCTAGAAAAAATTGTTGCGACTAAAAAAATTGAAGTCGCCAACAACTTAAAGAGCATTTCACTTGCAAGTCAGCGTGAAAAAGCTCACGCTAATAATCAAGATCCACAACTAAAACCGCGTGGCTTTATTCGTGCCATTGAACAAAAAATTGCCGCAGGTAATGCAGGGGTCATTACTGAGATTAAAAAAGCAAGCCCAAGCAAGGGCATTCTGCGCGAGCACTTCATTCCCGCTGAAATTGCTAAGTCCTATGAAAAACATGGATCAGCCTGTTTATCCGTATTGACCGATGTGGATTATTTCCAAGGGAGCAATGCTTACCTACAAGAAGCTCGGGGCGCTTGCAACATACCGGTTTTACGCAAAGATTTTACGATTGATCCCTATCAAATCTATGAAGCTCGAGCGATTGGTGCAGACGCAATTTTGTTAATCGTTGCCTGTCTTGAGCTTAACCAAATGAAAGAGCTTGAAGCTTGCGCTCACGAGCTTGGCTTAGACGTATTGGTGGAGGTTCATGATGCAGCTGAACTTGAGCAAGCGCTTGAATTAAAGACTCCACTCCTTGGAATCAACAACCGCAATCTCAAAACATTTGAGGTAACGCTGCAAACTACCCTATCACTTTTACCTTCAATACCCAAGAACAAAATTTTGGTTACTGAATCTGGAATATTGAGTCGCGAAGATGTGCAACTGATGCGTAGTAATAGCGTAAATGCCTTCTTAGTTGGCGAGGCTTTCATGCGTAGCGCCGATCCAGGCAAGGCACTTAGCGATCTATTCTTCTAAATCGCCTCAATAGGTCTAAGCCGGACTTTATTAAGGCAATGAGTAAGATAGACCCCATTACATCGCCAATAGCCATGACTGCGAAATGATTTACACTTCCGGTGTTTTCAAGCCCAACGGTGGCATACCAATATTGATGTAAGCCAGCACTCATCAAAGCGTAAATCACAATACAAAGTAATAATTTTTGCAGATTCAGATTACTTAAATCAGACTCCAACTTCACATTGCTAAAGACAAATATTCTGGCGAGGTATGGAGCGAATCCAGAAATCAATCCCGTGCCAATACAAATCGCAAGATCTGATGACAACTCGCCGTAATAACTGATTAAAGTCGAGGCTATTGCAATGCCTATCGCACCTGGTAAGCCAAATATCAAAGTTAGAAATAATCGCAAGCCTGCTGGCAAGTAAATCCAATTCACGCCAAGCCCAAACACCAATTCAGTAGTTATCCAGCTATTGATATAAAAAAGAAGTGTGTATGCAAATACACTGATGATTACATTCATCGTTCCTGTACGCATAAGCATTGTGAAATGCGCATAAGTTGACAGTAAATTTGACATTATTGTCAGTGTTGATGATTGTTGTGACTAAAGTCAATAGCAACTGCTACAAATTAGGAATAGAATGGCATTATCCTAAGAGCTAATAATTTATTATCTGATTTATGCCAACTGAAAAGCCGTCTGCTTATCTTCGCTTCTTAAATTTAATTGACGCACTTGATCGAATGAATCCCGGCAAGAAGCTGGATGCGCTTGAAAAAAGTTTGCTCGACAAAATTGTTACCGCAGCACAGGCACAACAAGTAGTCTTGGTGGGGGATCTCATTTCACTATCAGAGCTGGGCTCTCAAGCCACTTTACATGGGCGCCTCAAGAATCTTGCTGCGATGGGCTATATCAAAATGGCATCAAACGATGATGGTCGCAAAAAAGAAGTGCTTCCTACTAAAGCCGCCATCAAACGATATGACGACATCTCAAAATGCCTGGAGAAAGCACTTAAATCAGCCTAAGAAATTAAGCTAGAAATCAAAAAACCCTGCTAGTTTTAGCAGGGTTTTTGTTTTGCTCTAGGCCGAGACTTCAGGTCTTAAACATTGAATAAGAAGTTAAGTACATCGCCATCTTTAACAACATACTCTTTACCTTCGGCGCGCATTTTGCCAGCCTCTTTAGCGCCTGATTCACCCTTATATTGAATAAAGTCGTCGTAGGAAATAGTTTGTGCGCGAATAAATCCACGTTCAAAATCTGTATGAATAACGCCCGCTGCTTTTGGTGCCGTATCCCCCTGATGAATTGTCCAGGCCCGCACTTCTTTAACGCCCGCAGTAAAGTAAGTATGCAATCCCAAAAGTGCATAGCCAGCACGAATCACCCGATCTAAACCTGGCTCATCCATACCCAGATCAGCCAAGAATGCTGATTTATCAGCGTCGTCCAAATCTGCGATCTCAGCCTCAATAGCAGCACATACTGCCACTACTGGCGCTCTCTCTTTGGCGGCATGTTGTTTCACGGCCTCTAGGTGAGGGTTATTTTCAAAACCATCTTCCTTGACGTTAGCCACATACATTGCAGGCTTAGCGGTGATTAAGCAAAGCGGCTTAATTAATACTTTTTCCTCGTCGGTCAAACTTAGACTACGTACTGGTTGGGCAGAATCTAAATGGGCTTGTACTTTAGTAAGCACCGAAACCAAAGCGGCTGCTTCTTTGTCATTTCCAGACTTAGCTGCCTTGCTTGAACGAGCAAGCGTTTTTTCAACTGTGGCCAAATCTGAAAGCGCCAACTCGGTATCTATAACACCAATGTCCGCAATAGGGTCAATCTTGCCTGCAACGTGAATCACGTTAGGATCTTCGAAGCAACGCACCACATGGGTAATGGCGTCCGTTTCACGAATATTGGCCAAAAATTGATTACCCAGTCCTTCGCCTTTAGAGGCGCCCGCTACCAAGCCTGCAATGTCCACAAACTCGACTGCCGCAGGCAAAATGCGCTCGGGCTTGACGATCTCAGCTAAGGCAGCCAAGCGAGGGTCAGGAACCTCCACCACGCCAACATTGGGCTCAATCGTGCAAAAAGGATAGTTTTCTGCTGCGATTCCAGCCTTGGTAAGCGCATTAAAGAGGGTAGATTTGCCGACATTAGGCAGGCCGACGATGCCACATTTCAAAGACATGCCCATATTGTAATGGGGCTGGTTTCGATATCATCGAGCTATGTCAGAAGTACAACAATCCCATTCCTCTAAAAAACCGCTAAATCCCTCTCAAGTACGGTCCGTAGATGTCGCCGTAGTAGGCGGAGGCATAGCTGGCAAAGCGTGCGCCCTCGGCTTAGCCCAGCTGGGATTAACCACTGCAGAAATTGCCCCAGATTTAGGAAGCCCTACCCCTGCACCTCAAGGCAGTCAGTGGGGGCAAAGAATCTATGCCTTTTCACCAAGCACCCAGAAGTTACTGGCTCACCTGCAAATATGGGATGCCCTCGACCATAGTCGCCTGCAAGTTGTGCGAGATATGCGCATCTATGGCGATCGCGGAGAAAGAAATGATCAACTGCATCTCTCTGCATTTGAGGCTGGCACTTCACAACTTGCTTGGATCGGTGAGTCAAATTTAATCGAGCATACGCTTGATCAAGCAAGTCGCTTTCAGAACAAGCTCGAACGCATTAACGATGCCGTTGAAAAAATTGAAGTGAACACTCAGGGCAGTACCTTACATCTAAAAAATGGTGAGGTTATTCATGCCCAATTAGTTGTCGCGGCGGATGGGGCAAACTCACCTATCCGCTCAGCGATCGGCATTACCGCCAGCGAAGAAAGCTATTTGCAAACTGCAGTCGTTGCAAACTGGATTTGCACTTACCCTCATCTTGAAACGGCCTTCCAATGGTTTTTACCTGGCGGAGATATTGTGGCGATGTTACCTTTGCCAAATAAACAAGTATCGATGGTCTGGTCAACCAGCCCTGAAAATGCATCAGAGCTTTTGCAACTGAATCCATCTCAATGGCAAGAACGTTTTTCATTCATTGCCAATAGCGCTATAGAAAAACAACTGGGTGAACTTACCCTCAACTCCACACCTGCTGCTTTTCCGCTACGCAAAATTCGAGCCACACGTTTTATTGGCCCAGAAGCCAATCCTCAAGTGGCCCTCATTGGGGACGCTGCACATGTAATGCATCCCTTAGCGGGTCAAGGTCTCAATCTCGGATTAAGGGATGTAGCTGTCTTGCTCAATATTATTAGCAAGCGCGAGCCTTTTCGCAAATTAAACGACTTAACTTTGCTCCGTCGTTACGAACGCCAAAGGCAGGGTGACACCAATGCGCTATTGTGGGTGACGGATAAGTTGAAAAAACTATTTTCCGGAACTAGTACTACAGAAAAGCAATTGCGTAATTGGGGTCTTGGCTTGGTAAATAAGAGTCACTTCATTAAACGGCGCCTTATAGAACGCGCACTAGGAGAAATTGATTTTGAATAAATTAAAGTCTAGTTTGCCATCTTCTGTCGCACTTATAGTTGGACTACTTTGCATAAGCTTTGTCACTATAAAGCCTGTTTTGGCGCAAACAGAGCAACAAATTAAAACCGAGATTCAAAAGAAACTTGGCTCTAACGCAAAAGTACGTAGCGTTACAGCAGCACCTGTATCCGGCCTGTATGAAATTCTCGTTGGTAATGAAATTTTCTACACAGACTCTTCCGGTAAATATCTAATTCAGGGCGAAATTATTGAGCTTGCCTCTGGTAAAAATATTACAGAGCAAAGACAAGCCGATCTCAATCGCATTAAATGGACTGACTTAAATCAAGCTAATGCATTAAAGACGGTCCGCGGCAATGGTCAACGCCAATTAGCGATATTTTCTGACCCAAACTGCGGCTATTGCAAACGATTAGAAAAATCTTTGCAGCAACTCGATAACGTCACCATCTACACTTATCTCATTCCCATTTTGTCACCAGACTCAGCTCAAAAATCTAAACAAATCTGGTGCAGTACTGATCCATATAAGAGCTACATAGATTGGATGATCAATGGAACTGTGCCAGCTGGTAAAAATGACTGCAACAACCCTTTAGATAAAAATTTGGCGTTTGCAAAAGCCTATGGCATTACTGGCACTCCAACACTTTTCTTTACCGATGGCAGTCGCTTTCCTGGTGCAGTTCAAGTAAGTGATATTGAGAAAAAATTTAATTCGCTCAAATAAGAAGAAGCTGATGAATAAATCTGATCTGCCAGCAATTCAATACACCGTATGGCCTGCAGACCTACACGGCCATCGCTTCAAGGTAAAGCTACACATTGCCAACCCAAGCCCCCAAGGGCAAGTGGTAAAAATGGCAGCATGGATTCCTGGTAGTTATTTAATTCGAGATTTTTCCAAACATATTGAACATATTGAAGCTTTTGGTGCTTCAAGCAAAAAGAAATTCACTCTTGATCGCATCGATAATAATCAGTGGCGTTTACCTGTAGATATCAATGAACCAGTTGACATTCTTACAACGGTATATGCATTTGATAACTCGGTCAGAGCGGCATATATAGATACTGAACGCGGATTCTTTAATTCCACTAGTGTGTGTCTTGCGGTTGCTGGTCAAGAACATATACCTTGCTCGCTTGCAATTACGGCTCCCGATGACGCCTCTACTGAGCACTGGACAATACAGACCAGCTTGCAACAAGTAAAAACGGATGATCGTGGATTTGGTTTTTACTTAGCCAAAAGTTTTGACGATTTAATTGATCATCCAGTTGCCATGGGTGAATTCCAAGTCATTCATTGGAGTTCAAACAATGTTCCGCATAGCATGGCTATACAAGGATGTTTACACCCTGTTGATGCCGCCCGTTTAGCGAACGATCTACAAGCAATTTGTTCGAGCACTATCAATTTTTTTGAGCCCAAAACAAAAAAGGCGCCATTCACCAACTATCTTTTTCTAGTTAATGCAGTACTCAATGGCTACGGTGGGCTTGAACATCAAAATAGCACCGCTCTACTTTGCCGCAGAGACCAAATCCCACAAAAACAGATTCCGTTAGATGAAACTGCTTATCGTGAATTTCTAGGTCTATGCAGTCATGAGTATTTTCATGCATGGCTGGTAAAACGCATTCAGCCCAAGGCTTTCCAACCCTACGATCTACAACAAAGTAACCACACGCAATTGCTTTGGCTGTTTGAAGGCTTTACTAGCTACTATGACGATCTTCAGCTCTTCAGAAGTAAACGAATTAATCTAGAACAATATCTTCAGTTGGTGAGCAACAATTGGAATAGCGTTCTGCGCGGACCAGGAAGACTTAAACAAAGTCTAGCCGATAGCTCTTTTGATGCTTGGACAAAATACTATCAAGCCGATGAAAACACACCCAATGCTGTGGTGAGTTACTACGGCAAAGGCGCATTGCTAGCACTTGGATTAGATTTACAAATTCGTACATTTTCTAAAAACAAAAAATCATTGGATGATTTAATGCGCCTGATTTGGCAAATGCATGGCTTAACTTTTGATGGCATTGCCGAACAAGGTTTAGATATGCTTTTGGAGAAACTGCTTGGTAGTAGGTTTCAAAAGATATGGGGCGACTTTAAATCACGCTATGTATATGGCACTGAAGATATTCCGCTGCAGAAGTGGATCTCGTCAAAAGTAGTGTCTGTCAGTTTGAAAGCGCAGACAAAGTTAGAGAAGATCAGGCTTCAACTTGGATTACGCCATTCTGATGCAAATGGCTGGCTTAAAATTACCCATGTCTTAGATGGCGGTGCTACTCAAGAGGCTGGATTAGCAGCAGGCGACCTCTTGGCAAGCATGAATGGTCAGCGCATCACCAGTGGTCGCTGGGATAAGGTGCTTAGCAGCCTGACAGAGAATCAAAATATCTCTATTTGTTTTTATCGGGATGATCTTGAGCACGAACGAATCTTAGTGTTGCGCCCCACACAACTCCCAGTGCAATACGATCTCAGCCCCGCTTGCACCATTAACCCTTCCACTGGTCTTTCTGAGTAACAAAGAAGATGCTCTTGTTTTCTAAAGATGCTATTCCACAGGATTGGCGTAAGTTGTTGGGTAATTATTTTGAGACCTCCGAATGGAAATTACTCGAAAGCAATATTCAACATGAATTAAATGCTAATCCAGAAATGATTCGGCCCGAGCCACAAAATTTCTTTAAGGCACTGACATTAACTCCTGTTGATTCTGTAAAGGTAGTTATCCTAGGTCAAGATCCTTATCACTCACCTAGCCTGGCACAAGGTTTAGCATTTTCTATACCAAGCGGGATCTCACCGAACTCACGCGAGTTTCCTAGTTCACTACGCAATATCAACAAAGCTCTCGGCATTGAGGGTTTTGACACGTTACCAAACGGCGACTTGCATCACTGGGCCGAGCAGGGAGTTTTATTACTGAATACCGCCCTTAGCGTTAAATTAGGCGAGGCTGGAAGTCATACCAATTTAGGCTGGAAGGGATTGATTGATCGATTGATATCTGCACTATCAAGCCAAAAATCGCATTTGGTATGGCTGCTTTGGGGTGGGCATGCCCAAAGCAAATTACCTCTAATTTCAGAATTTAATGATCAATTGATTTTGCAATCTTCCCACCCCTCCGGACTGGGGGTATACAAAACCAATTTGCCTTTTTTAGCACCCTACGACAAAGATAGCTGTCGGCACTTTACAAAAACCAATGAATGGCTCATTTCACATCATCTGGAACCAATCCAATGGGTCAAGGCTGCAACCGCAAAAGATGAAAAGACTCAGGGTAGTTTATTTGGCTAAGGTTGTGTAAATGCATCCAACAGCGCAAGCAGCCAAAATTGCACTTGCCCACTCGAGCATTTGTCCAGATTGAAAAAAATTGAAGTACTGGCCCATATAAGAACTCAGAACTGCTGCAATAAACCCCAAAAGGGATGAAACCAGCAAACCTTTTAAGCCTGAAGCCTGAATAATGTTCTTGGGACGTGTTTTTAGGCTTCCTGGATAAAAAATCCAAGCAGAGGCACCAGAGATACCCCCGATTAGCAAAAAAGCCAAAAAACCCATTTTTATCCCCTTTTGCGCCCATTATTGAGGGCATCAAATCTATAATTGCCATTATGAAGTTGTTGACACTCGGCATCAATCATCACACAGCGCCGGTCGCCATTCGGGAAAAGGTCGCCTTTGATCCTGAATTTCTTCAAGAAGCGTTGCACGATCTTCGCCACCATTTGATTGGAGCGAATCAATCAGGCTTGCCCGAAGCAACCATTCTCTCGACTTGTAACCGTACAGAAGTCTATTGCGCCGCAAATGATGCCAGTGCAGCAGACATTCTGCATAAGGCTACTTTTGACTGGTTGGCAAAAACTCAGCAGCTTGCCCCTAGCAGCCTTCAACCACATATTTACTCATTGCCACAATCCGACGCCGTTCGCCATGCCTTCAGGGTGGCATGCGGATTAGATTCAATGGTCATTGGTGAAACCCAAATTCTTGGGCAAATGAAAGATGCGGTTCGTACTGCAAATGATGCTGGTGTATTGGGCACTTACTTAAATCAGTTGTTTCAGAAAACCTTTGCTGTTGCTAAAGAGGTCCGAGGGTCTACAGAAATCGGTGCCCACTCTATTTCTATGGCCGCAGCTGCTGTGCGCTTATCTGAAAGAATCTTTGAGAAGATTTCTGATCAAAAAATTCTATTTATTGGCGCAGGAGAAATGATTTCTTTATGTGCAACGCATTTTGTAGCGCGCAAGCCCAAGAATGTCGCGATTGCTAATCGTACGATCGAGCGCGGGCAAGAGCTGGCAGACTCCATTGCTTCGCAAGATATTCAGGCAGAGTCATTCAAACTATCTGAATTGCCTGGTCGTCTACATGAATTTGACATCATTGTTTCTAGTACAGCCTCATCATTACCGATCATTGGCCTTGGTATGGTCGAAAGCGCCCTCAAGCAACGTCGTCATAAACCCATGGTCATGATTGATTTAGCCGTGCCCCGTGATTTTGAGCCAGAAATTTCTAGGCTTGATGACGTATACCTATACACCGTTGATGATTTAGGGGTCATGATTCAAACGGGAGCTAACCTTCGTCAGGCTGCTGTCAGTCAGGCCGAAGCCATCATTGAAGATCGGGTTGGCAATTTTATGCACTGGATGCAAGGACGTAATGCAGTGCCCCTGATCCAAGATATTCAACAACAAGGTGAACGCTTAAGACAACTTGAACTCGAGCGTGCCATGAAACGTCTCATGCGTGGCGATGATCCTCAAGAAGTGTTGAGCGCGATGGCACAAGGCCTTACTAATAAATTTTTGCATGGCTCACTTTATGCACTACAACACTCCAATGGCGCAGAGCGCGACGCTTTGATTAAGTTACTGCCAAAACTATTCGCCTCTCATAACAAACCAGAAGAACATTAGATGAAGCCCAGCATGCGGGCTAAGCTGGAACATCTAGATACGCGCTTAGCCGAACTCAATTCCCTTTTAACTTCAGAAGAGGCAACCAAAGATATGGATGCCTACCGCAAACTCACGCGCGAACATGCTGATATAGCAATGGTAGTTGAGCAATTTGGCTTGTATAAACAGGCCGAAGCCGATGCACAAGCAGCTGAAGAAATGCGCAAAGATCCAGATATGAGGGACTTTGCAGACGAAGAACAAAAGCAAGCGCTAGCCACGATGGAGGAGCTAGAAGGCAGTCTTCAGAAGCTTCTATTGCCAAAAGACGAAAACGACGAGCGCAATGTTTTCTTAGAAATTCGTGCGGGCACTGGCGGGGATGAAAGTGCGCTGTTTGCTGCTGATCTGTTGCGTATGTACACCCGCTTTGCAGAGCGACAAGGCTGGAAAGTAGAGATGGTGAGCGCTACTGAATCTGATCTGGGTGGCTATAAAGAGGTCGTTCTTCGTTTAGTAGGCCAATCGGTTTACTCACGTCTTAAATTTGAGTCTGGGGGTCATCGTGTGCAACGGGTGCCGCAGACAGAGACGCAAGGGCGCATTCATACATCGGCATGTACAGTTGCCGTCATGCCGGAAGCGGATGAACTTGAGGCTGTCAAGATTAATCCTGCTGAATTACGGATTGATACTTTCCGTGCATCTGGCGCAGGTGGGCAGCACATTAATAAAACAGATTCGGCAGTTCGCATCACCCACCTTCCAACTGGAACTGTAGTGGAATGTCAGGATGACCGCAGCCAGCATCGTAATCGTGAACAGGCGATGAAGGTTCTGGTCTCACGTATCATGGATGCACGCGAACGAGAAAAGCATCAACTAGAGGCGCAAACCCGTAAGTCACTGATCGGCTCTGGCGATAGAAGTGATCGTATTCGTACATACAACTTCCCACAGGGTCGTATCACTGATCACCGCATTAATCTCACGCTCTACAAAATTGATGCCATGATGGATGGCGATTTGGATGATTTATGCAATGCACTCGCATCCGAACATCAAGCCGAACTTCTTGCTGCACTTGGTGATAGCTAGATAATCTACAAATCAATTAATGAGTAAGAGTTATAGTCTGCGCACTTTATTGAGCGGTACATCACTGCCTCGCAATGAGGCACATCTCTTAATGGCGCATGTGCTTGATAAGCATTACCAGCTAGCTCGGTCAACCATTATTTCTCACGATGAAATGGAGCTGAATAAGCCAGCGCTGGAGGAATGGCAAACGCTAGAATCCAGAAGACTCCATGGCGAACCAGTGGCTTACTTGATAGGCAAAAAAGGGTTTCACAACATTGAGCTTCAAGTTGCGCCAGGAGTACTAATTCCCCGTCCAGAGACAGAATTACTGGTTGATATCGCTCTCCAAGAAATCAAGCGAATTAAAAATTCCACACAGAATCCAAAGATCCTTGATTTAGGTACAGGTTCTGGCGCGATTGCTTTAGCTATTGCAAACGAAGCACCCAATGCTCAAGTCCTTGCAACAGATCAATCTCCTGAAGCTATTGCTATCGCTAATTTAAATACAAAAACCCTAGCTCTAGAGGTCCGCGTTGAATTTGCTCAAGGCAGTTGGTATCAAGCCTTAAAAGAAAATAATATTTTTGACATCATTGTGAGCAACCCTCCTTACATTCCATCTCAAGATCCCCACCTAATAGAGGGTGATCTTCGATTTGAGCCCGCAGATGCTCTAACGGATCATTCCACTGGGCTTAGTTGCCTTGAGGCAATTATCTGGGGCGCCAAGGATCACCTCAAACCAATGGGTTTGCTAGCTGTAGAGCATGGATATGACCAATCTAATGCCGTGGTTGAATTGATGAAAACTGCGGGTTTAAGCGATATTCAAACCCATCCAGATTTATCTGGACATCTTAGGGTTGCCTCAGCCAGAAAGTAAGGTTGGCAACTGTCTTTTTTTGGATTAAGTCTTAAAATCAAAGCTATTAAATTTTTAGATCGTTTTTACCGAATTCAGACATTTAATCAGGCTTTTTAGGAAGAATTTATGGATACCCAAGCTCAAATCAAAGAAATTATTACCAGCCATCCCATTGTTCTATTTATGAAGGGCACAGCACAATTTCCACAATGCGGCTTCTCTGGAAATGCTGTGAATATTCTTCGCGCTAGCGGTGTTGAAAAGCTACACACTGTGAATGTCTTAGAAGATGCTGCTATTCGTCAAGGCATTAAGGAGTTCGCTAACTGGCCAACCATTCCACAGCTATATATCAACGGAGAGTTCATTGGTGGCTCAGACATCATGACTGAAATGTATCAGTCTGGCGAACTACAAAAATTAGTCAAAGCTTAATCAAGTTTTTACGTCTACTCAGTGACCTCTGATTTAGCTTCTCTTTTACTGTTTGGCCTGCCACTGGGATTGTGTGCAGGCCTTTTGGTTTATGTTTTTAATCTGCGCTCCACTATTGCACGAATTGAGTTTGAGACCCGAGCTGAAACCACTTTAGTTGACGGCCTTAGAGCCGAGCGAGATCAAGCGCTGCAAAACGCTATTCGCCTTGAGGCTGAACTGGACTCAGAGCGCAAACAAGGACTTGGTCGAATTGAAGCGCTGAACGAAGCTAAAGAAGCGCTTACAAACCAGTTTAAAAATCTGGCCAATGAAATTCTGGAAGACAAATCAAAGCGCTTTACCGAACAAAATGCAGCCAGCCTTGATGCACTCCTCAAGCCATTGCAAACTAAGCTCACTGAATTCAAAGAACAGGTCAGCAATACCTATGGCAATGAAGCCCGTGAAAGACATGCCCTCAAAAGTGAAATTGAACGATTGGCGAATCTCAATTTAAAAATGTCGGATGAAACCCGGTCCTTAACTCAAGCCTTAAAGGGCGACTCTAAGGTTCAAGGCAATTGGGGCGAGTTGGTGCTCGAATCAATTCTAGAGTCCTCAGGCCTACGCAAAGGCGAAGAATATATAGTGCAAGATAGTCACACACAAAGCGATGGCTCGCGCCTGCAGCCTGACGTAGTTATCAAGCTACCTGAGGGTAGAAGCCTAGTTGTTGATAGCAAGGTATCTATTACTGCTTACGCAAGACATGTCGAAACAACAGAAGAGAAGGCCGCTGAGCGAGAACTAGCATCACACATCCAATCCTTGCGTCAGCATATACAAGACTTATCTAGCAAAAACTATAGCTCCTTATATGGCATTGGCTCAGTAGATTTTGTGCTGATGTTTTTACCAATTGAGCCCGCATTTTTATTGGCACTCAAGGCCGCGCCCAATCTCTATCAAGAGGCTCTTGCAAAAAATATTGTATTGGTATGCCCAAGCACATTGATGGCCACCCTCAGAACTGTAGCCCATCTTTGGAGGCAAGATCATCAAAATCGCAACGCACTAGAGATTGCCAAGCAATGCGGCAACCTCTATGACAAGTTTGTAGGGTTTGTTGATGATCTTGAAAAACTTGGTCAACGCTTAGATCAGGCTCAGACTAGCTACCACGATGCTTTTAATAAATTAAAAACCGGTAAAGGCAACCTAATACGCTCCGCGGAAAAAGTGCGGGAACTTGGTGTTAAGCCCAATAAAAACTTGTCGGCCTCACTCGTTGAGTATTCTCAAGAGTCCAACGATATCCAACCGTAAAATAAACAACAAGTCGGTCGCCGAAAATTATCTACCCTGACAAATTATCGGCAACTCCCAAACAGACTTACCCTGGCTGTAATCACAACTTGTTCCAACCTGAGCAGAGGTGGTGACACAACCAGACAGAACTAGGATTGTTATCAGCGCGCAAAGAAATTGGGTTAATTTTTTCATAAAATCAATCTAAATAATTTATTTAATAATTAATGCAACCTGTTTTGTCACAAAGCTAAAACTTAAAATTTGATAGTCCCAATGATATTCTTCAGTAGCCTCTATGAATGCCTTAAACTCATCATCCGCCCAAGTCTTGTAGCCAATAAATTCGTCAAATACTATTACAGTGCCTTTCTGAATTTGCTTTGATAACAAATTTAAAATAGTTCTTGTTGAGCTATATAAATCACAATCTATATGTAGAAGACGTATAGGGCCCCTAAACTCTTCGATAAAAATTGGTAAAGTTTCATCAAACCAGCCCTTATGCAGAACAACATGATTGGGTACATGAGGTAGTTTTCCTAAAGCACTATAACTACCTTTAGGCTCATCATTCCAAGCCTCCGGTATGCCCTCAAAACTATCAAAGCCATGAATAGATTGCGATGCAAGGGTGGCCAACCTTCGTATAGATTTACCGTTGTAAACCCCGAACTCCAAAATGAGACCATCTAACTTTGCATTATACAATGCAAGCTCAAAGGTTCTGATCTCGGTACCCACCAGAAGTGGTAGATCCTGCGCCCTACTCTCTATGTAAGCCCAAGAAGATTGCTCCGCCCTAATTGATTCATCATCAGATATTGACTGCAAAAGGGCATTGCCTTCAGCCGCCCTGCCATAACTATTCAAAATTATTGCCAAGAAAAATTTTAGGGTGGTAGCAGGATTTCCTAATTTAATAGCATTTTTTAAACTTTCGATAGCAGATTCAGGCTGATTAAGGTCCAAGCATACGGAGTGCACATTAAATAAAGCTTCCATGTCTTGCGCATCTATAGATAAAGCCTTCTGATATGCGTCTAATGCAGCCTCAAGATCCCCTATTTGAGATAAAGCAACTCCTAAATTATTCCATGCTGAAAAATACTTCCGATCTAAATCAGTTGCTTTTTCTAAATATGGCACTGCACTGTCAGGATCCATACATTTTAAGTACATTACCCCTATGTTGTAATTTATTCTTGCGGACTCTGACTCAAGTAGAAGGGCTTTTTTATATTTATCCAAAGCGTCCTCATAACGCCCCTGCTTTGTAAGATTATTTCCATGATTAACTAATACCTCTATGCTTTCAGGATATACGCTTGAAATTCCCTCATACAATTGATTAGAAGCATCAAAATTTCTATTTGCGGAGTACAACATACCCAACTGGAGGCAAATGTTTAAATCACCAGGCCTAATCTGATTTGCAGCCTCAAAGTATTTAATAGCATCGCTTAAATTCCCGCGGGATTCAGCGATCAGACCCCTGAGCGATAAAACTTGAGTATTAAAGGGCTCCTTAACCAATACAGAGGCATATATCTCATCAGCATCCTCCAATTTTCCCAACCTATGGAGTACCACAGCGTCATCTATAGAGCCGCGTACAGTCATCTAGCACCTCATTCATTACTGCAAAAGAAATTGCATACCTTAAATGACTTATATTTTATTCTACAAACTTAATCAAATAATATTCATATATGGCAATTCAACCAAAAGACTATTCGTATAATCGAATAGCTATTGCAACTTGCTTTGGCACTTTCCTAGAATGGTATGACTTTCTGGTCTTTGCAAATTTGGCAGTCATTTTTGGGTCTATTTTTTTTCCATCTACCGACCCAAATACTGCACTATTAGCCAGCCTTGCAACATTTGGAATTGGCATGATCATTAGGCCAATAGGCTCAGCTATATTTGGCTCCCTAGGGGATAAGATCGGGAGAAAACCGGTCTTTATCACCACCATTATCTTGATGGGGCTTGCAACTGTTAGCATAGGCTTTCTGCCAACTTATGCGCAGGTTGGCATTTGGGCGCCAATTCTATTAATTGGACTCAGAATTCTCCAAGGAATATCGGCAGGTGGCGAAATCGGCGGCGGAGCAATTTATCTAGCGGAACATGCCGGCAATGCTCACAGAGGCCTTAAGACGAGCTTCCTCCAGCTAATGGGGCCACTAGGCATTATGGCCTCAACAATACAAATTGCGATACTTCAAAAATACCTTAGTCTTGAACAGTTTTACTCGTGGGGGTGGCGAGTCCCATTTTGGATTTCATTTTTACTTTTATTGGTAGCTTTTTATGTTCGAAAATCAGTGGGGGAGACGCCTGTATTTTTAGAGATCTCTAGAGAAAAAAGTCAAACACAGTATCAATTAATTAATAATTTCAAAACCCCAGAGATACGCAAGAGAATGTTTTTACTTTTCTTTTGCATTTCATCAAGCGGAGCAATTTTATTTTTTTGTACCCAAGTCTATGTAGCAATTTTCTTAAAAACAACCGTTAATTTAGAATCAAATCTGGTTGATCAACTATGCATAATATCGTCGATTGCTCTTTTTCCTCTAATCGTGCTTGCTGGATCGCTATCTGATAGATACGGGAGAAAGACTGTCATGCTCTGCGGCATCATACTTAGCGCCATTCTTTTATATCCTGCATTTGGGTTACTTGAATATTTAGGCCTGCTATACATTCAAAATTCAGAACCAATTGCCATTATGAGCTTAGCAGCAGTTTTAGTCTCACTCTCTAGTTTGCTGGCCCTTACTGTAGGTCCACAGACTGCCTTACTTGCAGAACTATTTCCGGCAAAAAATCGCAATAGCGCCGCAACACTGCCTCACAACTTAGCTGCAGGCTGGATTGGTGGATTATTACCGCTAATTATGACCTGGCTAAACCAAATATTTGCAAGTAGCTTAGCGGGTCTTTGCTATCCAGTTATCTTTTTAACCTGCGCTGGTTTGGCGGCTTACTTTTATCTACCAGAAACAAATTCGGTAGCATTAGAAAAATAATTCCAACTAAAAATATAACTTACGCGATAGGCTGCGAATTTTCTTTTTTAATCTTTTTGCTTGGACCACTACCTTGTCAGACAAGTTTATGGCAATATCACATTTTTTGATAGCCGTATCTGATAAAAACACTGAATCAAATTTCGCCATAACAGCATTGGGAGAAAAGTCTTTTGTATAGCAGTCCCAATCTTGTTTTGAGGCCCACGTTTTGTCAAAATCCCAAAATATCCTACGAAGATCTTCTGGGCCTCTATATAAAATTGCTTTTCTACCCAATACATCGATGTGATTTCGCTGCGGGGAAAGCGCGTAAGTAATTACTGGCTTATTATGGGTAGAAAATTCTCCGCAGGCCAAGCCAAAACTCTCGCCTATGCCACGCGCATGAATCATGGCGTCACAGGTGTTAATAAATTTAGATTTAATTTTAGGATTCGGATTCCCTGGCAAAAAAATTACCCGCGGATGATCAATGAAGGGATCAATATTCATAAATAAAAAGTAAATTTTTGAGTTTTCCTCAACTAGGTTTGCAATTGTCTGAATGACAAAATTCAAGTTAAAGCTATCGCTGCCGCCATAACAACCAAATACAGTAGCGTCACTGGGAATGCCAATATCAGGCCTTAGAGAAGTGCCAACATTTGGCAAATTAACAATATGGGGAACGTACGGAATTTTTCTATTGGAGCACTCTGCACTTAACCATTTTGATACAAATGCATAAATGTCCCCGTGCATCTCTTGTAATTTTTGTGGAAATACTGCGTGAATAAGGTTTGGAACTCCAGAGAGATAGTAGTCATCTCGTTCGCCAGATTTAATCAAGTACATTGCATCAATCAAACCAGTTTCAACTACTGAGTTCAGCTCTTGAAATTGATCATAGGGAACCAGCTTAAATTCATTCCGAAATTTTTGAAACACACTCGGCTGAATGCATTCAGAACGGCGATCATAGAAAACGATTGACTCATTTCCCAAGATTTTTTGATTCTGCAATGCATAATCAAATATAGCTATATGAGTACCCCTAAGGGACATCAAGCCTGCATCAAAGCCGATTTTGGTATATGACATCTAGAGAGTTTAAATACCAAAGAGATATGGTGCCCCTTGTCCGACTCGAACAGACCACCTACTGATTACAAATCAGTTGCTCTACCAGATGAGCTAAAGGGGCAATGCTTGTATTTTATCCTATTTCACAATTCTTAAGGATGGTTTTCCTAAATTTGGCTTATCCAGCCCTTCATCTGAGGTATCAGCAATGTGCAAATCACGCACTTTCTCGGGTTCAAATGGGAATGACATTCCTTGGCCATTCTCACGGGCATAAATCGCCAAAACATGGCTCACTGGTACCATAATTTTTCTAGGGATACCCCCAAACCTAGCTTGAAAGCTTATCCAATCATTATCTATCTGAAGTTGATGGCAGGCTTCAATAGAGAGGTTAAGAACAATCTCATTGTTCTTAATGTATTCCATCGGCACTTCAACCCTGCTATCCACAAATACCGCAACGAATGGTGTAAAACCAAAATCCGTGCACCACTGATGTAGGGCACGGATTAGGTAAGGTTTATTGCTTGGAATGTCAGGCATTCTGACTTAGAACGGCACTATTTAGCGACGCATTACCTTCTCGGAAGGGGTCAATGCCTCAATATAAGCAGGCCTACTAAAAATACGCTCTGCGTATTTCAAAAGAGGTGCTGCATTACGCGATAAATCAATTCCATAATGCTCAAGACGCCACAATAATGGAGCAATTGCTACGTCCAACATTGAAAACTCATCGCCAAGCATGTACTTATTTTTCACAAAAATAGGCGCCAACTGAGTCAAACGATCACGAATAGCCAACCTTGCTTTTTCATGAGTCTTTTCAGCAGCTTTACCTTTTTCATTCTCTAATGCTGCGACATGGACAAACAATTCTTTCTCAAAATTAAAGAGGAAGAGGCGTGCGCGTGCGCGAGCCACCGGATCTGGTGGCATTAATTGCGGATGTGGAAAACGCTCATCAATGTACTCATTAATGATATTTGATTCATAAAGAATTAAATCACGCTCAACCAAGATAGGGACTTGGCCATAGGGATTCATTACCGAAATATCTTCTGGCTTGTTAAATAAATCAACATCGCGAATTTCAAAATCCATGCCTTTTTCGAAAAGCACCAAACGGCAGCGTTGCGAGAATGGGCAATTAGTACCCGAGTACAACACCATCATAAATTTATTTCCTTAAATTTCTGCTTCAATACAACAAAAAACATCAAATCTTGCTAGGCGATTGAGGCTCTAAAGTCCTCAACCAGATTTTTAGTGAACATCTTTCCAATAGGTCTTATTTAAGCGCCAAGCCAAGATTGTAAAGATTGCTAAGAATAAGAGAACCACCACGCCAAGTCGCTTGCGCTCTAACTGCACTGGCTCGGCCATCCAAGACATAAACGCAACCAAATCAGCAACGTTATCATCATATTCTTGTGGCTTCATAGTGCCAGGGGTGAGTTGCTCAAACCCAACAAATACCTTCTCCATCTTGCCTTCGTCGTGCGGGTCTTTGCGCTCTTCGAACTTAGCTACACGCTCACCTTGCAGTTGCCATAAAACATGCGGCATACCTACACTTGGATAAACTAAATTATTCCAACCAGTTTGGGTTGTATCGTCTTTGTAGAAGGTACGCAGATAGGTGTACAACCAATCCGTACCACGTGCGCGTGCTTCAACAGACAAATCTGGTGGATTCTTTCCAAAGAAAGCCTTGCCTTCTTTTGGAGTCATCGAGATTGTCATCAAATCACCGACTTTAGCGTCATTCAAGATGAGATTATCTTTGATATGCTGATCAGTTAAGCCAATGTCGCGCAAGCGGTTGTAACGCATGCTAGAAGCGGCGTGGCAATTGAGACAATAATTCACAAATAGTTTGGCGCCATTTTGCAAAGAAGCATTGCTACTCACACGCTCTGGAGCCTTGTCTAAAGGGAAGCCACCTTCATTTGCATTAGCAAATACACCAAAACCAAGGGCAGCAACCACTACGGTTACCTTGCAGATGCCCATCAAAGTTTGCAGAATTCGTTTCATACTAGTTCCTAATTTCTCTCTGGGATCTGAATTAATGAGACTTAAAAGTAACGCGTGTTGGAACTGGCTTGAATGTACCAAGTTTGCTCCAAAACGGCATTGCCAAGAAAAAGCCCAGATAGTAAATCGTGCAAATCTGAGAAATCTTTTCAAATACAGGTGACGGCGGCTGAATGCCTAAGTAGCCCAAGATCACGAAACTCACCACAAATACGCCATAAATATATTTATGGAACTGTGGACGATAGCGAATCGATTTCACAGGAGATTGATCAAGCCAAGGCAAGAAGAACATGATCACCACCGAACCACCCATGATCACAACACCCCAGAACTTCGCATCAAACAGGTAGAAGCCGCCAGCCAAGATAACAGCAATAGCAGCACATACGCCTTTCAGCTTAATGTCTTTAGTGCTCTTTGCAAACATTCCCAAGATCACTGCCAAGAAGATCCATAAAGGCAACAGGAAGTTTGAAGTTGTAGCACGCAACATTGAGTAGAAAGGTGTGAAATACCAAACTGGCGCAATGTGAGGAGGTGTTTGTAATGGGTTAGCAGGAATGAAGTTGTTTGCTTCAAGGAAATAACCACCCATTTCTGGAGCAAAAAACACGATACATGCAAACACCATCAAGAACACACCTAAACCAAATACATCGTGAACAGTGTAGTAAGGGTGGAATGGGATACCGTCTACTGGATGACCATTCGCATCAAGATTTTCTTTGATCTCAACACCATCGGGATTGTTTGAGCCAACTTCATGCAAAGCAATGATGTGAGCAGCAACCAAACCAATCAATACCAATGGAATGGCAATTACGTGGAATGCAAAGAAGCGGTTCAATGTTGCATCACCAACAACATAATCTCCACGCAACCACAATGAAAGATCTGGACCGATGAATGGAATTGCGGAGAACAAGTTCACGATCACTTGAGCGCCCCAATAAGACATCTGACCCCATGGGAGCAAGTAACCGAAGAAAGCTTCACCCATTAAGCACAGGAAAATCGCACAACCGAAGATCCAAATAAGCTCACGTGGCTTGCGATAAGAACCATAGATCAGGCCGCGGAACATATGCAAATAAACCACCACGAAGAACATGGAAGCGCCAGTAGAGTGGAGATAACGAATCAACCAACCCCATGGCACTTCACGCATGATGTACTCAACAGACTCAAATGCTTTTGCAGCATCTGGTTTGTAGTTCATTACCAAGAAAATACCGGTAATGATTTGAAGCGCTAACACCACAATAGCTAAAGAGCCAAAGAAGTACCAAAAATTAAGGTTCTTCGGTGCGTAATATTCGGTTAAGTGAGCCTTAATCGAAGATGTCAGCGGGAAACGGGAATCAACCCAAGCCAATACTTTTTGAGATACAGGAGCATCAGCTGGAACTTGTTTTTCTTGAAATGCCATTTATCTCTCCTTAGGCCTTCTTATCTTCGCCGATCAGAATCTTGGTATCGCTTAAATACATATGTGGCGGCACTTCAAGGTTATCTGGGGCTGGTTTGTTTTTGTATACGCGACCCGCCATGTCAAATGTTGAGCCATGACATGGGCAAAGGAAGCCGCCAGGCCAAGTATTTGGTAAAGATGGTTGTGGACCTGCTTCAAATTTGGCGGTTGGAGAACAGCCCAAGTGCGTACATATGCCCACCACTACCAAGTACTCTGGCTTAATTGAGCGCCACTGATTTTGAGCGTAAGGGGGTGTAAATTGAGAAGGGTCACGCAAAGAATTTGGATCAGCTAATTCACCATCAAGCTTAGATAGCTCAGCCACCTGCTCAGGGGTTCGGCGAATTACCCATACAGGCTTACCACGCCATTCAATAGTACGCATCTCATCAGGCTTCATGCCTGTAATATCGATCTCAACAGCTGCGCCAGCGGCTTTTGCACGCTCAGATGGCTCAAAACTATCTACAAAGGGGTAAAGGGCAGCTGCTGCACCTACGCCGCCAACCGCGGAAGTCGCGATCAGCCAATTACGACGATCCTTGTCCATACAGGGCTTGTCACTCATTTACAAAATTCCTAAAAAGGGTATTTATGGGTGGAAATTGCTTAAAGGTAGGATTTTAAAGTAAAAAGTAGGGTAAGCAAGAAAGTTATAGGGTTAATCTCAGGTTAATCGCTATTTATCCAAAAAAGGGAGTAATTATGGGTGTTTTAAAGGAATTTCGAGACTTTGCAGTCAAGGGAAACGTAATCGATTTAGCTGTCGGCGTAATTATTGGAGGAGCCTTTGGCAAGATCGTTGACTCCCTAGTAAATGACATCGTGATGCCCGTCATTTCGACCCTTTTAGGAGGCCACATTGACTTTACCAACCTGTTTATTGTTTTGGGGCACGTTCCGGAGGGTGTGCCCAGAACCTTCGATGCCCTCAAGAAAGCTGGGGTGCCCATCTTTGCGTATGGCAACTTCATTACAATTTCGATCAACTTTATCCTGCTCGCATTTGTTATCTTTCAAATGGTCCAAGTTGTAAACAAGATTCGCATCATCGACGCGCCTCCCGCACCCCCAACCCCAGAAGATGTTGTGTTGCTAAGAGAGATCCGTGATAGCTTAAAAAAATGAGGGTATTTCGCCTAAAGGATCCGCTTTAATTGATGAACACATGATCCGGCGCTAATTGCGCTGATTTCCTCTCAAGTACGGAAAGGTAAGCAGCCTCGAGATTTTTTATAAACAATTCTGTGTTAAAAAGAGGCTTATTTTCAATATTAGTTTTAAGTTTTACCCTTAAGGCTTGCAAATCATTAGGCGAGCGCCCAAGTTGAATCGCCAAACTCTCGTAATGCTCACCAGATTCGACAATTAGCTCAGGCATATCCAATGCCCTTAGTAAGCTTGCCGATACTCTTCCGGCAAAAGTTGCGCCGACCTGGGCAACTATGGGTAATCCAGCCCATAGCGCATCACTTGCCGTAGTGTGTGCACAACAAGGAAGGGTATCCAAAAAAACATCCGCCAACTTGTGGCGGGCTAAATGGCCTGGAAGATCCATTCTGGTAGAAAAGATAATCCTCCCCTTTTCTAGGCCCCTTTTGTTCGCCTCCAAAAGAATATTTTGTTTTGCAAGTGCGTTGTCCTCTAAAAGCCATAAAACTGAATTAGGAACACATTTCAAAATCCTCATCCAGCTATCAAAAATATTTGGAGTGATTTTATAAGTGTTGTTGAAACAACAATACACAAACGCATCAGATGGCAAGTCAAAATCAGCGCGCTTGAATTCATCATCAGCGATCACCCTCTTTGAATCATTTACCTGGTATGAATTTGGCATGTAAATAATTTTTTCTGAGAAAGATCTCTGATTTTCTTCTGGAATCAGCACCGGATCAGCAATGATGTAATCAATATACTCAGCCCCCATGCTGGCAGGGTACCCAAGATAATTAACCTGAATGGGGGCGGCGTAATTTGCGAAAATTCCTGGCCGGGCAGCCCGGGTAAAACCCTTAATATCAACCGCGATATCAATAGCCATTTGCCTCGATAAGTCAGCAATCGCCGAGTCAGAAAGATGACCCACCTCAATAAAGTGATCGAATGCATTTTGTAGCCTTTGATGCATTTCATCATCGCGTTTTTCGCCAAACGAGAAAGCAAATATCTCAAATTTGTCGCGATTATGGAGCTCGAATAATTCTGCCATCAAGAAAGAGGTTGCATGATTAAAGTAGTCGTTTGAAAAATATCCGACCCTCACCCTCCCACCAGAAATAGGCGGCTTAAATTTTGGCCTTAAATTATTAGCGGGAAATTTATCCGAGACATATCTCTTGGCGGCCTCTAAATTCATTTGCTCAGAGTGTGATGCTACAACCACGGCAAAGGGGGTTGAGGGCCTGCCTTCATGTGAAACCTGGTTACAAAGCATGTTTAGGCTTTCCGTATAATCATCCCACTGCGCAATTTTCATTTTTATATGGAATCGCTCAGAAAATGCATATGGAAGGTCTGGACTAAGAGCCAATGCTCGATCATAAGTTTGAACAGAATCCTGATAACGACCTATATCATGCAGGACCGATGCCTTATTAACCAAAGCAACTACATTATTAGGATCAAGTCTTAAAGCATGATCATAATCATCTAAGGCCTCTCTTGTATGACCCATTTCACTGAACGTAAGCCCCCTACTTATCCAGGCGTCCACAAAATTTGGGTTAATTTGTAATGCTCTAGTAAATGAATTTTTTGCTTCAGGAAACTGAAGCATTTTTCGCAAATCAATGCCTCTATTACACCAAGCCTCAACGTAATTCGAATTTAACTTGATTGCCTCATCATAATTTTTTAAAGATAGAGTTAATTCTCCCAGATCATCATATAGTCTTGCCAAGTTAAAGAATAGCTCGGGTGAGCTTTGATTCAAGGCTAGCGCCTTCTGGTAGTTTTGCAAGGCTTCACTTTTTGCTCCAACCATTGCTTGAGCAGTAGCCAAGTCATGAAGACCCTCAAAAAAATCACCCGCTTTTTCCAAGGAAGATTTAAGACTTTTGATTGCCTCAGCAAGGCATCCCTTTTCCAAACTTGTGGAGCCGTAATAATAAAGAGCAGTTGGCGTACATTCATCTGACTCGCAAGAAAGTTTAAGCAATGCGTAATAATTATCGAGATTACCAGTGCCGCCCGCAATATAAGCAAGTAATTCATTCGCCCTAGAATGTTTGGGGTATGCCAAAAGGATTTTATGGAGAATTACTTCTGCAAGCTGAGCCTTTTTTTCAAGGAAATAAACCTCGGCCAAGGACAGTAGTTGATTTAGCTCTTCGCGGTTCATTAGCAACTTTTTATTCGCACCAATTTATACATAAGACTATAAACAATTTGCTTTCATTTTTATGCTGCAATTAAAGTAAAGGCAAAACATATACACTCGAATATATACTTGAACAATTAAATTGTCTGGCAATAGCAATGGACCCTAAAATTATTTTTCTGCTCAATAAAGCCATTGAAGCCTTACAAATGGCTGAATTTAATAAGGCCATACCTTTTTTAGAGCAAACCCTAAAAATTGAGCCCAAGAATCATCACGCTTTAAGATTCTTGGGGGTCATTCATGCTCAACAGGGAAATTTTGATCAAGCAATTAAATTTATAAATGGCTCTATAGGTGCGTTCCCGAAAAACGGCATCGCATATAGCAATCTCGGAAATATTTACTTCCAGCAGGGATATCTTGATAAAGCGCTTGAGGCCTACTCTAAGGCAACAAAATTTGAACCAAACTATGCAGAGGCATGGTCAAACAAAGGCAATGTTCTTTATGAACTTAAGCGATTTGAGGAAGCACTTAATCATCATGATAAAGCGATATTACTAAACCCAAACTATGCAGAGGCATGGTCAAACAAAGGCCTTGTATTGCATGCTCTTAAAAACTATCGAGAAGCTCTTTTATTACATAGAAGGTCTCTAGAAATTCAACCCCATTCCCCAAAACTCCTGGTGAACAAAGGAATTACACTAAGCGCGCTTCATCAACATGTGGAAGCTTTAAAGCTATATGATCAAGCCTTGGCAATCAATCCAAATTATGTTGAAGCTTTGTCTAATAAAGGCAGCTCACTTCATGAGCTTGGTCAAGACCAGGCATCCCTAGAGCAGCTTGAGAATGCAATATCACTAAATCCCCAATACGCTGAGGCCTGGTACAACAAGGCAATTACACTGAGTGCGCTGAAAAATTATGAGGGCTCCCTTTTTGCCTATCAAAAGGCAATTGACTTGCGAACTAACTATTTTCAGGCCCAATGGAATAAGTCATTAGTTGAGCTATCCCTTGGTAACTATACCAACGGCTGGAGAAACTTTGAGGCACGTGCATTTATCGAAAATAGCCCCTTAAATACAGCCTATAACATGCTTCCAAGACTCTCAAATATTGGGGATATAAAAAATAAAAAGATTCTGATTTGGTCCGAACAAGGCTTAGGAGACACCATTCAATTCTGCAGATTTATACCGGAACTTGAAAAGCTAGGTGCAAATATTACATTTGCTACTCCACTTACACTTCATCAAACCATCAGGACACTTTCTCAAAACATCAATATTGTTGTTGAACCAGAAAACTTAAATGATTACGATTTTCAGCTGCCCTTAATGAGTGCCCCACTGCTATTAAGAACAGATCTTGAATCTATACCCCATAAATCTCCGTATATTTTTGCCGATAAGGCCAAAAGTCAGGCTTGGAGCGAAAAATTAAAGGAATTTAATCAGTTTCGTGTAGGGCTTGTCTGGAGTGGTGGTTTCAGAGCCAATCAGCCTGAGCTTCACGCCATCAATGAACAAAGAAATATTCCCTTAAGCACAATCTCCACCCTACAACATCTTGATAGGGTGACATTTTTCAGCTTACAAAAAGGCGATCCTGCTGAGTCAGAATTGTTGAGAGATAAAGAAGTTTTTTGGCCAAAAAATAATCTAATTAACTACGCATCTGAACTGAAAGATTTTTCTGACACCGCTGCTTTTATTGAAAATTTAGACCTAGTAATTTCAGTCGATACATCTACAGCTCATCTTGCAGCTGCACTGGGAAAGCCAACTTGGATCTTGAATCGCTATGAACCCTGCTGGCGTTGGTTAATAAATAAAACCGATTCACCCTGGTATCCAACAATCAGACTTTACAATCAGGTAAGGAAAAATGATTGGGCAAATGTAATTGAATCTGTAATGCAAGACCTAAAAACAAAAATTGCATCCTTTAACTAAAAAATAATTATGAGCACGCCATTGGATTCGATTTTAGGTCAGGCAATTCAGGCCTTTCAAAAAGGAGATTATGCATATGCTGAAAAGCTGCTAGAGAAGATCTTACAAGTCCAAAAAAATAATTTACCTGCACTTCACATACTTGGCTTAATTAAAGCATCTCAAGAAAATCACCTAGAAGCCTCTAAGTTCTTAAAAAAAGCTGCGGCCCTTAATCCTCAAGACGCATCACTGCAATATAACCTTGCAAAAGCATTAGCAAATTCAAACAAGCATCAAGAAGCCATACTTCATCATGAGAAGGCAACAAGACTAATGCCAGCCAACCCAGAGGCATGGGTTAATTTTGGGATGAGTTTAACCGCCCTTCATCGGCATCAAAATGCTTTGGAAGCCTTTGATAAAGCCCTTGAAATAAATCCGCAGTTTCCTGAGGCTTTATTAAATAAGGGGCTAAGCCTTAAAGCGCTAAATATTTGTGACCCGCTTCCGTTCATAGAAAATGCATTAAAACTTAAACCCAGCCTGTTTGAAGCTTGGCTTGCTAAAGGCGTCATCTTAAGAGAACAAAATCATTTAGATGAAGCTTTGACCTGCTTTGACGTTTCCCTAAAAATTAACCCAAATCACTTAAGTGCGTGGCTTGAAACCGCCCAAACACTCCAATCAAATCACCGCCTAAATGAAGCACTAAATTGTTATCACAAGGCTGCGGAGATTGACCCCAATAATGCACTATGCCACTACAAAATGGGTCATGCATTTTATGAGATCGACAATTACCCCAAAGCCATTGAGCACTTCAATGAAGCAATTCAATTAAATCCAAAATTAGTTGATATCTATGCCATAAGGGGGTTGGCCAAGGGGGAATTAAAAGAATTTGGAGAGGCTATTAAAGATCTTACTAAGGCAATAAAATTATTTCCAGATAAGCCTGCTCTCTACATTTCTCGCGGAAGCTTTTTCGAATTACAAAATCGCTTTGAATCTCAGAGTCAAACAGAGCAGGCAATTTCTGATTTCCATAAGGCTTTATCTTTGGACCCCAAAAATGCAGAGGCAAAATGGTGCCTCGCATTTTCTTGCATCCCCCCCGTAATAACCAACAATCAAGAAATAACTTCCATTCGAGCTAAATTTAACCTCGAATTGGATAATTTGGGCTCTTGGCTGAACGAAGGCAATATTCCAGATGCCTACAAGGCTGTTGGTCTCCGTCAACCATTCTTTTTGGCCTATCAAGAAATTAATAACAATCAAATAATTTCAAGGTATGGAGACATTTGTTATCGAGTTATGAGCTATTGGCAGAGCGAAAATAATCTTCTCCAAAAAAATGTATCGCCTGATTCATCACAAAAATTTAGAGTTGGGATCGTTAGTAAACACATTTTTAACCACTCCGTTTGGAACGCAATCGTTAAAGGTTTGGTTGAGAATCTTAATCATGAAGAATTTGAAATTCATATCTTTTATCTAAGTAATTTTTGCGACTCTGAAACCGAAACTGCAAAATCACTAGCCACAAGCTTTACTCAAAAAAGTGCCGCATTAATAGAATGGGCTACTGATATTAATATTGCTCAACTTGATGCGCTTATTTACCCAGAGATTGGCATGGACCCTTTAACATGTCAGTTAGCCAATCTACGCTTAAGCCCAATTCAAATTTCCCTATGGGGTCACCCTGAAACAACAGGATTACCAACGATTGATTACTACGTTTCAGCAGAAAATTTTGAGCCAGAAAATGCAGATCACAATTACAGAGAGAAACTTCTTAAACTGCCAAACCTAGGCTGCTTCTACAAAGGCTTAAATATCCCACCAAAAACCCCGGACCTACCCATGCTAGGCCTATCCTATGAAAACCCAATCCTAATTTGCCCAGGAACACATTTTAAATATGCTCCAGAGTTCGATTGGGTCTTTACGGCCATTGCCAAGCGCCTAAATAAATGTCAATTTATCTTTTTTACCAATAAAGAAAGGGCAATTTCCATTCTATTTAAGAATAGATTACAAAAAGTGTTTGAAGATGAGGGGCTAATCTTTGAAGAATATGTTCATTTCATTCCGTGGCAATCATCTGAATTGCTTTATGGACTCTTCAAGATCGCCGCTGTATTTTTAGACACTATTGGATTTTCAGGTTTTAACACTGCAATGCAGGCGATTGAGTGTGATTTACCTATTGTTACCAGAGAAGGTTTATTTATGCGGGGAAGGCTAGCCAGCGGAATACTAAAAAGAATGGGGCTTGATGAGCTTATTGCAAATGATGAGGATTGCTATATTGACTTGGTAGTAAAACTTGTCCAAGACCATAAATTCAACCAAACAATTAGACTAAAAGCGAAACAGTCAAAAGATAAACTTTTTTATGATTTGAGCCCAATTAAGGCCTTAGAGGCATTTTTAATTAATCAGATCAATAAGCTGAGATACAAATAATTATTAACGATCACAAAGAAAACTATTTTTGAGTAATTATAAAAAATAAGCCCGCTATATAAAATAGCGGGCTTATTACACCTAAATCTAACTTTTAACTAGCTACGCTAGCAACAAATTAGAAAGTGTGACGCAAACCAATCGCATAGTTGCTTGCATTAAAGCTAGATGGATTTGTTGTGTTCACAATAGAAACGTTAGATGTACCAACTTGTCCATAGATTGCATATAAGTTTGTACGCTTGCTCAACCAGTAGTTAGAGCCAACTTGCCATGAAGTTAGATTAGCTGCTGGGTTGCTAGCACCAAAGGTGGTTTCTTTACCTAAACCACCTTGTGCCCATGCTTCAATTGTTGGAGTAATGAAGCTACGAACACCAATTTGCTCACCAGTACGCTTAGCGTAGTAACCAGTATTTTGTGCTGCAGTTACTTTACGATTGATGTACTGAGCATATGCCTTCAAGATACCAAAATCATAAGTGGCAGCTGCATACCACTGGTTGTCATTTACGTTGCTACCCAAAATAGAGGATTGACCAGCACCAAACAATGCAGTGTTGTAGTTGGCAACGCTAACAGCCCCGCCATTCATATTATATGAATTTTTGGCACTAAAAGCTTGGTAGTTAACAGTAGCAAGCAACTTTTGCCATGTGTAGTCTACGCCTAAGCCCCAACCATTTTGGTTGTTTGTGCCACCAGTATAACCATTCACGCCACTCAAAGTAGTTTGAGAAGCGTTGTTGTTATTCATTACTAACTGTCCATGACCTGTGAAGCCAGCAAAATTCTCTGTATTCAAAGTCAAGGTATTTTGAGTGCGAATTGTGTATGACTCACCGGCTGAATAAGCACCACTGGTGTAGTTACCCAAGTTAGCAGCAGCAATTGAGCCGTTACCAGTACCAGATGTATAGATCATGTCTCCCAAGATGTTGTTGGTCTGACCAGCGTCAGTGGCTGCAACAGCATTGTGAAGCAATGTGTACTGGGTACCAACTGCAAAGTTACCGAGACCTTTTTTAGCCAATCCAGCAAAAGACTGGCGGTTTTCTGTAGTTGCAGAGCTCTTAAAGCCAGAAGTAGTGTCGGCTGGAGATAAGCCAAGCTCAACAGTGAAGAATGCAGAAGCTCCACCACCGAGATCTTCGGTGCCCTTGAAACCTAAACGTGAAGTAGATTCAGCGTTATTTAAAAAAGAATTTTGAGTGGTTTTTGTAACTAGACCTGTTGAACCATCAGCAACACGAGTGTTGCCACCAACATAACCAACGTCCAAAATACCGTAAACGGTTACGCTGGACTGAGCTTGAGCAGCAGATGCAAAAGCACCCAAAGCTGCAACTGCTAATAGCGATTTTTTCATTCTGTAAATCTCCATAAATTGAAAGTAATGCCCAAATAAAGCCGGGACCAATGAATTTTCCGTCCTTTGAACAATTAGACTGTGGGTTGGGGCATTTAGGAGTTCTTTTTGCTTGTCAAAAGGCAGTTTTTTGGCTTTCTTCGTTGTATCACGGCAACAAGACTCCTATTTCTTGCCTTTATTGGGTGTTGAATGACAAAATTGTCATATGGCAAGCCGCGAATTCTTAAAAATCCTTAGTTCTGCACGAACAGGTGATGTATTAGCACAACAAAAGCTAGCGGAAGCCTACCTCACGGGTATGTTCAAAACCCCGATTCAACCCTCTAATGCATTGATTTGGCTAGAAAAATCCTATTCTTCTCTCAAAGGTCAAATGTTTAGCCAGGAAAGCGTGGCGGGGAACCAAATAACTGATGTTTTAAGACAAATTGCCAACATCCCCCTTGACCAGACCTTTAATACCCCAGGATTTGGCTTTGGATGGAACATTTTGTGGGAATTATCTAAATCTTCATCAGCGCCCCCCGAAATAAATCTTCAAGCCAAATGGCAACTTGCTAGTCTGCTCATCAATCCAGTTCATCAAGAGCTGCAGAATCAAATTGGCGAATGGCTTAAAAAGAATAATGGCTTTGGCGATGGTGTTGAGTCACCCGAACTAGGTGCTTTGCAAAAAACTGCCCGCCAATTTCTGATAGATGTTGCAGAAAGCAACCAAGCTTTCGCGCAATTAGCTAAAGAGTTACTCATTAAGCTGCAACCCAAAAATGAAGCACTCTCTTCTTTGTGGAACGATTGGCTAGAAAATCAAAATGAAGCAGCGCTCATTCAAGCTGCTGAACTTGGTCTTACATCAGCAAAACTTACTCTTGGCTTACGTCTTGCCCAGCTAGACGGTGCCACAAAAAATAAATCCAATGCATCACTCAAAAAAGCCGCCTACTGGTTAGAGCTTGCTGCCAAAAATGGTGATCGAGATGCGTGGTACGCCTTGGGTGAAATTTATCGACGTCCTCAATTTTCTGGCTACAACGCCCAAGAGAGTGATCGCTGTTTTGATCGAGCTGCTGATCTTGGCCACCCTCAGGCGCAATATCGCAAAGGCGCCAATCTTTGGCGTAAGCGAGAGAAGTTAGAAGAAAAGGTGCGGGGCTTACAAGCCTCATATTGGGTTTGGCAATCCCATCAGCAAGGAATAGCTGAAGCTGAAGAACTATTGGCGAAAATTTTGAAGAGCTGTCCAAATCCCACTAAGAATGATTGGTATGAGCTTGCCCAATTTGCTGAGAGAGCAATTAGTCACCACTCCGAACATAAACTTGATGAGGGTTGGCTCATGCTTTGTCACCGCATCGTCCTCGCAAATCAATTTAACTTTAGTAAGGCAGAATTATTGTTATGTGAAGTTAGTCAATTACAGCATGAGCATTGCGTAGTTGTAGATATTCGCTGGGAGTTGCCAAAGATACTTCCAAGACTCATTCAAATAGAAACGATTCAACAACGTCGCGCCCTGCTAGCAGCTGGAAAGGTCTTCGCAAGCTCTGACCTTGAAATTGAAGGCAATTTACGCCAAAGACGTTATCGCTTTGATCAAGTTACTGACTGGCTAAGCGCCACTTTTGCTAAGAGCATTCCCAAACAAATAGACCCCGAAATTACAGAACTTGACTCTTGACTAACCTAACCGCTTACTTCTACATCCTCAGTTGATTTAGGTACATAGAGCCTGGCAATTAATAAACCTAACTCATAAAGTAATGTCATAGGCACTGCCAGCAACAATTGAGATAACACGTCTGGCGGTGTCACAATTGCCGAAATAACAAATGCGCCAACAATCACATATGGGCGTATTTCTTTTAACTTTTCCAAAGAAACCATGCCCATGCGTACTAGAACCACTACAACTACCGGCACCTCAAAAGTAATGCCAAAAGCCAAGAAGGTAGTCATTGCAAAGCTTAGGTAGTTATCGATATCAGTAGACATCTCCGCACCAAGAGGTGCGTTATAACTGGCCATGAATTTAAAGACTGTCGGGAAGACCAGGAAATAAGCGAACGCCATGCCAATAATAAAAAGGGTATAGCTACTGACCACCAATGGAAGTATCAACTTTCTTTCATGCATGTAGAGGCCAGGTGCAATAAATGCCCAAAGCTGATACATCACTACCGGCAAAGCAATCAGAAATGCAACCAACATTGTCACCTTCATGGGCACAAAAAATGATCCCGTCACATCCGTAACAATCATCTTCCCGCCTGCTGGCAAGGCTTGCAATAAGGGTTGTGCAAACAGATGAAAAATATCAGGCGCCCAATACACGAGACAAACAAAAACCGAAATAATCGCTAAGGCGGATTTCACTACGCGGTCGCGCAGTTCAAACAAATGCGATAAGAAAGATTCCTGGATTCCTGAATCTTCAGAAGAATGGTTTTCTGTCATGCGAATATTTTGTTGTTTTTGTACGCTAGTTATTTACCAGCGCTATGGTGAAAGCGCTTCATTCTGGCTGCACCTGATTGCACTCTTGTCCGAATACCAGAACTACGCTTGAACCAAACCGGTCTAGCAGCTCGCCTTACGCCCCAGCTATTGCGGCCTTGTCGCTTAGATTTACGAAGTACCTCTTTTTCATCTAAGGGGGGCTTTTCAAAGCTCGTCTCAAAAATGTCTGCTTGATCAGTTAAATTAGCATTAGCTTCGTTTGCAACTGAGTGAATACTGTTTTCAACTTCTTTTAGAGCGGAGGTACTCTCTTCGCGGAATTTTTTAAATTCCTCCATCTCCATTTGTCGATTCACTTCTGACTTAACGTCTGCCATATAGCGCTGAGCGCGCCCAAAAAGATTACCAGCCATTCGGGCGACTTTAGGCAAGCGCTCTGGACCAACCACCACCAGAGCAACTACTGCTATCAACGCAAGTTTTGAAACCCCTAAATCAATCATTTATCGCAATCAATAAGCCAATAGGAGTTTCAATTAATGCGATATGTAATAAGAATTATTTATTTACGTCTTTAGCTTGCACATCAACAGTTTTATCTGCAGTGCCAGAGCTTTGCGCAATTTGCTCTTTGGTCTCTTCGCCAGACTTCATGCCGTCTTTAAAGCCTTTAACGGCACCACCCAAGTCTTGGCCAATGTTGCGTAATTTTTTAGTACCAAAAACCAGCATCACAATGACCAAAACAATTAACCAATGCCAAATGCTAAATGAACCCATCTTTAATCTCCTTGCAATTCTTAAATATCTATTGCCTTACTTCTTCCATGGTCGGGGTCCACCCATCACATGCAAATGCAAGTGATAAACCTCTTGACCGCCATCCGCCCCGTTGTTCACCATCAACCTAAACCCACCATCTTTTCCAGGACGACAACCCTGCTCTTTAGCAAGACGGGGTGCTAATTCCATCATTCTACCTAGCAAGGGGGCATCCACGCTTTCCGCTGATTCCAGCATGGGAATGTGCTTTTTAGGAATCATTAAAAAATGAACTGGCGCCGCTGGGTTGATGTCTTTAAATGCATATATTTCTTCATCCTCATATACCTTTGAGGATGGAATCATTCCTTGAGAAATCTTACAAAACAGGCAATTTGGATCGTGACTCATGCTTTTCTTCTTGGCTTACTCTTTATTAGCCGCTTTTCTGGCAGCCTTCTCTTCAATTCCTGAAGTTCCCAAACGACGATCAAGCTCATCGATTACATCTTCGGGGCGTAACTCAAATTGAGAGAGTGCAATCAAGCAGTGAAACCATAAGTCAGCCATTTCACCAACGAAGAGTTTTTTCTGCTCTGAAGATAAATTAGAACTGCGAACATCTTTAGCAGCCATCACGGTTTCCGTGGCTTCCTCGCCAATCTTTTTCAAGATGCCATCATCGCCTTTGGAAAACAATAAAGCGGTATAGGACGTTTTTGGATCAGCTTTGCCAGCCAGGAAAGCATCTCGACGTTGATCAACCACGTCAGCCAAATGCGCCAATGCAGAATCTAAATTAGAAAGTTTATTTGCAGTACTGCTCATAAGCTCATTTTATGTCTTTTATTGCCTTGATATCTCGTTAGATACTTTTACTTTGATTCATTCACCCAAGCAGACTTGGATGAGTCCCAGCGCTGAAAAAAACAACTGTGCTGGCCAGTATGGCAAGCTATGCCATCTTTTTGCTCAACAATCAGCAAAATCGTATCTCCATCGCAGTCTAGGTGAATCTCTTTCACTTTCTGGATATGGCCAGATTCTTCACCCTTGTGCCAAAGCTTTTGTCTTGAACGTGTCCAGTACACCGCCTCACCCAATCGCAAGGTTTCTAACAAGGCGTCGCGATTCATCCAGGCCATCATCAAAATATCGTTACTGCCGAATTCTTGGGCAATAACAGGTACCAAGCCCTGTTCGTTCCAGATAACAGCGTCTAGCCATGGGCCCGCCTGAATAGATGGAGTCGGGGTAAATGCACTTTTTGGGATATTTTGGGATTGGGTCATACCTGAACTTTACAGTGAAACCCCTGAATAATGAATACTACTTCGATACTCTAAATACGCACTGGAATTCCTTGGGCAGCCATATATTCCTTTGCCTGCCCAATGGTGAACTCGCCATAATGAAAGATGCTGGCAGCTAAAACGGCATCAGCGTGACCTTTGTTAATGCCATCTACTAAATGTTGCAAATTACCGACCCCGCCAGAAGCGATGACAGGAACTGAGACAGCGTCACTTACTGCCGCAGTTAAGGCAAGGTCAAAACCATCTTTACTGCCATCACGATTCATACTGGTTAACAAAATCTCACCAGCGCCTCTTGCAGTAACTTCGCATGCCCACTCAACCACATCTTTACCTGTGGGTGTTCTGCCGCCATGGGTAAACACCTCCCAATTACCCGCCTCGGTCTGTTTAGCATCAATTGCTACAACGATGCACTGCGAGCCATAATATGCCGCAGCATCCGATACCAAATCAGGATTGGCTACTGCTGAAGAATTCATGCTGACTTTATCGGCGCCAGCATTTAGTAATCGACGCACATCAGCAACTGCACGCACACCGCCACCAACGGTTAATGGAATAAACACTTGTGAAGCTACATCTTCAATAATGTGCAAAATTAAATCACGACCATCGGATGTTGCAGTGATATCTAAGAATGTCAGCTCATCAGCACCCTGAGTGTTATAGCGTTTCGCAATTTCAACTGGATCACCAGCATCACGTAAGCCCACAAAATTAACGCCCTTAACAACTCTTCCCGCAGTCACATCAAGACAAGGAATAATTCGCTTGGTTAGCACTAGATAATTTTCTTTGCGTATTTCAGCGTTAATTCGTCGGCATACTTTTGGGCAGCTGCTAAATCTAAATCGCCTGAGTAGATTGAGCGGCCAGCAATTACGCCCATGACGCCCTCTTCTTCTGCTTTGCAGAGAGCTTCAATATCCTTGTTATTAGATAAGCCGCCGCTCGCAATCACTGGAATGCGAATCGCTTGAGCCAATTTAATCGTGGCATCAACATTGACGCCTTTGAGCATGCCATCTCGACCAATATCCGTATAGATGATTGCCTCTACACCCCAGTCTTCAAACTTTTTAGCAAGATCAATCACTTCATGACCTGTAATCTTGCTCCAGCCATCTGTAGCAACCTTTCCATCACGAGCATCTAAACCTACCATGACATGACCTGGAAATGCAGTGCAAGCATCTTGCACAAAGCCAGGGTTTTTCACCGCAGCAGTCCCAATAATCACCGTAGTCACGCCATCATCCAATAAACGCTCAATTGTTTCTAGATCACGAATACCACCGCCAAGCTGCACCGGAATCTCATCGCCCACTGCTTTCAGAATCGATTTAATTGCTGATTCATTTTTCAACTTACCAGCAAAAGCACCATTGAGATCAACTAAATGCAAACGACGTGCACCCTTGCTAATCCAGTGAGCAGCCATCGCACCAGGATCTTCAGAGAATACAGTCGCCTTATCCATGTCACCTTGTTCTAATCGAACACAGTGCCCATCTTTAAGATCTATTGCAGGTATGAGTAGCATAGTGAGACGCTAAAAAAATAATTAAACAATTAGGGTTGCCAAGTTACAAAATTTTGATAAAGCTTTAATCCGTATTCTGCACTTTTTTCTGGATGAAATTGTGTTGCAAAAATATTATCTCTTGCAACCGCGGATGTAAACCAATCACCATATTCTGTAGAACCAGCCGCATCTTCTGCACGCTGTGGCACAACATAGTAGCTGTGCACAAAATAAAAGCTTGTTAAATCTGGTATGCCATTCCAAATGGGGTGCTGACGATCTTGTCGTACTTGATTCCAGCCCATATGCGGAACTTTGAAAGCCGAGCCATCTGCCTGCTTTTTGCCGGCTAATTCAAAACGGCGCACCTCGCCAGGAATCAGGCCCAAACAAGAAGTCCATTGCTCACCAGGGCGCACTTCTGCACTTTTATCAAATAGCATTTGCTCGCCTACACAGACACCCAATAAAGGCTTGGCTTTTGATGCTTCTAATAAAGCCTCTAAAAGGCCTGACTCTTCAAGATGCTTCATGCAATCTGGCATGGCCCCCTGTCCAGGCAAGACCACACGATCAGCATTGCGAATTTCCTCTGGCTTGTGCGCAATTAATACATTCTCATCAGGCGCTACATGATGAAATGCCTGATATACGGAACGGAGATTGCCCATTCCATAATCAACGATCGCAATGGTTTGCGCCAAAATTAGCCTATCTTTTGCACTGATCTAAGAAGAAGCAAAAATCGAGATTAAAGACTTCCCTTGGTTGAAGGAACCGCGCCAGATGCCCGTGGATCTATAGTCAAAGCCATGCGCAAGGCGCGACCAAAGGCTTTAAAGACTGTCTCAATTTGGTGGTGAGCATTTATGCCTCGCAAATTATCAATATGCAAAGTCACCCCCGCATGGTTCACAAAACCACGAAAGAACTCAATACTGAGATCAACATCAAATTCGCCTACACGTGCCCGTGTGAAAGGCACATTAAATTCCAAGCCAGGACGACCAGAAAAGTCGATCACTACACGAGATAGGGTTTCATCCAAAGGGACATAAGAATGGCCGTAACGGGTAATTCCCGCTTTATCGCCAACTGCCTTGGCAAAAGCCTGCCCTAAAGTGATACCCACATCTTCAACAGTGTGATGATCATCAATATGGGTGTCGCCTTGGGCAACCACTTTGAGGTCGATCATGCCATGACGCGCAATTTGATCAAGCATATGATCTAAGAAGGGTACACCTGAGGCCAGCTCAGCTTTACCAGTACCATCCAAATTGATGGAAATTTGTATTTTGGTTTCCGAAGTATTTCGGGTAACGTCGGCTTGCCGCATGCTTCATTACGCCGCGAGGCGAAGTGTTGATTGAAGCCTCATAATATCATTCCTAGAAGATATTGAAATACAGATAAGCCTTTGCCAAATTATTAAAAATTAAGTTGACTATCCCCATGAGCCGTTTTTGGAGCCCCGTTGTGCAAACTTTAACCCCTTATGTCCCAGGGGAGCAGCCGCAAATGCAGCGACTAGTCAAGCTCAATACCAATGAGAGTCCATATGGGCCATCTCCAAAGGCACTTTCTGCGATTAGTCAGCAAACAACTGAGGATTTACGCCTTTATCCTGATCCAGAGGGTACAGCCTTAAAACAAGCTATCGCTAAATTGCATGGCCTAAACCCAAATCAGGTTTTTTTAGGGAATGGCTCAGATGAGGTGCTGGCTCACGTTTTTGCTGGGCTTCTTAAACAGAGTAAGCCAGTTCATTTCCCCGACATAACTTACAGTTTCTATCCGGTTTACTGCAAACTTTTTGGAATCGATTACAAAACTATTCCCTTGGGGAGAGATTTTGAAATCAATCTCAATGACTACATGACCCCAAATGGCGGGGTGATTTTCCCAAATCCGAATGCGCCAACTGGTCGATCTATTGGTCGCTCAGAAATTGAAAGATTACTTAATAAAAATAAAGATTCTGTTTTGATCATCGATGAAGCCTATGTTGATTACGGAACAGAATCTTGCATCCCATTATTACGCGGCGCTAACTGCCCAGAAAATCTACTCGTAGTACACACGCTCTCTAAATCAAGGGCACTAGCTGGACTGCGCGTGGGATTTGCAGTGGGTCACCCAACTCTTATTGAAGGACTTGAGCGCGTTAAGAACAGTTTTAACTCTTATCCACTGGGGCGCTTGGCTCAGGCTGGCGCCATTGCCGCAATTGAAGATCAAGAGCACCTAGAGGAAACTAGCGCCAAGGTAATCCAGACTCGCACTAAATTAATTGAGCAATTAAATGCATTGGGATTTGATACGCTTCCATCAACGGCAAATTTTATTTTTACTCGCCACCCCAAATATGCTGGTCAAAAGCTATATCAGGCCTTGCGAGATCGCGGCATTATTGTGCGCCACTTTAAGTCGCTCCGCATTGAAGAGTTTTTGCGCATTACCATTGGCACAGATCAACAAAGTGGCGAACTCGTTGCCGCTCTAAAAGAAATTCTTGCGTAATTTTTATCGCTTATTTTTGCTTAAGTAAGTTTATTTCTTAAGGCGCATTTCGGCTGCGCGTGCGTGCGCTTGTAAACCTTCGCCATGCGCAAGCGTGCTTGCCACCTGACCTAAAGTTTGAGCACCAGCTTCGCTTACCTCAATCATGCTTGAGCGCTTAATAAAGTCATAAACGCCAAGCGGAGATGAGAAGCGAGCAGTACGTGCTGTGGGCAATACATGATTAGGACCCGCACAGTAATCACCAAGAGATTCACTGGTGAAGTTGCCCATAAAAATCGCGCCTGCATGACGGATTTTCTCAGCCCACTTTCGCTGATCAACGGCGCAGATTTCCAAATGTTCAGCCGCAATAGCATTGGCGATATCGCAGGCCTGCGCCATATCCTTTACCTGAATTAACAGAGCGCGATTGGCTAGCGAAACGGCAATCACTTTAGCTCGGGGCATTTCTGGCAGCAATCGATTAATGCTGGCTTGCACTTGCTCAATAAAGACCGCATCAGGGCATAACAAAATGGATTGTGCTTGCTCATCATGCTCTGCCTGAGAGAACAGATCCATAGCCACCCAATCAGGGTTGGTAGACCCATCACATAAAACCAAAATTTCTGAAGGGCCGGCAATCATGTCGATGCCCACCGTGCCAAATACTCTGCGCTTAGCAGCAGCAACATAAGCGTTGCCTGGACCAACAATCTTATCTACAGATGGAATGGTCTTGGTACCGTAAGCCAATGCGCCGACGGCTTGAGCGCCGCCAATCGTAAATACTCGATCAACACCAGCTAGATATGCAGCCGCCAACACCAAAGGATTGCGTGCGCCATCTGGGGTGGGCACCACCATGATGACTTCAGCAACTCCAGCCACCTTCGCAGGGATTGCATTCATCAAAACGGATGAAGGGTATGCGGCTTTACCCCCGGGAACATAAATCCCGACGCGGTCTAATGGAGTTACTTTTTGGCCAAGCTTGGTGCCGTCAGCCTCTTCGTATTCCCATGAATGACAACCCGTCTCCATTTTTTGACGCTCGTGATAGGCGCGTACTCGCTTCGCAGCAATATCTAAAGCATCTTTTTGCTCAGTTGATAGCTCTTGATAAGCTTTCTCTAAATCGCTCCGAGAAATCTCGAGCTCAGCAACGCTGGCAATATTGAGTCGATCAAATTGCTTGGTGAATTCTAGAACCGCGTTGTCGCCTCGTTCTTTTACGGCTGACAATATATTCACTACAGCGGCATCTATGGCCGCATCATCGGCCATCGGCAAAGAAAGACTGGATAGCAGGGTTTCTTTAAAACCTGCATCACTACTATTGAGTCGCTTGACCTGAACTTGAGATGACATTGAAACTTATTTCAATAAATCAAAAATTGGTTGTAACTGAGCACGCTTACGCTTATATGAGGCTTGATTCACTACCAAGCGAGCGCTGATATCTGCAATCGGCTCTACTTCAACTAAGCCGTTAGCTTTGAGCGTATTACCAGTAGAAACGAGATCCACAATCGCATCAGCCATCCCAACCAATGGGGCAAGTTCCATCGAGCCATATAGCTGAATAGTGTCGATGTGCACACCCTTGTTAGCAAAGTGATCGCACGCGCAGTTGACATACTTAGTTGCTACCTTGAGACGCGAACCTTGTTTTACTGCTGCAACATAATCAAAACCATCACGTACTGCTACAGACATACGGCACTTTGCAATGTTTAAGTCAAAAGGAACATATAAACCATCTGTGCCCTTTTCCATCAAAACATCCAAGCCGGCTACACCAAAATCAGCACCACCAAATTGCACATAAGTTGGCACATCTGATGCGCGCACAATAATTAAACGCACATCAGGGTTTGATGTTTCAATAATGAGCTTGCGAGACTTTTCTGGATCCTCTTTTGGCACAATGCCAACCTTAGATAGGATCTCAGCAGTTTCTTCGAAGATACGCCCCTTTGAGAGGGCCAAAGTCAATTTCATGACTCAATTATCTCCTAGTTACTCAAGTAAGTTACTTGACCCGCTCAATATTAGCGCCCAAAAGGGTTAACTTTTGCTCCATACGGTCATAGCCACGATCTAGATGATAAATCCGGTCTACCTGCGTCTCACCCTGAGCGGTAAGACCCGCAATCACCAAGCTGGCAGAAGCGCGCAGGTCAGTCGCCATCACAGTTGCACCCGAGAGCCTTTCAACACCTTGCGCAATTGCCGTATTGCCCTCAATAGCAATATCCGCACCCAAACGATTAAGTTCTTGAACATGCATAAAGCGATTCTCAAAAATCGTCTCGGTAATCGTTGAATTGCCAGCTGCTACGGCATTGACTGCCATTAACTGTGCCTGCATATCTGTTGGAAATGCTGGATATTCTGAAGTGCGAAAGCTAACCGCTTTAGGACGCTCATGCATAGAAGCTTTAATCCAATCAGATCCAACTTCCATTTTTAGACCGGCTTCCTTTAGCTTCACGATGACCGCATCTAAAGTATCCGGGCGACATTCTTTAACAAGCACCTCACCACCAGCCGCCGCTACGGCACATAAAAATGTTCCTGCTTCAATACGATCTGGAATGACTGAGTGTTCGGCGCCGTGTAATTTTTCAACGCCCTCAATAACCAAGCGATCACTTCCGATCCCTGAAATTTTTGCGCCCATCTTGCCAAGTAATTCTGCGAGATCACCTACTTCTGGCTCACGAGCCGCATTCTCAAGAATCGTTGTGCCAGAAGCTAAGGTAGCGGCCATTAATAAATTCTCTGTACCCGTAACGGTAATCATGTCGGTCAGAATGGACGCGCCTTTGAGGCGATCCGTTGGGGGCTTTGTTTCTGCCTGGATATAACCACTCTTAATCTTGATGCTGGCACCCATGGCTTTTAAGCCTTTGATGTGCTGGTCTACGGGGCGCGCACCAATCGCACAGCCACCTGGCAATGACACCTTAGCGCTATGCATTCTTGCAAGTAGTGGGCCCAAAACCAAGATAGAAGCACGCATGGTTTTGACCATCTCATAGGTTGCTTCAGAGCTCTTAATCACTGCCGCATTCAAAACAATATGGCTGCGATCTGTTACGTCCGGAAAACTCACGGTCACGCCAATTTCCTGAAGAAGTTTTAGCATCGTGCGCACATCCTGAAGATCTGGAACATTACGCAAAACAACAGGTTGATCAGTTAACAAGCAAGCACACAAAATTGGCAAGGCGGCATTTTTTGCACCGGCAATTTTGACTTCGCCCTTCAGCGGAGTCCCGCCTACCATCCGTAATTTATCCATTAAATAATTCCAGTAAAAACTTTAGTGAGTTTGCTTAATTAAATTTGATTTGTTATGCCGAGGGGTTCTGTGCAAACTCTTCTGGAGTAAATGCCTTAATTGACAAAGCATGAACTTCGGCCTTCATGCGATCACCCATGGCTGCATAAACTAACTGATGACGCTGTACTAAACGCTTACCCTCAAACTCTGGGCTCACGATCGTTGCAAAAAAATGTTGTCCGTCACCCTCAACCTGAATATGGGCGCATTGAATACCTTGCTTGATATAGCTCTCAATTTGTTCTGGGGCTGGCAACATACTTCTCTCCTAATAAAACATGATTAATGGCGGAGCTTATAGCCCTTTTGCAATAGGCGCAAGGCAATGGCTGATACCGCCACAAAGAAACAAAACACAATTGCTAGGCTAGTCCAAGGCGATACATCTGAGACACCAAAGAAGCCAAAACGAAAGCCATCAATCATATAAAAGAAAGGGTTGAAATGTGACACTACTTGCCACGCCGCTGGTAGAGAATGAATCGAATAAAAAACCCCAGATAACATCGTCGCTGGCATGATGATGAAGTTTTGGAATGCGGCTAATTGATCAAATTTATCGGCCAAAATTCCTGCAATTAAACCAAGACTTCCTAAGATAGCAGCACCTAAAAAGGCAAACACCAAAATCCAAATGGGCGACTCTAGCGTGGGGACGTTGAACCAAAGCGTAATCAGCAGTACGCCAAGACCAACAACGATACCCCGAAAAACAGCCGCCAGAATATAAGCCGTATAAAACTCAAAGTGACTGAGCGGGGCTAGTAAAACGAACACGAGGTTGCCCGTTATCTTGGATTGGATAAGAGATGATGAGGTGTTTGCAAATGCATTTTGCAAGACACTCATCATGACTAAACCGGGTATCAAAAAGGCTGTGTAACTTAAGCGCCCATACACTTCTTTACCCTCAAGCACATGACCAAAGATCATAAGATACAGAATGGCGGTTAACACAGGTGCAGCGACAGTCTGAAACGCCACTTTATAGAAACGCTTTATCTCTTTACGCAATAAAGTAGGAAAGCCGCTGCCATACTCCAAAGTTGGTTTATTCAAGACTTGGCGCTGCTCTTTTTTTATTGAACTCATTGAGCGCTTCCCGACATAATGTTCACAAAAACATCTTCGAGATCAGTTTTGCCTTCGCCATCTTTTTTGGTTGAGCCATATCGGGTCAATAAGTTGGCAGTAGTATCTAATGCAACAATCTTGCCCTGTTTTAGCATAGCAATGCGCTTACAGAGTGCTTCGGCTTCTTCTAAATAATGTGTGGTCAAGACAATCGTGTGACCATCTTGATTTAATCTGCTAATAAATTGCCACAAAGATTGGCGTAACTCTACGTCTACACCAGCAGTTGGCTCGTCCAAAATAATGACGGGCGGTCTATGAACTAAGGCTTGAGCCACCAATACCCGGCGCTTCATACCACCAGACAAAGCGCGCATATTACTATCAGCCTTCCCTGTGAGATCCAGGCTAGCCATGATTTCATCAATCCAGGCATCGTTATTACGAATACCGAAATAACCAGACTGAAAGCGCAAAGTTTCGCGAACGGTAAAGAAGGGATCGAAAACCAGTTCTTGTGGAACAACACCCAACATTCGACGTGCATCACGAAAGGATTTTTGAACATCAGCGCCTAAGATCGATGCATGACCTTTATCAGCTTTAACTAAGCCCGCCAATATTGAAATTAAGGTGGTCTTACCAGCACCATTCGGACCAAGAAGACCGAAGAACTCGCCTGGCTCAATGATCAAAGACACATCATTTAATGCTTGTAGAGCTCCGTAGTGTTTTGAGATTTGCTGAATCAATATTGCTGAATGCATGTTATTGCTTACTCTTACCTTACTTAAATCCCTAGCAGGGCAGAAACGCCATACACCTTGGCCAACACTTTTAGTTTTTCTGGGGCACGCTCAATAAATAAAGATTGCTTATCTTCTTTTAACTTATTTCGCCAAGCCAGAAGAACGGCTAAAACAGTAGAGTCAAAATCCTTCAACCGAGAGCAATCAACAGTAGTGAGACTTTTGAGATGACGTAATCCCTCTATCTCCAGCTGAGTTGCTGTTTTTTGCGTAACAGTAGCGGGCAATTGGAAAGACATCTTTAAACGATTGGATTAATTCGCTGGCTTAGCGCTTGCTAACTGCTTATTACGATCTTGCAAGAATTTCACAAGACCCTCGATACCATTTTGGCTAATTTGATTGGCGAATTGATTGCGATATGCCTCAACCAACCAAACACCCATAATGTTCATGTCATATACCTTCCAGCCTTTGTCGGTCTTCTCTAGGCGGTAATCTAAAGGAACTGGATCGCCACGACCCAGAACTACAGTTTTCACAACTACTTCCTTGTCGTCTGGAGCGGCTCGCAGAGTCTTAAATTGAACCGTCTGATCACGCAGCTGACTCAATGCACCTGAGTAAGTGCGAATTAATAGATTTTTAAATTCCGTGGTGAGTTGAGCTTGTTGCTCTGAGCTTGCTTTTTTCCAATTCGGGCCCATTGCCATTTCAGTGGTACGGCGCATATCGGTGTAGGGAACAATTTTCTTTTCGACTAAATCGACAATTTTAGGAATACTGCCCTTCTGAATTTCTGGATCCGCCTTCACCGAAGCCATCACATCAGTAACGACCATCTTAATCAGCGCATCAGGAGTCGTGGCCGCATCAGGAGTTTGCGCAAATGAGGCTCCTGAAAACAAAAAGATGTTTAGTGCAAAAAATAGTGAAACTACTTTGACATTTTTCATGGGAACTATCTTTCAACTCACTTAATGAAGTCTTATTTTAGACGCTTGAGCAATTTGCTTACTCATAAGGATTTTCATAAACAGGCATTTGCGGCTCTTCATCATCACGACCTTCGTTGATTTGATACTGACGCCTCTGAATATACGCATCCCGCATAAAGCTGTATTTATCAATTGCAGCGCCATCCAATAAATCACCTGCCTCGTAATAAGTATTACGGGCATTGACCACACGCAATCCTGTAATACTGTTACGTAAAGCGACGTCTGGAAGTAATCTAAACAAATAATCTGACTCTAAGTCGGCAACAGTACCAAAGGTATCCCGTACATTGCTTGGCCCAAAAAATGGAAGAACTACATATGGGCCAGCTGGAACACCCCATACACCCAGCGTTTGACCCCAGTCTTCTTTGTGTTTATCAAGACCGCCAGGAGTAGCTAAATCCAATAAACCACCAAGCCCCATCGTGGTGTTCACCGCAACTCGCATAAAGTCATTAAAAGCGTAGCCAGGTTTGCCTTGTAACAAATTAAACAGCGCCGTGTAAATATCGTTGTAGTTACTAAAGAAGTTATAAATGCCCTCGCGCACAAACTCAGGCAATACAAATCGATATCCAGCAACAACGGGCTTCAACAAATAGGCATCCAAACCTTCATTGAATTCAAACACGGATCGATTGAACGGCTCCCAAGGATCTTGGGGGGAAGGCTCTACTCCAGCAGGAATAGAAGCGCAACCAACCAGCACGGTCGCCATGCAAAGCAAGAGAAAACGTTTCATCTTGTTTATCAGGCTAGGCACTAAAAGCATTATTTTGTTGCGCTTTTGTCTTGGCCGCTGTCAGCCGCTTTGTTATACAAAAATTGACTAATTAAACTTTCCAAAACTATTGCAGACTGAGTTTGGGTAATTTTTTCACCGTTAGCCAACATGTCATCAGACCCACCAGCCTCAAGCCCAATGTACTGCTCACCCAATAGTCCTGATGTCAAAATCTTGGCAGAAGAATCCTTTGGAAACTTATAAGCATCTTCGATCGTCATGACAACCGTTGCTTGATATGTTTTGTCGTCAAAGGAAATATTAGCGATACGCCCAACGACCACACCAGCACTCTTAACGGGTGCACGGGGCTTTAAACCGCCAATATTGTCAAAACGCGCAGAAATTTTATATGTTGGCGCAAAGGAAACGGCATTCATATTGCCCACCTTCAATGCCAGAAATAATGCAGCCAACAATCCAATGGCAACAAAAATTCCAACCCAGATATCAATTGCGCTTTTTTTCATAAGAGCCCCAGTTTATTCTTTCTAATTCGAGAACATCATCGCGGTTAACAGGAAATCTAATGCCAATACCGATAAAGATGAAATCACCACAGTACGTGTTGTTGCCTGCGAAACACCCTCTGGTGTTGGCTTAGCTTCATAGCCCTGATAAAGAGCAATAAAAGTTACCGCCACACCAAATACCAAACTTTTAATCAGGCCGTTACCAATGTCAGAGAAGAGATCTACGCCGCCCTGCATCTGAGACCAGAATGCGCCAGAATCCACGCCTATGAGCGGAACCCCAACAAAATAACCTCCGAGTACGCCCACTGCAGTAAATATGGTGGCCAAAATTGGCATGGAAATAATGCCCGCCCAAAGCCTTGGTGCAATCACTCGACCCAAAGGATCAACCGCCATCATTTCCATAGCGCTCAACTGCTCACCCGCTTTCATTAGACCAATCTCGGCGGTTAAAGATGTTCCAGCGCGGCCTGCAAACAATAAAGCAGTGATCACTGGACCCAACTCTCGAGTGAGTGATAAAGCAACTAACAAGCCCAGCGCCTGTTCAGAGCCATAACGATTTAAGGTGTAGTAGCCCTGCAAACCCAATACAAAGCCAACAAATAAACCAGAGACTGCAATGATGACAAATGAGTGATTGCCAACAAACAAAATTTGGTCGACCACCAAACGTGGTCTCTTTAATAAAAAGCCCGAGCGCCAAATCACTGCTGCAAACATGCGCGCTGACAAACCAAGGCTACTTAAATTACGACGAATGAAAAAACCAAGGTCACCAAATATATTGAGAAGTGAGGTTACTAAAGCAGTCATCAAGATCTCACTCCAAAATCTTCTTCCAGGCTTTGTCCTGGATAATGAAATGGTACTGGACCATCTGGTGCAGCATCCAAAAACTGCCTTACAAAAGGATCTGCGGATTGGCTTAACTCGGTTGGCGTGCCTTGCGCACCAATTTTTCCATTCGCAATAAAGTACACATAATCTGCAATCTCAAATGTCTCTTCAACATCATGAGTTACCAATAAACTCGTGGCTCCCAGAGCGCTATTCAAGTCCCGAATCAAGCGTGCTGTAATCCCTAAAGAGATGGGGTCTAGACCAGCAAAAGGCTCATCATACATGATGAGTGGTGGATCTAGCGCGATGGCTCTAGCAAGTGCAACACGTCTTGCCATGCCTCCAGAAATTTGTGATGGCATTAAATCTCGTGCACCACGCAAACCTACAGCATTAAGCTTCATCAACACGAGATCGCGCAAAAGCTCTTCGCTTAAATTGGTATGTTCACGCAATGGAAACGCAACGTTTTCAAAAACACTTAAGTCAGTAAATAAAGCACCGAACTGAAAGAGCATTCCCATGCGACGACGTGCAGCCATTAATTCATCGCTACTCATCTTGCCTACATCTTGACCCTCAAATAGCACTTGTCCTGACTGCGCAGAAAACTGTCCACCAATTAAACGGAGGATGGTGGTTTTGCCACAGCCCGAGCCGCCCATCACAGCAACTACTTGGCCGCGCCGGAACTCCATATTGAGACCCGACAAAATTTGTCTCTCGCTAGGCGCATAGGAAAAGTCGACGTCTTTAATAGAGACGACCACTTCACCTAGGGATTTATTAACATCCAATGCGCTTGGTTGATGACTATTCATATCCCCACATTATCGGGGCAAAACGGATGACCCCATTAAATACTGGTCTACTGCCTGGGCACATTGACGACCTTCACGAATAGCCCAAACTACCAAAGATTGACCACGGCGCATGTCACCCGCAGCAAATACCTTAGGAACATTCGTTTGATAGGCGTTTTGACCATCTACAGCTGCTTTTGCATTGCCACGAGCATCTTTTTCGACGCCAAATGCATTTAGCACCTGCTGCACCGGTGAAACAAAACCCATAGCTAAAAGCACTAAATCAGCCTTGATCTCAAATTCAGAATTTGGAACTTCTGACATTTTTCCGTCTTTCCACTCCAAGCGTACGCCAATGAGTTTTTCAACCTTGCCGTTTTTACCTTCAAAACGCTTTGTTCCTACAGACCAATCACGATCACATCCTTCTTCATGAGAAGAAGAAGTGCGTAATTTAGTCGGCCAGTATGGCCAAACCAATGGCTTGTTCTCAACTTCTGGCGGCTGAGGCAACAATTCAAATTGGGTAATTTTTGTTGCGCCATGGCGATTAGATGTACCCACGCAATCAGAACCAGTATCGCCACCACCAATCACCACCACATGCTTATCGGTAGCGCGTATTTCATTTTTAAAGTCGCCTGCATTTTCTTTATTTTGTGGAATCAAAAATTCCAAAGCAAAGTGAACGCCGGAAAGTTCGCGACCCGGTACAGGAAGATCGCGGGGCTGCTCTGCACCACCAGTAATTACTACTGCATCAAAGTCTTTCATGAGCTGCTCAGGTGAAACTGTTTTGGTTGAATAGTTTTTTACTTCTGCACCAATTGCTTCTTTGCCAACAAAAACGCCTGTTTCAAATTTCACACCCTCGGCTTGCATTTGCTCAACACGACGATCAATGAGCCATTTCTCCATCTTGAAGTCAGGAATGCCATAACGCAGTAAACCGCCAACACGATCATTCTTCTCAAATACGGTGACGTCGTGACCAACACGAGCCAATTGCTGTGCGGCCGCCATACCTGCGGGACCACCACCGACAATCGCTACCTTCTTACCTGTCTTCGTTTTTGATGGCTGAGGTTTAACCCAACCACTCTCCCAACCTTTATCAATGATGGCATGCTCGATTGACTTAATGCCTACTGGAGCACGATTGATACCCAAGGTACACGCTGCCTCACAAGGTGCTGGGCAAATGCGTCCAGTAAATTCTGGGAAGTTATTGGTTGACTGCAAAACATCTAATGCATTTTTCCAGTCGCTATGAAAAACTAAATCATTAAAGTCTGGAATGATGTTGTTAACTGGGCAACCATTATTACAAAACGGAATACCGCAATCCATACAACGCGCGCCCTGGACTTTTGCTTCCTCATCAGTCAATGCTGCAACAAACTCTTTGTAATGATGGAGACGTTTAGCAGGCGCTTCGTATGTTTCATCTACGCGCTCAAACTCCATGAATCCAGTGACCTTACCCATATCTAATCCTTAGTATTTTTTCTTAATATCTATTTGGCTATGTTGATTACGCTGCAACCGTTTTCTTTTGTGACTTTTCCCAAAGCTCACCAAGTGCACGCTTGTACTCAGTTGGGAGAACCTTCACAAAACGAGTGCGGGCATTTTCCCAATCGGCTAATACCGCTTTCGCGCGCTCTGAGCCGGTGTAACGGAAATGACGCTCAATCAAACCTTTCAGAATTTGCTCATCGGTTAAACGCTCGCCACCATCTTTCACATCAACAGGAGCATGCCACTCAGATTTAGGCATCTTGGCAACCTGCTCAGCAGTAGGTAGCACTTTTTCCAAAGTAGCCATGCTGGTATTGCAACGTTGGGCAAATAAACCATCTTCGTCATAGACATAAGCAACGCCGCCGCTCATACCTGCTGCAAAGTTACGGCCAGTGGTACCGAGCACCACCACTGTTCCGCCAGTCATGTATTCACAGCCGTGATCACCAGTGCCCTCAACAACTGTGGTTGCACCTGAATTACGCACTGCAAAGCGCTCACCGGCAACACCATTAAAGAAAGCTTCGCCAGCAATCGCACCATAAAGAACGGTATTACCAACAATGATGTTCTTAGAAGTATCGCCACGGAACTCATGCGGAGCACGAACGATAACGCGACCACCTGACAAACCTTTGCCAACATAGTCATTACCATCACCCACTAAATCCAAAGTGATACCGCGAGCTAGGAAGGCCGCAAAGCTTTGACCAGCCGTACCATTTAACTGAATATGAATTGTGTCATCAGGCAAACCAGCGTGGCCATAACGTTGAGCCACCTCACCTGAAAGCATTGCGCCAACAGTACGATTGACGTTCTTCACTGGCACGATAAAAGAAACTTTTTCACCACGCTCGATAGCAGGCTCGCTCTTCTCAATCAAGATATTGTCTAGCGCATTTGCTAAACCATGATCTTGAGTAAGCACCTGATAGCGAGGAACATCGCTTGCTACTTGCGGCTCAGCAAAAATCTTAGTGAAATCTAAGCCATGAACTTTCCAGTTCTCGATACCTTTGCGAGTATCTAGCAAGTCAACACGACCAATGAGGTCATCAAACTTTCTGATACCCAATTGAGCCATGATTTCACGTGCCTCTTCTGCAATAAAGAAGAAGAAATTCACCACATGCTCTGGCTTGCCAGAAAACTTCTTGCGCAATTCTGGATCTTGAGTAGCTACACCAACTGGGCAGGTATTCAAATGACACTTGCGCATCATGATGCAACCTTCCACCACTAATGGGGCGGTTGCAAAACCAAACTCATCCGCACCCAGCAAAGCACCAATGACAACGTCACGACCTGTCTTCATTTGGCCATCAGCCTGCACACGAATACGGCTACGCAAACCATTGAGAACCAAAGTTTGCTGTGTTTCAGCCAAACCAAGCTCCCATGGAGATCCAGCGTGCTTAATAGAGGAGAGTGGAGATGCGCCTGTACCACCATCGTGACCTGCGATCACAACATGGTCTGCTTTTGCTTTTGCAACACCAGCCGCAACAGTACCAACACCCACTTCAGAAACCAACTTCACAGAAACGTCAGATTTTGGATTGACGTTCTTGAGGTCATGAATCAACTGAGCGATATCTTCAATCGAATAAATATCGTGGTGCGGAGGAGGAGAAATCAAGCCTACACCTGGCACTGAGAAACGTAACTTACCAATGTAATCAGAAACCTTGCCACCTGGTAATTGACCGCCTTCACCCGGCTTAGCACCCTGCGCCATCTTGATCTGAATTTGATCAGCAGAACGTAAGTACTCAGTGGTCACACCAAAACGACCAGAAGCAACCTGCTTAATCTTCGAACGCAATGAGTCGCCATCTTGCAATAGGATATTAGCCTCAACTACATCGTCACCCAAAATGCTAGCAAGAGATTCGCCCTTCCTAATTGGAATGCCTTTGAGTTCATTTACGTAACGATTTGGATCTTCGCCGCCCTCACCGGTATTGGACTTGCCGCCAATACGGTTCATAGCAATTGCCAAAGTAGCGTGAGCTTCGGTAGAGATAGAACCCAAGGACATCGCACCCGTTGCAAAACGTTTGACGATTTCTTTTGCTGGCTCAACTTCATCCAATGGAATCGCTTTGCTTGGATCAATCTTGAACTCAAACAAACCGCGCAATGTCATCTGACGCTTTGTTTGGTCATTGATGATGTTGGCGTACTCTTTGTAAGTTTGATAGCCCTTCTCTGCACCAATACGAGTGGAGTGCTGTAACTTCGCAATCGTATCTGGGGTCCACATGTGGTTCTCACCACGAATACGGAAAGCATATTCACCACCTGCATCAAGCATATTGGTCAAGACAGGGTCATTACCAAAAGCGGCACTGTGCATGCGCAGCGCTTCTTCAGCCACCTCAAACACACCAATACCGCCAACGTTAGATGGAGTGCCTTTGAAATACTGATCAATGATGTCGCGATTTAAACCAATTGCTTCAAAAATCTGAGAGCCTGTGTATGACATGTAAGTAGAGATGCCCATTTTGGACATCACTTTTTGCAAGCCCTTACCAACCGCTTTCACAAAATTCTTGACCGCTTTCTCGCCAGATAAATCACCTGATAAGCCTTTAGCCATATCCACCAATGTTTCCATTGCGAGATAAGGATGCACTGCTTCAGCTCCATAACCAGCTAAGAGTGCAAAGTGGTGTGTTTCGCGAGCACTACCCGTTTCAACCACGAGGCCTACACTAGTACGCAATCCTTTTTGCACTAAATGTTGATGAATTGCTGAGGTTGCCAACAGTGCAGGTATAGCAACGTGCTTCTCGTCAACTTGACGATCACTTACGATCAAAATGTTATAGCCAGAACGCACAGCATCAGCAGCCTCTGCACATAAAGAGGCTAAGCTTGCTTCGATGCCTGCTTTACCCCATGCAGCTGGATAGCAAATATCGAGCTCATATGAGCGGAACTTACCATTGGTATAGTGACCAATATGACGAATCTTCGTGATGTCATCAAAATCCAAGATAGGCTGACTAACTTCTAGTCGCATCGGCGGATTGATATTGTTTGTATCCAATAAGTTTGGCTTTGGTCCAATAAAAGAAACCAAAGACATCACCATGTTTTCACGAATCGGATCAATTGGAGGATTCGTTACCTGTGCAAACAACTGCTTGAAGTAGTTGTACAAAGGCTTGTTCTTATTAGATAGAACCGCTAATGGGCTATCGTTACCCATTGAACCAATTGCCTCTTCACCATTCATGGCCATTGGAGCCATGAGGTACTTGATATCTTCTTGTGTGTAACCGAACGCTTGCTGGCGATCGAGCAACTTAGCTGCTGGACGAATCGTGGTTTTTTCATCCACTAAATCGGCTTTGCTAGGATCAACCTCATCCAGCTTTACTCGAACAGCATCAATCCAGCTCTTGTAAGGCTTCGCTTTTGAAACTGCGTTCTTAAGCTCAACGTCATCGATGATGCGCCCTTGTTCCATGTCGATCATGAACATCTTGCCTGGTTGCAAACGCCATTTTTGAACAATCTTGCTTTCTGGAATTGGCAATACACCGGCTTCAGATGCCATGATGACTAAATCATCATCGGTCACATAGTAACGTGCAGGACGTAAACCATTGCGATCAAGAGTAGCGCCAATCTGACGGCCATCAGTAAATGCCATTGCTGCTGGACCATCCCATGGCTCCATCATGGATGCGTGGTATTCATAGAATGCACGACGATTGTCATCCATCAATGTGTGCTGTTCCCATGCCTCAGGAATCATCATCATCATGGCTTGAGCCAATGGATATCCAGACATTACCAATAACTCGAGACAGTTATCAAAACAGGCAGTATCTGATTGGCCTGGATAAATTAGTGGCCATAATTTTTGTAAATCATCGCCAAGCACAGGTGAACTAATAGCGCCCTCTCGCGCATTTACCCAATTAACATTACCTTTAACTGTATTGATCTCACCGTTGTGCGCAATCATGCGATAAGGGTGAGCTAATTCCCAAGCGGGGAATGTATTAGTTGAGAAACGTTGGTGCACCAACGCTAATGCAGAGACTGTGCGCTGATCTTGCAAGTCTTGGTAATAAGCACCAACTTGGTTTGCTAACAGCAAACCTTTATAAACAATGGTTCGCGCAGACATCGATGCCACGAAATATTCTTTGCCATGCTTTAGGTGTAAATCTTGAATCGCATGACTTGCTGTTTTACGTATTACATACAACTTACGCTCAAGCGCATCGGTTGTCATGATGTCGCGACCACGGCCAATAAAAATTTGACGAATAAATGGCTCGGTCATTTGCACTGTTGGAGACATCGGCAACTTGACATCAACCGGCACATCTCTCCAACCTAAAACAACTTGTCCCTCTAGACGAACAGTACGCTCTAACTCTTGCTCACATGCCAAACGTGAAGCATGCTCTTTTGGCAAGAAGATCATGCCAACACCATACTCACCTAATGGTGGCAATGTGACGCCTTGCTTTGCCATCTCTTCGCGATACAAAGTATCTGGAATTTGAATCAAGATACCGGCGCCGTCACCCATTAATGGATCAGCTCCAACCGCTCCCCGGTGATCTAAGTTTTCAAGAATCTTTAAACCCTGAGAAACAATCTCATGGGATTTCTTACCCTTGATGTGGGCGACAAATCCTACGCCACATGCATCATGTTCATTTTGTGGGTCATACATCCCTTGAGCAACTGGACGAATCTGAGTATTTATTTGAGTAGTCATAGTGTTTCCGAGAGGCTCAGCAGGCCTGATTACGTTTGGAGGATCAAATATAGGTGAATACCCATACTCATGCAATAGAAATAAAATGACTCTGTCCCATTTATTTTAATATTTACGGGATCAAATTCTTTAAATTAGGGACAGAGTCAAACTTTAGACCCTATACCAGAACCCACTTTAATCTCTATATTGCTGAATTTAAAGGGATTATTTTCTTTGGGCGCCCTCTATGGCGCATTTGAATCAAATCGGGTGAATCTTTGAATAGTTTCTTGGCAAATGTATCGCTTACCCAGGGCTTGGATCGAATCAAGGATTCTGTGATTTGGCGATCCTCCCAATGTGGGGCACCCTCTTTAACAAAATTGGCCCAATTCATCTGGCGCTCAAAAGGGGTATTTCCCAATCCCCAAAATTGAGGATGGTCTATCAACCATGGCTCTGCATTTCCACCAATATGGGTGGCAAAGCTAGTCCACGGCGAATCTTGTGGGCTGGATTCAAAACCAGCTCTAACGGGATTTAATTCAACATAGCGCTGACAGCGTAAAAAATAATCTGGATCAATCAAGGATGATCGATACCTTCCCTCCCAGATAGTTCCCGAGCGGCGATGTTGTTGATTGAAATATTGCGCGTAGCGTCGTCCCAAAGACTGCATGGTTTTTGCAAGCGAATCCTCATTTTGAGGAGTAAGTAATAAATGCACATGATTTGGCATTAACGCAAATGCATGTACAGAGCAAGAAAATTGTCTTGCTGCATCACGCAACCACTCAAGATAGATGCGTCGATCTTCATCTTTAAAAAAGAGTGTTTCGCGATTATTGCCGCGAACCATTACATGCATTGCTTGGCCAGGTATTACTGTGCGCGCTTGCCGAGCCATCGTGATAACAAATTACTGCAGTTCGCGTGGACCGCCACTAGTTGCAAAGTCTGGAACATACCAATCGCCGTCAAGCTGCGTTACGCCACTCGGTACTTCACGAGAAATTTGCGGAATATCTCTTAATGCAGTTCCCATGTATGAGATCCACATAGGCAATGCCAATCCGCCGCCTGTTTCGCGATCCCCTAAGCTAGCAGGCTTATCAAAACCTATCCAGGCAATAGCAACAACTTTAGGATTGTAGCCAGCAAACCAAGCATCATGAGATTCATTGGTTGTACCAGTTTTGCCAGCAATATCAGTGCGGCCTAATTTGCCACGGGCACTTGCTGCTGTACCCGTTTTGGTTACCTCTTGCAACATACTATCCATCACAAATGCTGTGCGAGCATCTAATACTCGGGGTGCACCATCTCCCACGCTCGCAGGCTTTGCTTCAAACAATACAGTGCCTTTTGCATCTACCATCTTGTCAATCAAAAAAGGATCGACTCGATAACCGCCATTAGCAAATACGCTATAAGCAGAAGCCATTTGCAACGGCGTTACTGAACCTGCACCCAAGGCCATTGTTAAATATGGCGGATGCTTCTCTGGTTCAAAACCAAAACGCTGGATATATTCTTGAGCATATGAAGGGCCAATGGCGCGAATAATCCGCACAGAAACTAAGTTCTTTGATTTCGCTAACGCATTACGTAAACGCATCATGCCGTCGTACTTACCATCATAGTTTTTTGGTTCCCAGGCTTGGCTTCCTGTTTCCAAACTACCAATTGATAGTGGTGCATCATTCACCATGGTGCTAGGGGTGAAGCCTTTTTCAATCGCAGCAGCGTAGATAAACGGCTTGAACGAAGAGCCAGGTTGTCTTAGCGCTTGTGTCACATGGTTAAATTGATTGCGACGGAAATCAAAGCCACCAACCAAGGAAAGTATCGCGCCCGTCTCAGGATTCATAGAGACAAAGGCGGCCTCGACTTGGGGTAATTGCGCTAATTTCCAAACTCCGCCATCAGACAGCAATCTCACCACAGCACCAGGGCGTAAACGCTTTTTCGGTTGAGTGCTATCAGTGATGGATGCGGCTGCTAACTTCATACCATCACCTTTGATGGTGATGGTGTCACCTGTAGCAATCATGACTTGCATCTCTTTAGGCTTGACATCTAAAACAACGCCCGACTGCAAATCGTCTAACTGAGGGTAAGCCAACAGTACCTCATCAATTGCCCGCTGTCGTTTGATTGGATCTTCTGGAATATCTATGAAACCTTCTGGGCCACGATAAGCGTGACGCAGATCATACTCAAAAATTCCGCGGCGCACCGCTTTGTATGCAGCATCTTGATCAGCCTTAAGAATAGTCGTGTAAACATCAATGCCTTGTGAATAGATTGCCTCACCATATTGACTAAATAGCAACTGACGAACCATTTCTGCTGGGAAGTCAGCACGAATGGCAAACTCATTGCCAAGACCACGAATATGCAATTCTTCAGCCATTGCTTTTTGGTAGTCTTCATTACTGATATATCCAAGATCTCGCATACGTTGCAAGATGTATTCTTGACGCACCTTGGCTCGCTTGAAATTGGTTACTGGGTTGTAAGCAGATGGTGCTTTTGGCAAACCTGCCAACATCGCAGATTCAGCGATCGTAATGTCTTTTAAATCTTTGCCAAAATAAATTTGTGCCGCACTCGAAAATCCAAACGCTCGCTGCCCCAAGAAAATCTGGTTCATATAAATTTCCAGAATCTTGTCTTTTGTTAGCTGTGACTCAATTTCCCAAGCCAACAACACCTCGTAAATTTTTCGACTGAAAGTTTTCTCATTACTTAAGAAAAAATTTCGTGCAACTTGCATCGTGATGGTAGAGGCACCTTGCGACAAGTGGCCTCGTAGATTGGTAGCCGCAGCCCTCAAAATACCTACATAATCAACGCCGCCATGAGAGTAAAAACGGTCATCCTCAATTGCCAACACTGCATTACGCATGCTCAGTGGAATCTCATTTAACGGAATAACCTTGCGGCGCTCCTCTCCAAACTCACCAATCAATACCTTATCAGCGGTATATACGCGAAGCGGTGTTTTAGGCTTGTAATCAGTTAAGGCCGAGATTTTTGGCAGATTAGGTTTTGCCACCAAAAAGGCATAGCCCAAAAGAAGTGTTACGACTATAGCTACAGCAACGCCAACAATGAGCAATGCTTTCATGAGTGGACTACCCGACGATTGCCGTTGCGAACCGGCATTTACACCGGGCTGACGGGGACGTCGATTTGGCTGTTGAATTGGGCGTTTGTTAAACGTCGGCTTATCTTTTGGGGGTAGCGCCATAAGGTCAAATTATAGGATGCTTAGCTTAATTCATTAAAAGATTCAAAACCTGAGTTTTCTGACAAAAAAATCCACTAACGCTGATTTTTCTCTCACACAATGTTTCCCAAAATAAGGGGCATGCCGGCTAGAAAAATCTCTTCACAATCTTTTGACGCTATTTTGAGCGAACTCGGCGATGACCCCGCTATTCCAGACCCCCATGGAATTCGCAAATCAAATAGCCCAAACCGCCCTGATTGGGATGGTATGGATCGCCCTCAAAATAGACCCAAAACTCAACTGGGTTTTCAGGATCAAATTCCGATACCAGAAGGCCTGAAAAAACTCATGCCAGCCCTAGCGGCTGGCGGGATTCTGATAGCGTCTGGAATTTGGCTATTTGTTACCTTAAGCCCAATAGAGTCTGATGGGGATATCCACCCTGAAGCGGTTCTGCAAGATATTTCTGCGCTCAAAAAGGAGTTGGCCACATTACGGGAGGAGATTCTTGAATCTGAAGATCTCATATATGAAACAATAGATGAATTAGAAGTAAGTATTCACTCATTAAAGAAAAATAAGGTTCAGACCCACCCCAAAGGCAAGCCATCACCCCTTCCATTCGAAGCCGAGATAAGCCGCTGGCGCTATTTAGGAGTCAGCCAAGCAGGTAGCACTTATCGGGCTTTTTTTCATAACAGCAAGTCAACATTAATGGTGGAGATGGGGGGACTTTTACTGGGTGACTGGAGACTTAGCAATGCCAATAAAGAGGTTGCCACGATCACTCACCCACAAGGCAAATCTTTCATCCTCAAGGCGGCAATTTCAGAATGATCCTGAAATCCAAAATCGCCAATCTCTGGATAGCCCTCTTGGTGGTATTCCCAATCACCCCGACTACTGGGTCGACCCAAGCAAACCCAAATTTGCAGACCCCAATTAGCCTGCAGTTTACCGACATCGAATTAACAGAACTTTTGCAAATCCTGGCAAAACTGGGAAATACCAATTTTTTACTAAGCGAATCCATCAAAGGAAGAATCACGGTGGATCTTCAAAATACGCCTTGGCATACCGCCCTTCACTCTATTTTGGCTAGCCGTGGTTTGCGCATCATTCGTAATGGTGACATTTATTGGATCGGGCCCCATGCGGAAATTCAGGCGTTCCAAAAATTTCGCCGTGAAGATGCGGCACTTCCTTTTGGCGGCGACCATATCAACAGCCCCAGGCAGATTCTCATTGAAGCTCGCATCGTGGAGGCAGATGAACGCTTTGCTCGAGAGCTTGGAGCAAAGCTAAATCACCAAGCAAGCCCCATCCATGGCAATCCAGAAAATAAAATAAATAGCAATTTCGATTTATCTGGTTCTGGGCTAAATGGTTTTAATCCGGCAGCAGTAGCAGCTACACTAGTCTCTAAAAACGCCAGCCGTCTTTTACAAGTCGAACTATCGGCACTTGAGTCTGAAGGCCAAGGCAAAATTCTGTCCAACCCCCGCATCATGACTGGGGATCAGGTAAAGGCAACTATCGAGCAAGGAACCGAGTTACCCTATCAAACCACCTCACAAAATGGCAGCAAATTGCAATTTCGCAAAGCTAACCTTCGCTTAGAAGTTTTACCCAAGATTCATCCAGACGGAAAAATCTCTATGCTGGTGGGCATCAATAAAGACACCGTTGGCATGAAAACAGAACAAGGTTATGCCATTGATACGAAAAGCCTCAGCTCGGAAGTAACGGTGGAAAATGGGGGAACGGCAATTATCGGCGGCATCTTCCAAACCACCGAGAGGGAAGACGAGGTTAAAGTTCCAATACTGGGAGACATCCCCCTTCTTGGCTATTTATTTCGCCATAAATCAAAATTACAAGACAAAACAGAACTCTTAGTTTTCCTAACCCCCACCGTCCTTGATAAACCCTAATAAAATCAAGGAGTGAACTCTAGGACAAACAATATCTTTCTCATCGGCCTCATGGGTGCCGGAAAGTCGACCGTTGGTAAAGTCCTTGCAAAGAAATTAGGCCGCCGCTTTTTAGATGCGGATCACGTTATTGAAGAACGTTGTGGCGTCAAAATTCCTGTGATATTTGAAATGGAAGGCGAAGATGGTTTTCGGAAACGAGAAGCTCAAGCCATTCAAGAAATCACAAACGAAAAGAATATTGTTTTAGCTACTGGAGGTGGCGCAGTACTGCTTCCCGAAAATCGCAAAGCACTGAGTGAACAAGGTACTGTTATTTATCTACACGCAAATCCAATTGAACTATGGCATCGCACCAAAGGCAGTGAAGGACGTCCTTTATTGCGTAATGGTGACGCTAAAAAAATTCTAGAAAATCTTTATGCAATTCGCGATCCTTTGTATCGAGAAATTGCAGATCATGTTATTGAAACTGGCAAGCCCAGCGTCAACCAACTAGTTAATACTCTCATCATGCAGCTTGAACTTTCCGCTTGAACACCATCATGAAAACACTTGAAGTAGATCTTGGCAATCGTAGCTACCCTATCTATATAGGTGCCGATCTCATTGATCGACCCGAACTATTTAAGGCCTGTGAAAAATCTAGCTCTATTTACATTGTTACCAATACTACGGTCGCTCCTTTTTATGCAGAGCGTCTTACCAAAACTTTAGGAACCTTTGGTAAGACAATAAGAACTATTGTTTTGCCTGATGGTGAGTCTTATAAAGACTGGAAAAATCTGCAACTCATTTTTGATGACCTCCTAAAATTTGGTGCTGACAGACAAACCATGCTGGTCGCCCTAGGTGGCGGCGTCATCGGCGACATGACTGGTTTTGCAGCCGCTAGTTTCATGCGAGGCGTGCGCTTTATTCAAGTGCCAACCACTTTATTAGCTCAAGTAGATTCTTCTGTAGGCGGAAAAACAGGCATCAATCACCCGCTGGGTAAAAATATGATCGGCGCCTTTCATCAGCCAGTCGCGGTGATAGCCGACTTAAATACCCTGAAGACTCTGCCAGCTAGGGAACTTTCGGCGGGACTCGCTGAAGTCGTTAAGCATGGCGCAATTGCCGATGCCCAATTTTTAGATTGGATTGAGGCAAATGCAAAGCCACTACTTGCATGCGATACCGATGCAATGAGCCATGCCGTTCTACGTTCTTGTGAAATTAAATCTGCAGTCGTTTCTGCCGATGAAAGAGAAGGCGGTATTCGTGCAACTTTAAATTTTGGCCATACATTTGGTCATGCGATTGAAGCAGGCATGGGCTATGGTGAATGGCTTCATGGTGAAGCAGTGGGTTGCGGCATGGTGCTAGGTGCTGATTTATCTTGCCGGCTGAACTACATCACCAGAGCAGAGGCTGATCGATTAAAAAAGATTATTCAGTCTATGAATCTTCCAATCGCCCCTCCAAAATTTGGTGGGAAGCGCTATCTTGAACTCATGCAAGTAGACAAGAAAACTGAAAGCGGTCAAATCCGCTATATCGTTTTAGAAAAAATTGGCAAAGCCCAAATTCAGGGGGTACCTGATACTCAGGTTCTTGAAACCTTGAAAGCTACCGGAGCCGCTTAAACCCCTAGAGACGCTAGGATTTAATGAGGCGGATTTTGATTGGCTTGCCTGCTTGCGCACTAGCAAACTCAGCAAGATCACCCAATAACTCCTTGCCTGTTTTGGTATCAAGCCACATTGGTTGTGCTAGGGTGCCTGCCCAACGATAGTGGTAACCGCCAGATTTTGCAGCCACCCAAATCTCATGTAAAGGCGGCTGAGTATTGACCACAATGACACTTTTATCCCGAAAACGAATATTGATGACATTACCGCCTTGGCGCTCAACATCTAGATCTAAATCAAGCTCATCATCAGCAGCCTCTAAAGCCACTTCAATAGAATGCAACAATTGCGCCCCCAGTAGGTGAAACTGTTTGTCATCAATGCTTTCTACGTTAGGGCTATTTGCATTCATAAAGGGGGCCTGCGTGCTATATTCAATCATTCGTTTAGAGACATTCATGATAACGATTCTTTATAGAGCCCTTGGTATAGCCATCCTAATACCCCTTATTGGATGCGGGGTTAGAGGGCCGTTATATTTGCCAAATATTCCACCAGCTCCAACTGCACCAACTGAGCCAGAGCCCAAAGGAAAACTCTATCCACCCCAAACCTCAACTGCACCAGCAAGCAACAACACCTCTTCATCGGCCAAGTAATGACAAGCAACACTCTTCCACTCCCTCGCTTATCTGGCTTTACTGAACGCAATGGCGCTTGGTTTGCCGAAGATATTGCCTTAGCAGATTTAGCAAAAGAATTTGGTACGCCGCTGTATGTGTATAGCAAAAAGGCCCTGACTGAAGCTTATCAAGCGTATGACAAAGCCTGCATCGATTCCAATGGCAAACGTCGTGCTCGCGTTCATTACGCCATGAAAGCCAACAGCAATTTAGCGGTGATCAATTGCTTTAAAGAACTAGGAGCCGGTTTTGATTTAGTAAGTGGCGGGGAGCTGGCACGTGCACTAGCAATTGGCGCAGACCCTAAAAGTCTCGTATTTGCAGGCGTCGGCAAATCAGCAACTGAAATTGCTGCCGCCCTCAAAGCAGGCGTCAAATGCATCAATGTCGAATCCATTGCAGAACTACACAAAATTAATCGCGTTGCTACCGAACTTGGACTATGCGCGCCAATTTCGTTACGAGTGAATCCTGATGTAGATGCACAAACGCACCCTTACATTTCTACAGGCTTAAAAGGAAATAAATTTGGCATCGCATATCACGAGGTATTGAAAACCTATCGTGAGGCATCACTACTTTCACAAATTGATGTGGTAGGGATTGACTGTCATATTGGCTCACAAATTACTACGACTGCGCCTTATTTAGATGCACTGGATAAAGTGCTGGATCTAGTTGAGCAACTGAAAAAAGAAGGGATTGTGATTCATCACCTAGATTTAGGTGGTGGCCTTGGAATCGCTTACAGCGATGAAACCCCGCCTGACATCACCGACTTCACCAACACCCTCTTGAACCGCGTAGCCGAGCGTGGCTTTGGCCATCTTGATGTTGTTCTAGAGCCTGGCAGATCCCTTGTAGGCAACGCTGGCGTTTTGCTAACAACCGTGGAATACCTCAAGCCAGGGGCAGAAAAAAACTTCTGCATCGTAGATGCAGCCATGACTGAGTTGATGCGGCCTGCTCTATATGAAGCGCATCATGGCATTGTTCCAGTTCAAGCAAAACAAACCAAGAGCCTTACCTACGATATCGTCGGCCCCGTTTGCGAATCTGGTGATTGGCTTGGAAGAGATCGTTTGCTTGCAGTCGATGAAGGTGATCTATTAGCAATTCTCTCTGCAGGAGCTTATGGATTTGTCATGGCTTCAAATTACAACACGCGCCCCAAGCCTGCCGAAATCATGGTGGACGGCAAAAATGCTTATGTCATTCGTGCTCGTGAAAATACACAAGATCTCTTTGCAACTGAAAGTATCTTGCCTAAATAATATTTAGGCTCTTAGATTCAGAAATGAACTAAAAATGAGTAAATAAAAAACCCCGCTAGATCAGCGGGGTTTTGTTTTTAAGACTACGTTTTAATGCAAGCCTGCGATGTAATCAGACACTGCTTTCATTTCTTGATCAGAGAGCTTAGAAGCGATCGTCGTCATTTGACTGCTGTTTTTACGAACACCATCGCGGAACGCGAGTAACTGTGCGTTCGTGTAATCAGCCCACTGACCACCCAAGCGTGGGTATTGAGCAGGAATGCCAGCACCATTAGGACTGTGGCAAGCTGCGCATGCAGGAACACCTTTTGCAGCAATACCACCACGGTAAATGCTTTGACCTAATTCAATGGTGTTTTTATTTTGAGCAACACCCTGCGATACAGGCTGCTTAACCAAGAACGCAGAGATATTTTGCATGTCTTGCTCTGTCAAAGTAGCGGCCATACCCATCATTACTGGATTAGCACGGCTACCATCTTTAAAGTTTTTCAATTGCTTAGTTGTGTATGCTGCATGCTGAGCAGACAACTTAGGCCAAGTAGCAGTTGCGCTCTGACCTTTTGGACCATGGCAAGTTAAGCAAGCCGTTACACCGCGACTTGCGTCTCCGTTGGAATACAGTGCCTCACCTGCTGCAGGATCGACCTTAGGCTTGCCTGGTACGGCAGGAGCGGCATCATTTGCAATGGCCACCCCAGAAACACCAATCAAGGCGAAAATAGAGAGGGCAATAAAACCAGCGCGCAAGCTAGTGGATTTGGAGATTTGGGAGGTTTGACGCATTATGTTTACCTTGGCAAAAATTCCTAAAAGTGTTTGGGCCCTACTTTTACAACTTTTACCCAACACCATGAGATATTTCATGATTTTGCGTGATTTTACAATAGCTTCTAGACATGTCTAAACTCTTTCAAGCCCGATTTGCCACCACAGTCAATGACACCCATTGCCTCCCTGCCGCCCCCCTGAGGGAGGTGGCGTTTGCCGGCCGCTCAAATGCGGGCAAATCAAGCGCAATTAACGTCCTTTGCAACCAAAAAAGGCTTGCTTTTGCCAGTAAAACCCCCGGGCGCACCCAGCACATCAATTATTTTGGTCTTTTCTCAAAAGACGAGCTTTTAGCCTATTTAGTCGATTTACCAGGGTATGGCTATGCAGCCGTCAATCACGAAACCAAATACCACTGGAATACCCTACTCAGCGACTATCTCCAAGAGCGAGAGCAATTGGTTGGCATGATTCTCATCGTGGACTCTAGACGAGGGCTCACCGATTTAGACGAACAAATGATTCAATGGTTTGTCCCAACCGGAAAACCCATTCATGTTCTACTGAGTAAATGCGACAAACTCAATAAAAGCGAATGTAAGCATGCCCTCGAAGCGGTCCAAAAACAGCTTCAACAATACGATCCGGCGCTACCCAATGGCACCGGAGAATCCAATCAGCTTACGGCACAATTATTTTCAAGCACCAAGCGTATCGGCCTAGAAGAGGCAGATAATCTCATTATTCAATGGCTATTTGAACCACAAACTCATGAAGATCAAATCCCAGCTTAAGGCTTTGCTCCATTTTCCTAATCATCGCCCTCGACGCATGCGTCGTGATGATTGGTCTCGCAGACTCATGCAAGAGAATAGTGTTTCTGCAAGTGATTTGATTTACCCAGTCTTCTTGTTGGAGGGCTCAGGCAAATCTGAGGCTGTCGCCTCTATGCCAGGAGTAAATCGTCTTTCATTAGACCTGCTGATGCCAATTGCTCAAGAATGTGTTGATTTAAGCATTCCAGTGCTCGCCCTCTTCCCCGTAATAGACGCCTCATTAAAAACGCCTGATGGTAAAGAAGCATTCAACCCCAATGGCCTGATTCCGAATGCGGTTCGTGAACTTAAAAAACATTTTCCTAATTTAGGAATCATGACGGATGTTGCGCTTGATCCTTATACAAGTCACGGTCAAGATGGCATTCTGGATGAACAAGGTCGCATTCTGAATGATGAGACTACCGCCATTCTAGTAAAACAAGCTGTTACTCAAGCACAAGCAGGTGTAGATATCGTTGCTCCTTCCGACATGATGGATGGCCGTATCGGAAAAATTCGTGAGGCGCTTGAAGAGCAGGGCTTGATTCACACGCGCATCATGGCTTATTCAGCCAAATACGCATCTGCTTTCTACGGCCCATTTAGAGACGCAGTCGGTTCAGCAAAAAACCTCGGTAAGGCGGATAAGAAAACCTACCAAATGGACTGCGCCAATGGTGATGAGGCTTTGCGGGAGGTTGCGCTTGATATTAATGAGGGCGCCGATATGGTAATGGTCAAGCCTGGCATGCCTTATTTGGATATCGTGCGCCGAGTGCGCGAAGCATTTGATTACCCGACCTATGCATACCAAGTCAGCGGAGAATACGCCATGATTAAAGCAGCAGCTCAAAATGGTTGGCTTGATCATGATGCCGTCATGATGGAATCACTACTCGCATTCAAACGCGCTGGGGCTGATGGTGTACTAACTTACTTCGCATTAGAAGCAGCACGTTTGGTTAAAGCAAACAGCAAATAACTTTTATTTATTTGCTGTTATTTGTTATTCGCTAGCTACTTACTGCGTTTTCATCACTTGCTGTAAGCGCTCTATAAAACGCTCTGGCGACATATAGCCAATGACCCTTTGGTTTTTTTTCTCTTCAGAATTTTGACTAAAAAACAAAATTCCTGGAGGACCATATAAGCCAAATTTCTTAAGCAATGCCTGGTTCTCAGGACTATTGGCAGTCACATCAGCCTGCACTAAAACTAACTTCTTTAACTGCTTGCTAACTTCGGAATTGGCAAATGTATTCACTTCCATTTCTTTACAACTAATACACCAGTCAGCATAAAAATCGAGTAGTAGTAATTTCTGTTCTTGTTTTGCTAATACCAATTGCGCATCAAGCTCTGCTAGTGAATGCACTACAACAAAAGACAAATCTCCCACTCGGCGAATACTTTGTCCGTTATTCGTTTGAACTAACTCATTACTTTGATTTTTTTCAAAAAGAGGTGATGCAATCCAAGCTGCTGTTGCTACCAATAAGACGCCTAGGGTGCGCTGTAACCACACCATCCAAATACCAGTTGAAGGAATCAAAATGCGCGCTTCAATCGCAATGAAAAATAATGGCAAGCCCATACCGAGAGCCATCACAAAGAGCAAACCCGCACCCAAACTCATTGAACCATTCTGAGCAATAAAAGCTAAAACACCCGCTAAAGGGGCTGTAATGCAAGGGCTGGCAACTAAGGTAGAAATCCCCCCCAAGGCAAAGGCGCCAAAGACGCTACCTCCCTTTTGACGTCCTGCCAGACGATCAATGTGCTGATGCCAGGCTTGGGGCAGACGCAGTTCATAAAGGCCAAATAGGCTGCCAGATAAGGCCAAAAGCAGGACAGCAAAGGCGACTAAAGCAATGGGGCTTTGCAGAACACGCTGGACGCTTCCGCCAAGAGCAGCCATTAGCACTCCCGCCAACGCATAAATCAAGGCCATACCTAAGACATAGGCAAGAGCTAAAACACTAGCACGCCCCTTGGATATTGCCTTACCATCTTGCACCCCAAAAATTACACTCGATAGAATCGGCAGCATTGGCAATACACAAGGTGTAAATGCCAAGGCAAGACCTAAAACAAAGAAGGCTAAAAATAAATAATGGGTTGAAGCATTTTCTAGAAAGCGGCCAATCGCATTGACATCATCACGCTCTCGCCATAAATCACTCAAAGTAAATTCTGAAGATGGAGAAACTTGCCCCTGTGCTTGCGAGTCAATTACCTCAGGGATTGGAGCCACCTTAACGCCGGGACCCGAGAGCAAAAATCTTAGGGTCATCGGCGGATAACAAATGCCAGCTTCAGCACACCCTTGCAAGATCACTTCCAAATGAATGGGCTTGCTTGCATTTACTTTTCCATCTAGAAAAACGAGAAATGGCTCCTTGTAGACCTGTAGCTTTTTCTGAAATGTTTCATCAAACTTCTCAATCCCAGCTGGTAATGAAGGTCTGATGTTGTTTAACTTTGCCGTCTCTTGTCCCATCTGAAATTTGAGGGACTCTTGATAGATGTAATAACCTTTGGCAGGCAAAAATTCGATTTCGATTTGATTGGAATTTTCTAACCAAGTTGCCTCAACCCGAAACGCTTTTTCAGGAGGCAGAAAATCCGGGGCTGCAAATAGCTGAGTGGATACGAGAATGAAGAGTGTGAGAACTCTTGCAATGAATGAATGCAACTTCATACCTAAGAATTTACCTCTGAACTGACCCATGCGCCATATTGCTCCGAATATTGTTCTGGAGTAAAGGCCAAAATCTCAGGCAAATCATAGGGATGATTTTTTTGAATAAAACTAGAAATGGCTAACCATTGATTTTCAGTTGTTTTTGCCGTAAGCAACACTTCTGATTCCTCGCAAACCTTACCCTCCCAACGATAAATTGATTGAATGCCATTAGTAAGCTGGACACAAGCTGCCATCTTTTCTTCTATAAGCGAGCGTGCGAGGCTTTGAGCCACCTCCAGATTCGGGAGGGTGGTGATCACTACTAATAGCTGGCTGGACTTGGCCAGGGGTTTCTCGGAAAGGTTTTGAGACATATCGTATTTATAAACCTATCAATGAAAAAAGCCAGACCGAAGCCTGGCTTTCTTATTTGCTGCGAGACTTATGCCTCTTCAGCTACAGCAGGTGCTTCTTCAACTTCTGGGCGATCAACCAACTCAACCAATGCCATTGGAGCATTGTCGCCATGACGGAAGCCAAACTTCAAAATACGCAAATAACCACCTGGACGTGTTGCGTAGCGTGGGCCAAGCTCTGTGAAGAGCTTAGTCACGATATCGCGATCACGTGTGCGATTAAATGCTAGGCGGCGGTTTGCTAAGTTGTCTTTTTTACCCAAGGTAATCAAAGGCTCCACAACCATGCGCAATTCTTTTGCTTTTGGCAAAGTGGTTTTAATCACTTCATGCTCCAAAAGAGAATTGGACATATTACGTAGCATCGCCAAGCGATGTGAAGATGTTCTGTTTAGTTTGCGTAAGCCGTTTCCGTGACGCATGATGCTTCCTTTCTAATTATTTCTCGAGGTTGGCTGGAGGCCAGCTTTCGAGTTTCATGCCAAGACTTAAGCCACGAGCAGCCAATACGTCTTTGATTTCATTCAAGGACTTACGGCCTAAATTAGGCGTCTTCAACAATTCATTCTCTGTACGTTGGATCAAATCACCAATGTAGTAAATATTCTCAGCTTTCAAGCAGTTTGCAGAGCGAACTGTGAGCTCAAGATCATCTACAGGACGCATCAACATTGGATCAACCATTGAAGAGCGGCTTGGTGCGAGATCGCCAGAAACTTCGCTGCTTTCAAGAGCCGCGAATACAACCAATTGGTCAACCAAGATGCTAGCAGCTTGACGAATCGCCTCTTCAGGAGACAACACACCATTAGTTTCAATAGTCATCACGAGACGATCGAGGTCGGTACGTTGCTCAACACGAGCAGATTCAACGGCGTAGCTAACGCGGCTAACTGGACTAAATGAAGCATCTAAAACGATGCGGCCAATAATCTTAGAAGTTTCGTCGTTGTACTGACGAACGTTACCTGGAACATAGCCACGACCTTTTTCAACCTTGATCTGCATATCCAACTTGCCACCAGCAGACAAGTGAGCGATCACATGATCAGGATTAATAATTTCTACATCGTGTGGCAAATCAATATCTTTTGCAGTAACGACGCCTGGGCCTTCTTTACGCAAATTGATTGTGACTTCGTCACGTGATTGCAACTTAAATACGATGCCTTTGAGGTTGAGCAAGAGGTTTACAACATCTTCTTGCACGCCATCCAAAGTGGAATATTCATGAACTACACCTGCAATAGCTACTTCAGTTGGAGCATAACCAACCATCGAGGACAAAAGTACACGACGTAATGCATTACCGAGTGTGTGGCCATAACCACGCTCGAACGGCTCCATAACAACCTTAGCTTGGTTGGCAGTAAGCGCTTCAACAGAAATAATTTTTGGCTTGAGCAAATTTGTTTGCATATTTTTTCCTTGAGAGTGCCTAATTAACGTGAATACAATTCGACGATCAAACTTTCATTAATTTCACCGCTGATATCTTCGCGGTCAGGCACTTGCTTAAATGTTCCCTCCAGCTTAGCTGCGTCAACTGAAACCCAGGTAACTGCAGACATTTGCTGAACCAAATTGAGTGATTCTGTAATACGGGCTTGCTTCTTCGCTTTTTCACGAATAGAAACAACATCACCAGGCTTAACCTGAATCGATGGAATATTCACTGCGCTACCATTCAACATAATGGCGCCATGAGAAACCAACTGACGAGCTTCTGCACGTGTTGAACCAAAGCCCATGCGATAGACCACGTTATCGAGACGTGACTCTAGCAACTGGAGCAATGTTTCACCAGTATTGCCTTTACGACGCTCAGCTTCTGCGAAGTAACGACGGAATTGACGCTCTAATACGCCATAGATACGCTTAACCTTTTGTTTTTCACGCAATTGGTTGCCGTAATCAGATGTTCTTGAGCCAGATGTACGACCATGTTGACCAGGCTTAGTATCTAACTTGCACTTGTCTGACAGGGCGCGACGTGCGCTCTTTAAAAATAAGTCGGTGCCTTCCCGACGAGCTAATTTGGCCTTAGGGCCTAAGTAACGTGCCACGATGTTTTCCTTTCTTTGCCGCAGTCTTTCGACCGGCGGTGAGTTCGCCCTTTAAATCAGGCGAACGGTGGGCTTTAATAAAAAACTACTAAAACTTGTACTACCAACTTCCCAGCTTAGATACGACGACGCTTAGGAGGACGGCAACCATTATGTGGAACTGGAGTTACGTCTTGAATCTCAGTAATCTTGATGCCTAATGAGTTCAATGCACGAACTGCTGATTCACGACCAGGGCCTGGACCCTTAATCTGAACTTCCAAGTTCTTGATACCGCATTCAATAGCTACTTTGCCAGCAACTTCTGCGGCTACCTGAGCAGCAAAAGGTGTTGATTTACGTGAGCCCTTGAAACCTTGGCCGCCAGAAGTTGCCCATGAAAGCGCATTTCCTTGACGATCAGTGATCGTAATAATCGTGTTGTTGAAAGAAGCGTGAACGTGCGCAATACCATCAGCAACGTTCTTTTTAACCTTCTTACGAGCGCGCTGTGCAGCAGCGGAAGCGGATTTTTGTTGTGCCATGTCAATAAACTTTCTTGATTATTTCTTCAGTGCAATGCCAGACTTACGTGGACCCTTACGAGTACGCGCATTTGTCTTAGTACGTTGACCACGCACAGGCAAGCCCTTACGATGACGAACGCCACGATAGCAACCCAAGTCCATCAAACGCTTGATGCTCATAGTTACTTCACGACGAAGGTCACCTTCGGTAATGAACTTACCTACTTCATCACGTAACTTTTCTAAGTCAGCGTCAGTAAGATCTTTAACTTTTTTGTCGATTGCAACGCCTGTGGTTTTGCAAATTTGACGCGCACGAGTTGTGCCGATGCCAAAAATGGACGTTAAACCGATAACAGTATGTTGATGATTTGGGATGTTTACCCCAGCGATACGTGCCATGAGATTTCCTCTTAATTAACCAGATCAGCCTTGACGCTGCTTATGACGTGCGTCTGAAGAACAGATCACGCGCACAACGCGTTTGCGCTTAATGATCTTGCAATTTCTGCAAATACACTTAACGGATGCTAAAACTTTCATAACTCACCTCTTAAAAATAGGTACTACTTAATCTTTACTTCGCACGGAAAATGATTCTGGCGCGCGTCAGGTCGTAAGGAGTCATCTCCACCGTCACCTTATCTCCAGGCAGAATACGGATATAGTGCATCCGCATCTTTCCAGAAATGTGCCCTAAAACCACATGTCCGTTTTCTAGCTTTACGCGAAACATTGCGTTTGGCAAATTCTCTACAACTTCTCCCGCCATCTGAATTACATCGTCTTTAGACATTCAGTTAAGCGCCCATCTTAAAGTTGGCTTTTTTCATCAAAGAGCCATATTGCTGCTGCATGACAAATGACTGAACTTGAGCCATGAAATCCATTGCAACAACCACAATAATCAACAATGAAGTACCACCGAAATAGAACGGCACGTTGTACTTCAACACCAAGAATTCTGGCAACAAGCAAACCAGAACCATATAAATTGCACCAGCCAATGTCAAACGCACCAAAATCTTATCGATGTAACGCGCTGTTTGATCGCCAGGACGAATGCCTGGAACAAATGCACCACTCTTCTTCAAATTCTCTGCGGTTTCGCGGCTGTTGAACACCAAAGCGGTATAGAAGAAACAGAAGAAAATAATCGCTGCCGCGTACAAAATGGTGTATACCGGTTGGCCTGGGGCCAATGTTGCAGCCAAGTCCTTAATAATTCTGCTGAACATATTAGTTGGCTCACCTGATGTAAACCAGCCAGCAATCGTTGCAGGGAACAAAATAATGGAGGAAGCAAAAATTGGAGGGATAACGCCTGCCATATTCAACTTCAACGGGAAGTATGAAGATTGGCCGCCGTAAATCTTGTTACCAACTTGACGCTTAGCGTAGTTCACCAAAATGCGGCGCTGACCACGCTCTACAAACACAACAAAATAAGTTACTGCAACAACGATCACAACGATTAAGAGAGCAGAAATAATGTTCATAGAACCAGTACGAACAAGCTCCAATAAGCTGGCTAATGCATTTGGTAAGCCAGACACAATACCGCCGAAAATAATGATCGAGATACCATTACCCAAGCCGCGCTCAGTAATTTGCTCACCGAGCCACATCAAGAACATCGTGCCAGTAACTAAAGTAACAACTGTATTTAATTCAAACATCAAACCTGGATTGATCACCAAGCCTGGTTGCGCCTGTAATGCAACAGAAATTCCTAATGCTTGGAATGTTGCCAAGAATACAGTGCCATAACGGGTGTACTGAGTAATCTTGCGCTGACCGGCTTGACCCTCTTTTTTCAATGCTTCCAATGATGGGAGAACGATGGTCATTAACTGCATGATGATTGATGCAGAAATGTAAGGCATGATTCCCAAAGCAAATACTGTGAAGCGAGACAAAGCGCCGCCTGAGAATAAATTGAACATTCCCAAGATACCGTCTTTTTGACCAGCAAATAACTGCGCCAACTGGTCTGGATCAATACCAGGAACTGGAATATGCGCACCTAAACGATAGACGAGCAAAGCCAACACCAGGAAAACCAAGCGGCGACGAAGATCGCCAAACTTGCCTCCTGCTGTTGCAGCGCTTGCGCTATTGGTTGGTGCTAATGCCATAGACTTGATAAGACCTATTAAGCCAACTCAACCAGCTTGCCGCCAGCTGCTTCAATTGCTGCTTTTGCACCAGCAGTTGCGCTGATGCCCTTGAGGGTTACAGCAATCTTGAGTTCGCCAGTTTTAATGACTTTCACTGCATTGATTTGCTCACCAGCAAAGCCGTGTGCTTTCAAAACTAATAAGTCCACTTCTGGCAAATTGATTTTTGCTAAATCGTTCAATGTAATTTGACCAACGTGACGACGTGTCAAAGATACGAAGCCGCGTTTTGGCAAACGACGATACATAGGCATCTGACCGCCTTCAAATCCAACCTTATGGAAACCACCAGAGCGGGATTTTTGACCTTTGTGACCACGGCCAGCAGTTTTACCAAGACCAGAGCCAATGCCGCGGCCCACGCGACGACGCGCTTTCTTAGAGCCTTCTGCGGGTTTGAGTGTATTGAGTTGCATATTCTTCGCCTATTTACTAGCTAGTTGTTAGCCAATGACTTTCACTAGATAAGAAACTTTATTAATCATGCCGCGAACAGCTGGAGTGTCTTCCAATTCAGAAACTGAATTGATGCGACCCAAGCCTAAGCCACGCACCGTTGCACGGTGACTTTCGCGTGTACCGATCAAACTGCGTACTAATTGCAATTTGAGTTTGGAGTTTGATTTTGTCATTTGTAGATTCCTAATATTGGGTCTTAGCCGAGAATCTCTTCTACTGACTTACCGCGTTTAGCAGCAATCTCAGCAGGAGTACTCATCTTGCTTAAGCCATCAATCGTTGCGCGAACCATGTTGTAAGGGTTTGTTGAGCCGAGAGACTTTGCTACAACGTTTGTTACACCCATCACATCAAAAATAGCGCGCATTGGGCCACCAGCAATCACGCCAGTACCATCTTTAGCTGGAGAGATCAAAACGCGTGACGCGCCATGTTGACCAATCACTGAATGCTGCAATGTACCTTTACGCAAAGGCACCTTGATCATCTTGCGACGAGCTTCGTCCATTGCCTTTTGCACAGCAACTGGAACCTCTTTTGATTTGCCCTTGCCCATACCGATACGACCATCGCCATCGCCAACTACTGTGAGTGCAGCGAAGCCGAGAATACGACCACCCTTAACCACTTTAGTTACACGATTAACAGCGATCATCTTCTCGCGAAGACCATCATCACGCTCTTCGTTTTGCATCTTAGCTTGCATTTTTGCCATGTTTTTTCCTAAACCTATTAGAACTTCAAGCCGGCTTCACGCGCAGCTTCAGCTAAGGCCTTAATACGGCCGTGGTAACGGTGACCAGAACGATCAAAAGCAACATCCACAACGCCTGCCTTTACAGCACGCTCAGCAACTAACTTGCCGATTTGTTTAGCAGCATCAGCGTTACCGCCGTTTTTGATTGCTTGGCGCAAATCTTTTTCCATTGTTGAGGCAGCTGCAACAACTTTGGTTCCACATGGGCTGTAAACCTGTGCAGAAATATGCGAATTGCTACGGATAACTGTTAAGCGATTTGCCTGAGCTTCGGCAATGCGAATACGAGTCTGCCGAGCGCGTCTTTGTCTAGATTCGTCTTTATTCATTTTCTAATCTCGCTTACTTCTTCTTAGTTTCTTTCAGATGCACAACCTCATCCACGTAGCGAACACCCTTGCCTTTGTATGGCTCTGGTGAGCGGTATGCGCGAACTTCTGCTGCAACCTGGCCAACTTGTTGCTTGTTGGAACCCTTGATAATGATTTCAGTTTGCGATGGAGTCTCAGCTTTTACACCTTTTGGTAGGTTGTAAATAATGTCGTGAGAAAAACCCAACTGCAACTTCAATGTTTCGCCTTGAGCTTGAGCACGATAGCCAACGCCTACCAAGCTAAGCTTGCGCTCAAAGCCAGTGGTAACGCCAACAACCATGTTGTTAACCAATGCGCGTGCTGTTCCTGACTGAGCGCCAGCTTCTGGAGAGTCATTATTCAAAACAACTGTCAGTACGCCATCTTCTTGTTTCAAACCAACAGAAGGATGCAAATTATGTGTCAATGTGCCCAACGGGCCTTTAACAGTAATGTTTGCACCATTGATATTGATTTCAGCGCCCTTTGGAACTGTGATTGGTGATTTACCTACGCGGGACATATTTCTCTCCTTAGGCTACGTAGCAAATAACTTCGCCGCCCACGCCTGTTGCACGTGCTTTACGGTCTGTCATTACGCCTTGAGGGGTTGAGATAATTGCAATGCCCAAGCCATTCATCACTTCTGGAATGTCATGACGGCCCTTATAGATACGCAGACTTGGTGTTGATACACGGTCGATACGCTCGATAACAGGGCGGCCTGCATAGTATTTGAGACCAATGTGAAGCACTGGCTTAGCTGCTTCGCCTTTGACTTCAAAATTCTCAATATAGCCTTCATCTTGCAAAACTTTTGCAATGGCTACTTTAACTTTTGACGACGGCATTGTGACTAAAGGCTTCTGCACTGCTTGCGCATTGCGGATCCGGGTCAACATGTCGGCGATTGGATCGCTGATACTCATGAGTTCTCCTAATTCTTTCGCCGCTTACCAGCTGGCCTTGGTTAAACCGGGGATTTCGCCACGGAAGGCGATTTCACGAATCTTGCCGCGAGCCAAACCGAACTTGCGGAATGTGCCACGTGGACGACCGGTTAATGAACAACGATTTCTTTGACGAATCGGGCTTGCATTACGTGGGAGTGCTTGTAGCTTCAAACGAGCTTCATAACGCTCTTCATCGCTGCGTGAGTTATCAGCAATGATTGCCTTGAGTTCTGCACGCTTAGCAGCGTACTTCTCTACAGTTTTTGCGCGCTTATTTTCGCGCTCAATTAGGGATAGTTTTGCCACGTTAGCCTCTTAATTGCGGAAAGGGAATTTGAATGCTGCTAACAAAGCTTTTGCTTCTTCGTCAGTCTTAGCAGTCGTAGTAATACTGATATTGAGACCACGGAGGGCATCAATCTTGTCGTATTCGATTTCAGGGAAGATGATCTGTTCTTTAACGCCGATGTTGTAGTTACCACGACCATCAAATGCTTTACCAGAAATACCGCGGAAGTCACGCACGCGTGGTAAGGCAACCGTTACAAAACGATCTAAAAATTCGTACATGCGTTGACCACGCAATGTCACCATGGCACCAATAGGGTAGCCTTGACGAATTTTGAAACCTGCAATTGCTTTTTTAGCTTTGGTCACAACTGGCTTTTGGCCTGCGACCTTAGTTAAATCACCAACTGCATTTTCGATCACTTTTTTATCATTCACAGCCTCACCCAAGCCCATGTTCAGGGTTACTTTGGTGATGCGTGGAACTTCCATTACAGACTTGTAGCCGAACTTGGCGATCAAATCCGCAACTACTTTAGCTTGATAGTGCTCTTGAAAACGTGTGCTCATAGTTTCTCTCCGCCCCTTATGCGCTCAATGTTGCGCCAGTGGTTTTGAGGAAACGTTGCTTTTTGCCATCAACGAGTTTGATACCAACGCGTGATGGTTTGCCGTTACCGTCAACCAAAGCCACATTTGAAATGTGAACGGGCATAGTCTTGTCAATCAAGCCACCGGTAACACCAGCTGCTGGATTAGGTTTAACACTCTTTTTGTAAACATTTACGCCTTCGATAACGAGTTTGTCGTCGAGAACGGCTGTAACAGTTCCTTGCTTGCCTTTATCTCGGCCAGTCAACAGAACGACGGAATCACCTTTACGAATCTTATTCATGTCAGCCTCTTAAATTACTTCGGGGGCAAGAGAAACGATCTTCATGAACTTCTCAGTACGCAATTCGCGTGTGACAGGTCCAAAGATACGTGTGCCAATTGGCTCTAACTTAGCGTTGAGCAATACCGCAGCGTTGTCATCAAACTTAATCAATGATCCGTCTGGACGGCGAACACCCTTAGCTGTTCTAACAACAACAGCGTTATAAATATCACCTTTTTTTACACGGCCGCGTGGAGCAGCGGACTTCACAGTGACTTTGATTACATCACCGATACTGGCGTAACGACGCTTGGAGCCGCCCAATACCTTGATGCACAACACTTCACTGGCGCCTGTGTTATCGGCAACCTGCAATCTACTTTCGGTTTGTATCATTTCTAATCCCCAACTTATTAGCCAAAGGCAAACAGTCTTGGTTCCGTCTATGGGCTTTAACGAAAGCTAAAACCCGGAATTAATGAAAACACTGCTTCTCCAATAAAACCAGAGAAGCCTTGTATTCTACTACGAAAAACAAGGTTTTGGGAAGAATCTTCTCCAAAACCCTATAAAAAACCTTAAATACCCTTTGAAGCTTCAACCAAACGGGTCACAACCCAAGATTTAGTACGCGAAATTGGCTTAGATTCAGCAATTTCAACGGTATCACCCATCTTGTAAGTGCCTGCTTCGTCATGAGCATGGTACTTTTTGGACTGGCCAACGTACTTACCAATCACTGGATGCTTAACTTGACGCTCAACCAACACGGTCACAGTTTTTTGCATTTTGTCACTAACAACGCGTCCCACGAGGGTGCGGCGCAAGGGTTTAGATAATTCTGTCATATCCCTTTTTCCTTATTTCTGAGCAGTCTTTTGAGCAATAAACGTCTTTACGCGTGCAATATCACGCTTCGTTTTACCCAATTGGCTGGTATTTGTCAGTTGCTGAGTGCCTTTTTGCATACGGAGCTTAAAGTTTGTCTTTAAGAGCTCTGTCAACTCTGCGTTTAAGGCAGTCAGATCTTTGGCTGCTAATTCTTTATTTTTCATAATCTCTATTCCGATCAACCTAAGTGGCGAATTACGAAAGTAGTTTGCAAAGGCAACTTCGCTGCAGCAAGCTTGAAAGCTTCGCGCGCCAATTGCTCATCCACACCATCCATCTCGTAAAGCACTTTGCCTGGTTGAATTTCAGCTACGTAGTACTCTGGATTACCTTTACCGTTACCCATACGTACTTCAGCAGGTTTTTGTGAAATTGGCTTATCTGGGAAAATACGAATCCAAATACGGCCACCACGTTTAATGTGACGGGTCATTGCGCGACGTGCTGACTCGATTTGACGAGCTGTCAAACGTCCACGACCAACGGCCTTCAATCCAAAGTCACCAAAGGCTACCGAACTACCGCGTGTTGCCACGCCAGTGTTACGGCCTTTTTGTTCCTTACGATACTTGCGACGCTTTGGTTGTAGCATGCTTACTCTCCTGACTTCTGCGCATCAGCGGCAGGTGTTTCAACCTTACGCACGCGCTTTACTGCTGGCTTAGCAGCAACTAATGGCTTGTCAGCACCAGCAGCTGGTTTACGAGCAGCTGTTTTGCTTGGAGCACGACGAGTTTTCTTTTCTTCGGCAGCAGGTTCAGCGGCTGGAGCAGCTACTTGAGCTTCTGCGCCACGACCCAATGTGTCACCTTTGTAAACCCAAACTTTTACACCAATGATGCCGTATGTAGTTTCAGCCTCTGATGTTGCGTAATCAATATCAGCCTTCAATGTATGAAGTGGAACGCGGCCTTCACGATACCATTCGCGACGTGCAATCTCGGCACCATTCAAGCGGCCAGAAGACATGATCTTGATACCTTGTGCGCCAAGACGCATTGCGCTTTGCATGGCGCGCTTCATGGCACGACGGAACATAATGCGCTTCTCTAACTGTTGAGTAATAGAGTCAGCAATTAATTGTGCATCAACTTCTGGCTTACGAATTTCTTCAATGTTCACGTGAACTGGAACACCCATGCGCTTTTGTAATTCACGGCGGAGAACTTCAATATCCTCGCCCTTTTTACCAATTACAACGCCTGGACGTGAACTGTAGATAGTGATACGTGCGTTCTTTGCTGGACGCTCAATCACAACCTTGCTAACAGATGCATTCTTTAACTTTTTCTTCAAATAGCTACGGACTTCTACGTCCTCTTTTAGCATTTTTGCGAAGTCAGTATTGTTTGCATACCAACGTGATGTCCAATTCTTCGTTACCGCGAGTCGGAATCCGGTAGGGTTAATCTTTTGGCCCATATTTTTCCTTAGTTACTCAAGGTCACGCTAATGTGACAAGTTTGTTTTTCAATTTGATTGCCACGACCCTTAGCGCGCGCAGTGAAACGCTTCAAGGATGTTGCTTTATCAACGATTACCGCAGATACCTTGAGCTCATCAATGTCGGCACCTTTATTGTGTTCAGCATTCGCAATAGCTGACTCAACTACTTTTTTCACAATGAAGGCAGCTTTTTTGGGGCTGAAGTTCAAAATGTTTAATGCGCGCGCAATCGGCAAACCACGAATTTGGTCAGCAACCAAACGTGTCTTTTGCGCGGAAATGCGGGCACCCTTGTGAATAGCTTTAACTTCCATCATCATCCCCTTACTTCTTCGTTACTTTCTTGTCAGCAGCGTGACCTTTGAAAGTACGGGTCAAGGCGAATTCGCCTAACTTATGACCCACCATGTTTTCTGATACATAAACCGGAACGTGTTGGCGACCGTTATGCACAGCAATCGTCAGACCAATAAAGTCTGGAAGAATTGTTGAACGGCGTGACCAAGTTTTGATCGGCTTTTTGTCCTTGTTGGCTTGTGCAACTTCAACTTTTTTTACCAAGCTGGCGTCGCAAAATGGGCCTTTTTTAGCTGAACGTGTCATATCTATTTATCCTTATCGCTTAACGTTTTTGACGACGTTGAACGATCATCGAAGTTGTACGCTTATTGCGACGTGTGCGATAACCTTTGGTTGGAGTGCCCCATGGAGATACAGGTACACGGCCTTCGCCAGTTCTACCTTCACCACCACCGTGTGGGTGATCTACTGGGTTCATTGCCACACCGCGTACGGTTGGGCGAATACCACGCCAGCGATTTGCACCTGCTTTACCAATTTGACGCAAGCTGTGCTCTTCGTTACCAACTTCACCAATAGTGGCACGGCACTCGATTAACACACGGCGAACTTCGCCAGAGCGCAAACGTACTTGAGCGTATACACCCTCACGTGCCAACAACACCGCTGAACCACCAGCAGAGCGTGCAACCTGCGCACCTTTGCCTGGCAGAATTTCTACGCAGTGAATAGTGCTACCAACTGGAATGTTACGAATTGGCAAATTGTTGCCAGACTTGATTGGCGCTTCAGAGCCATTCATGATTGCCTGACCAACAGTCATACCTTTAGCAGCAGGAATGTAGCGACGCTCACCATCAGCAAACACGATCAATGCAATATTTGCACTGCGGTTTGGATCGTATTCCAAGCGTTCAACTTTTGCTGGAATACCATCCTTGTCGTTGCGCTTAAAGTCAACAACACGATAGTGATGCTTATGACCACCACCCTTATGGCGAGTAGTGATGTGGCCGTTGTTATTACGACCCGCTTTTTGAAACTGTGGCTCTAACAATGGTGCAAAAGGCTTGCCTTTATGGAGGTCAGGATTGACCACCTTGACCATTGAGCGACGACCTGGTGAGGTCGGTTTTGTCTTCATCAAAGGCATGATTAATTCGCCTCCGCTTCAAAGTTAATTTCTTGACCTGGCTTCAAATTCACGTAGGCCTTCTTAGTGTGGTCACGACGACCTTCAAAACGGCCATAGCGCTTAGGCTTACCTTTTTGATTCACGATTTGAACAGAATCAACTTGCACTTTGAAGAGCAACTCAACTGCTTGTTTCACATCGGTCTTGTTTGCGTCGCGAGCTACTTGGAAAACTACTTGTTCGTTTTTCTCTGCAACCATAGTGGCTTTTTCAGAGATAACAGGACCAAGCAGAACCTTCATCAGGTTGTGATCGTTTTTACGCACTTGGCTCATTTCAGCAACTCCTCAATTTTTGCGATCGCTGCTTTGCTTACTAATACTTTTTTGTATTGAACCAAAGCTAATGGATCAGCGTGCTGTGGCTCAACCACGGCAACTTTATGCAAGTTACGTGATGCCAAGTACAAATTCTCACTAACTTGATCAACAATGATCAAGACTGAATCCAAGCCCATTGCCTTTACTTTCTCAGCTAAAACTTTGGTCTTTGGAGCATCAAGATTGAATTGATCAACCACATTCAAACGACCTTCGCGAGCCAACTGAGACAAAATTGATCTCATACCAGCGCGGTACATTTTCTTGTTTACTTTTTGGCTGAAATTCTCTTCTGGAGAATTTGGGAATATACGACCACCCCCACGCCACAGCGGGGAAGAGCTCATACCAGCACGTGCACGACCAGTACCTTTTTGACGCCAAGGTTTTTTGGTTGTGTGCTTAACTTGCTCACGGTCTTTTTGTGCACGGTTACCGCTACGTGCATTTGCTTGGTAAGCCACTACAACTTGGTGTACCAATGCTTCGTTATATTCACGCTCAAATACTTCTGGTGAAGCTTGTACGCCCGCACCTAAAGTACCGTTGTCCTGGAGAAGCTTAAGTTCCATATTCGCTCTCCCTATTTCTTCTTCAACGGTGTTTTAACCGCTGGAGTAACAATAACTTTACCGCCCGGAGCGCCTGGAATAGCGCCTTTAACCATGATGAGATTACGTTCTGCATCAATGCGTGCGATGACTAAATTTTGTACGGTACGTGTAACGTCACCAAGGTGGCCAGTCATGCGCTTACCTGGGAAAACACGGCCTGGATCTTGCGCCATACCGATAGAGCCTGGTACGTTGTGTGATCTAGAGTTACCGTGAGATGCGCGACCAGAAGCGAAGTGATAACGCTTGATGGTACCTGCGTATCCTTTACCGATTGTTACGCCTTGCACATCTACTTTTTGACCAGCAGTAAAAGCAGCGTCAGCAGGTACAACTTGACCTGGTGTCATTTCTGCAATTTTCGCTGCGTCTAAATGAAATTCGTTGAGTGCATTACCTGCCAATACACCTGCCTTAGCAAAGTGACCAGCCATTGATTTGGTAACGCGAGTTGCTCTACGTGTGCCGTGTGCCAACTGAATAGCGTCATAGCCATCAGTTGCCTGGGTCTTGATTTGAGCGATTCTGTTGTCGCTCACGTCAATTACGGTGACAGGAATCGCTTCCCCTTCGTCCGTAAAAAGACGGGTCATGCCGACCTTGCGGCCGATTAAGCCTAAGCTCATATTCATGCTCCACGCCGACTTCGATTGGTCGGCAAAATTAATTTAAGTGATTTACAAGTAAAAGTACTTCTAAATCAATAACTTACAACGTGTTTAATGCTAATAAAACCTCAAAATCTGCCAAATTTCACTCAGCAGAGCCTTAGATTCTATCCCGAAAACCCAGTCTTGGCAAGTGCCGAGACTGGAAACAACAAATTACTGCAACTTAATTTCGACGTCCACACCTGCTGGGAGGTCTAATTTCATCAAAGCATCTACAGTTTTCTCTGTAGGATCAACAATATCCATCAAACGCAGATGGGTACGGATCTCTAACTGATCACGAGAAGTCTTGTTTACGTGTGGCGAACGCAAGATGTCAAAACGCTCAATACGGGTTGGCAAAGGTACTGGACCCTTAACAACTGCACCAGTGCGCTTAGCTGTATCAACGATTTCAGCTGCAGACTGGTCGATCAAACGGTAATCAAACGCTTTAAGACGAATACGAATTTTTTGGTTTTGCATATTAATTCCAAAGAGCGGTGTGGTGCTGCCACGTTATACATCTAAAGAGCACAGTGACATCAGCAGCACTGATGTCACCGGTTAGCAAACCGCTAAATATTGTTACTAGTAATACCTACTTCTTAAGCCAAAATCTTTGCAACCACACCGGCGCCAACAGTACGGCCACCTTCACGGATCGCAAAACGTAAACCTTCTTCCATCGCGATTGGCGCGATGAGTTTGACGGTGATGGTGACGTTATCACCAGGCATCACCATCTCTTTATCTTTTGGCAACTCGATTGAACCAGTTACGTCCGTTGTACGGAAGTAGAACTGTGGACGATAGTTGTTAAAGAATGGAGTATGACGACCACCTTCATCTTTACCCAAGATGTAAACCTCAGCAGTAAAGTGAGTGTGTGGAGTGATAGAACCAGGCTTAGCCAATACTTGGCCACGCTCAACTTCTTCACGTTTTGTGCCACGTAACAAGATACCGACGTTATCGCCTGCTTGACCTTGGTCGAGCAATTTACGGAACATTTCAACACCAGTACAAGTGGTCTTGAGAGTTGGCTTGATACCAACGATTTCAATCTCTTCACCAACCTTGATGATGCCGCGCTCAATACGGCCAGTTACTACAGTACCGCGACCAGAGATAGAGAACACGTCTTCTACTGGCATCAAGAATGAGCCATCAACAGCACGCTCTGGAGTTGGGATGTAAGTATCGAGTGCTTCAGCCAATTTCATGATGGCTTCTTTACCCAATGGGCCTTCGTCACCCTCTAATGCCATCTTGGCAGAACCACGGATGATCGGAGTATCGTCACCTGGGAAGTCATATTTAGAGAGCAGTTCACGCACTTCCATTTCAACGAGCTCTAAGAGTTCAGCATCGTCAACCATGTCGCACTTGTTCAAGAAAACAACGATGTATGGAACGCCAACCTGACGTGCCAAGAGGATGTGCTCACGAGTTTGTGGCATTGGGCCGTCTGCAGCAGAGCAAACCAAAATTGCGCCGTCCATCTGCGCAGCACCAGTAATCATGTTTTTGACGTAGTCAGCGTGTCCTGGGCAGTCAACGTGTGCATAGTGACGACCAGCAGTTTCGTATTCAACGTGTGCGGTGTTAATCGTAATACCGCGGGCTTTTTCTTCTGGAGCCGCATCGATCTGATCGTATGCTTTTGCTTCGCCACCGAATGCTTTTGAGAGCACGGTTGCAATTGCTGCTGTCAAAGTAGTTTTACCGTGGTCAACGTGACCGATGGTGCCTACGTTTACGTGCGGTTTTGTCCGCTCGAATTTTTCTTTTGCCATTTTTGTCTGCCTTCTTAGCTAGTCAATATCAAAATTAATGTGAATAAATTACTTCGCTTTAGCAGCCATAACTGCTTCTGCTACGTTCTTCGGTGCTTCTGCGTAATGCTTAAATTCCATGGTGTAGGTTGCACGGCCCTGCGTCAAAGAACGCAAGCCAGTGGAGTAACCAAACATCTCTGCGAGAGGAACTTCTGCACGAACAATCTTGCCGCCGCCAGGAATGTCGTCCATGCCTTGCATAATGCCGCGACGTGAAGAAAGGTCACCCATCACGTTACCCATGAAATCTTCTGGAGTTTCAACTTCAACTGCCATCATTGGCTCAAGCAATACTGGAGCTGCTTTACGCATACCATCCTTGAACGCCATAGAGCCCGCCATCTTAAATGCGTTTTCATTGGAGTCAACGTCATGGTATGAGCCGAAGAACAGGGTTGCTTTAATGTCAACCACTGGATAGCCAGCCAATACACCGGAGTTCAATGTTTCAATAATGCCTTTTTCTACTGCAGGGATATATTCACGTGGAACTACACCGCCCTTAATAGCGTCAACGAATTCAAAGCCCTTGCCTGGTTCTTGTGGCTCAAGCTTCAATACAACGTGACCGTACTGACCACGTCCGCCAGACTGCTTAACAAACTTACCTTCGATTTCGTCGCAAGTCTTGCGAATCGTTTCGCGGTATGCAACTTGCGGCTTACCAACAGTTGCCTCTACACCGAACTCACGCTTCATACGATCCACTAGAATTTCCAAGTGGAGCTCGCCCATACCAGAAATAATAGTTTGACCAGATTCTTCATCAGTCTTCACGCGGAATGAAGGATCTTCTTGTGCTAAGCGGTTCAATGCAAGACCCATTTTCTCTTGGTCTGCTTTTGTCTTAGGCTCAACTGCCTGAGAGATCACTGGCTCAGGGAACTCCATGCGCTCCAAGATCACGATGTTATCTGGGTCACACAATGTTTCGCCTGTTGTTGCGTCTTTCAAACCAACTGCTGCGGCGATATCGCCTGCGCGAACTTCTTTAATCTCTTCACGTTGGTTAGCATGCATCTGCAACAAACGACCAATACGCTCTTTCTTGCCCTTGATTGGGTTGTAGATCGTATCGCCTGAATTGATCACGCCTGAATACACGCGGAAGAAGATGAGCTGGCCAACGAACGGGTCAGTCATGATCTTAAATGCCAACGCTGAGAACTTCTCATTGTCATCAGCCTTACGCTCTGTCTCAGAGCCGTCTTCCAACTCACCTTTAACCGGAGGAATATCCACTGGTGAAGGTAAGTAATCGATCACAGCATCCAACATCGCCTGAACACCTTTGTTCTTAAAGGCAGTTCCGCAAAGCATTGGAACAATTTCACCAGCGATCGTACGAGTACGAATCGCCTTCTTAATTTCTTCTTCGCTTAATGCTTCACCACCGAGATACTTGTCCATTAACTCTTCTGAACTCTCTGCAGCGGCTTCAACCATTTTCTCGCGCCACTCTTCAGCGCTGGCTTGCAATTCGGCAGGAATGTCTTCGTAGGTAAATTTAGTTCCTTGTGAAGCCTCGTCCCAAACAATTGCTTTCATCTTCACTAAATCCACAACGCCTTGGAAGTTTTCTTCTGCGCCAATTGGAATTTGAATCAAGATTGGATTCGCCTTTAAGCGAGCCTTCATCTGTTCATACACTTTGAAGAAGTTCGCGCCTGTACGGTCCATTTTGTTTACGAATGCTAAACGTGGAACACCGTACTTGTTTGCTTGACGCCAAACTGTTTCAGACTGTGGCTGAACGCCACCTACCGCGCAATACACCATGCAGGCGCCATCGAGAACACGCATGGAACGCTCAACCTCAATCGTGAAATCCACGTGTCCTGGGGTATCAATAATGTTGATACGGTGCTCTTGATAATTGCCTGCCATGCCCTTCCAGAAGGCTGTGGTTGCAGCAGAAGTAATCGTGATACCACGCTCTTGCTCTTGCTCCATCCAGTCCATGGTAGCTGCGCCATCATGCACTTCACCAATCTTGTGATTAACACCGGTGTAGAACAGAACGCGTTCAGTAGTAGTTGTTTTACCTGCGTCAATGTGCGCAGAGATACCAATATTGCGATATCGATCAATGGGGGTTTTGCGTGCCACTGTTTATGCCTTTTCTTAACTATTCGATTAGAAGCGGAAATGTGAGAAAGCTTTGTTAGCTTCTGCCATGCGATGAACTTCTTCGCGCTTCTTCATTGCGCCGCCACGACCTTCGGCTGCTTCTAATAATTCGTTGGCCAAGCGTTGAGCCATCGATTTTTCGCCACGCTTCTTAGCGGCTTCGCGCAACCAGCGCATTGCCAAAGCGGAACGACGAGATGGACGAACTTCAACAGGAACTTGATAGTTTGCACCGCCAACGCGGCGGCTCTTAACCTCAACCATTGGCTTAACGTTGCCCATGGCTGTTGAAAAAATTTCGAGGGGTTCTTTATTTGCTTTTTTCTCGATGTGATCAAAGGCACCGTAAACAATGCGCTCTGCAACCGATTTCTTGCCGTCCAACATGAGGACGTTCATGAATTTAGCTACTTCTACATTGCCGAATTTTGGATCCGGCAAAATTTCCCGTTTGGGAACTTCACGACGACGTGGCATAACTACTCCTTCAGTTCAGTTAGGGGCAGCTCACATGAACTACCCGCTCCAGCTGTCCTACTATTTAAGAAAATTCTTAAACGGAACAGCCACTTACTTGCCTTTTAAGTCTGGCAAAAGTGACTTACTGCATATTGCTTACTGCGAAACTACCACTGCTTAATGAGAAATTAAGCAGCTTTCTTAGCGCGCTTAGCACCGTATTTAGAACGTGCTTGCTTACGATCTTTAACACCTTGCAAGTCCAAAGAACCGCGAACGATGTGATAACGCACACCTGGCAAGTCCTTCACACGACCACCACGGATTAACACTACAGAGTGTTCCTGGAGGTTATGGCCTTCACCGCCAATGTATGAAATCACTTCAAAACCATTGGTTAAGCGAACCTTGGCTACTTTACGAAGCGCAGAGTTAGGCTTTTTAGGAGTGGTTGTGTACACACGGGTACATACACCACGGCGCTGCGGGCTGTTTTGCAGCGCAGGGCTCTTGCTTTTAACGGTAAGCCTTGTTCTTGGCTTGCGTAATAGTTGATTAATTGTTGGCATAAAAATAGCTCGGTTAGTACTTCTTTGTTGCTTTCTTCAAGAAAATCAATGACTTAGAGAATTTCTAGGTCAAAATAGACCCTCTTCTGAATCAGTAGAACTCAGCATTCTAGCTTGGCCAGCCTTCCCCGTCAACCAAATCGAGGGAAAACTGGCCATTTGTGGCCAGAATTACCAAATTAGCTTGGATCAGCCTCCCCAGTAGGAGCGATGACCTCAGCCTCTATTTCCACAGGGGCGCTAGCCATTGCCTCTTCCTCGGCAGCAATCATCTGAGCGCGATCACGCTCAAATTGCTCTCTGACCTTGCGAGCACGGCGATAAGACAAGCCGGTACCAGCAGGGATCAGACGACCAATAATGACGTTTTCCTTGAGGCCACGTAGTGTATCGGTCTTGCCCATAATTGCGGCTTCGGTCAATACGCGGGTGGTTTCTTGGAAAGAAGCAGCTGAAATGAAGCTGTCTGTCGACAAGGATGCTTTAGTAATACCAAGCAATACGTTGTCGAATGAAGCTGGGCGCTTACCTTCGGCGATGACGCGATCATTCTCGTCATAGAGCTTAGAACGCTCTACTTGCTCACCAGGGATGAATGTGGTGTCGCCTGGATCGGTTACCTGAACACGGCGCAACATCTGACGCACGATCACTTCAATGTGCTTGTCATTAATCTTCACACCCTGGAGACGATAAACGTCCTGAACCTCATCAACGATGTAAATCGCCAACTCTTCAATACCTTTGAGAGTCAAGATGTCATGCGGATCAGCAGGGCCTTCCACAATCATCTCGCCCTTGTTCACCACTTGACCGTCATGAACAAGAACTTGCTTCTCTTTTGGAATCAAGAATTCATTCGCTTCGCCATCCATATCGGTAATAACCAAACGTTGCTTGCCTTTGGTTTCTTTACCGAAGGAAACAGTTCCAGTTACTTTTGCCAATACAGCAGCATCTTTTGGTGAACGTGCTTCAAAGAGTTCAGCAACACGTGGCAAACCACCGGTAATGTCGCGAGTCTTCTGGGATTCAATTGGAATACGTGCCAATACTTCACCCACTTCGACTTTCTGACCATCCTTGACAGTAATCAAGGCGCCCACTTGGAGGCCGATGTTTACTGGATGATCAGTACCAGCGATCATCACGTCATTGCCCTTGTCATCAACTAAGTTGATCACTGGACGAACGCCCTTGCTTGCGGCAGAACGACGCTTACCGTCAATCACCACCAAAGTGGAGAGGCCAGTAACTTCGTCAACCTGCTTCGCAACGGTTACACCCTCTTCAACGTTATCAAAGCGTGCAATACCAGCGTACTCAGAAATGATCGGGCGTGTTAATGGATCCCATGTCGCTAAGCTTGCGCCTGCCTTGACTGCTGCACCCTCTTTTAACAAGAGAGTTGCACCATAAGGCACTTTATGACGCTCGCGCTCACGACCGTTGTCATCAACGATCAAGGCTTCACCAGAACGTGAAATCACAATCTGCTCGCCCTTCGCATTCTTCACAACACGCATCGTGCCGGAGAACTTCAAAGAACCGTTCGATTTAGCTTCAATATTGCTTGCAACTAAAGCACGTGATGCAGCACCACCGATGTGGAAGGTACGCATGGTCAACTGTGTGCCTGGCTCACCGATAGACTGAGCAGCAATCACACCAACTGCCTCGCCAACGTTAACCAAACCACCGCGACCTAGGTCACGTCCGTAGCACTTCGCGCACAAACCATAACGAGTTTGGCAAGAAAGTACTGTGCGAACCTTAACTTCGTCGATACCCAATGCAACGATTTGATCAACGTGATCTTCATCAAGCAATGTGTCGTTAGGAACAATGACTTCTTGTGTATCAGGATGAACGATGTCACCGATACATACACGACCCAAAATACGATCGCGCAATGCTTCGATAATTTCGCCGCCCTCAACAAGCGCCTTCATAGTTACACCCGTAGATGCACCGCAATCTTCTTCGATTACTACGAGATCTTGAGTAACGTCACACAAACGACGTGTTAAGTAACCAGAGTTCGCTGTCTTCAACGCAGTATCGGCTAGACCCTTACGAGCACCGTGAGTTGAGATGAAGTACTGCAACACATTCAAACCTTCACGGAAGTTCGCAGTAATCGGGGTTTCAATAATAGAGCCATCTGGCTTAGCCATCAAACCACGCATACCAGCCAACTGACGTATCTGCGCAGCAGATCCACGCGCACCAGAGTCCGCCATCATATAGATGGAGTTAAAGGATTCTTGGCGAGCAGTTTTGCCATTACGGTCGAGCACATCAACGTGTGACAACTCATCCATCATGGCTTTACCAACTTGGTCGCCTGCGGCACCCCAAATATCAACCACGTTGTTATAACGTTCTTGATTGGTTACGAGACCTGACATGAACTGCTTGTCGTATTCCTTAACCTTGGTAGACGCTTCAGTAATGATGCGATCTTTAGAAGTTGGAATCAACATATCGTCGATGGCAATCGAGATACCAGCCTTAGTAGCCAAACGGAAACCAGACTGCAACAAGCGATCAGCAAATATGACGGTGTCGCGCAAACCACACTTACGGAATGAGGTGTTGATCAAACGTGAGATTTCTTTTTTCTTCAAAGGCTTGTTAATTTCCTCGAAAGACATGCCCTTAGGCAAAATCTCGGACAGAATTGCGCGGCCAACAGATGTTTGATAGATCTTGGTCTTCTCAACAAAACGCGCATCGCCTTCTGCCTTCTTATCCACGATCTCGTACTCAGTAATACGCACAGCAACCCGAGAAGCCAATTCAACTTGACCTGCTTCGTATGCGCGCACGACTTCAGTAATGTTGGCGAAGACCATACCTTCGCCTTTGCCGTTGATCTTATCGCGTGTAGCGTAGTACAGACCCAACACCACGTCCTGTGAAGGAACAATAGATGGCTCACCGTTAGCTGGGAACAATACGTTGTTCGAGGCCAACATCAATGTACGTGCTTCCATTTGCGCTTCGAGCGACAAAGGAACGTGAACCGCCATTTGGTCACCGTCAAAGTCCGCGTTAAATGCCGCGCAGACTAATGGGTGCAACTGAATTGCTTTACCTTCAATCAACATTGGCTCGAAAGCCTGAATGCCAAGGCGGTGCAATGTCGGCGCACGGTTCAACATGATTGGATGTTCGCGAATCACTTCTTCGAGAATGTCCCAAACGATTGGCGTCTGACTTTCTACTTCTTTCTTCGCAGCCTTAATCGTGGTTGCAATGCCAAGGGTCTCAAGCTTGTTGAAAATAAATGGCTTGAACAACTCAAGCGCCATCAATTTCGGCAAGCCGCACTGATGCAATTTCAATGTAGGACCAACCACGATCACTGAACGACCAGAGTAGTCAACACGCTTACCGAGCAAGTTTTGACGGAAACGACCGCTCTTACCTTTAATCATCTCAGCCAATGACTTGAGAGGGCGCTTATTGGCGCCTGTCATAGCCTTACCGCGACGACCGTTGTCGAGCAATGAGTCAACCGCTTCTTGCAACATTCGTTTTTCGTTACGCACGATAATTTCTGGTGCGCGCAATTCCAACAAACGCTTCAAACGATTGTTACGGTTAATGACACGACGATAGAGGTCGTTCAAGTCAGAAGTAGCGAAGCGACCGCCATCCAATGGCACCAATGGGCGCAACTCTGGTGGCAATACTGGCAACACTTCCATGATCATCCAGTCAGGCTTGATGCCTGAGCTTTGGAACGCCTCAAGCACTTTTAAGCGCTTAGCGTATTTCTTGATCTTGGCATCGCTACCAGTTGCTTTCAACTCAGCACGAATCGTTTCCACTTCACGATCGATATCGATCGAACGCAAAAGCTCACGAATACCTTCCGCGCCCATGATGGCGGTAAACGCGCCGTCACCATACTCTTCTGTTTTAGCAATGTACTCATCTTCAGACATGATCTGACCGCGCTTCATTGCGCCTTCAGGAGTCATACCAGGATCTACAACTACATATGCCTCAAAGTAAAGAACGCGCTCGATATCACGCAATGTCATATCGAGAACCATGCCTAAACGGGATGGCAGGGACTTTAAGAACCAAATGTGCGCTACAGGGGCTGCCAACTCAATGTGGCCCATACGCTCACGACGTACCTTAGCGAGAGTAACTTCAACACCGCACTTCTCACAGATAACGCCACGGAACTTTAAGCGCTTGTACTTACCGCATAAGCACTCGTAGTCTTTAGTTGGTCCAAAAATCTTGGCGCAAAACAAACCATCACGCTCGGGCTTAAAAGTCCGGTAGTTAATGGTTTCTGGTTTGCGTACTTCACCAAAAGACCATGAGCGAATTTTCTCAGGGGATGCGAGGCCAATCTTGATGACATCAAACTGCTCATCACCCTGCGTTTGCTTAAATAAATCGAGCAATGCTTTCATATCAGTTGCGCTCCATGTCAATGTCAATACCCAACGAACGGATCTCTTTCACCAGAACGTTGAAGGATTCGGGCATGCCAGCATCAATCGTGTGCTCGCCCTTGACGATGTTTTCATAAACCTTGGTTCGGCCTGTGACGTCATCGGACTTCACTGTCAGCATTTCTTGCAAGACATATGAAGCGCCGTATGCTTCGAGGGCCCAGACTTCCATCTCACCAAAGCGCTGACCACCAAACTGAGCTTTACCGCCCAATGGCTGCTGCGTTACTAAGGAGTAAGGTCCAGTTGAACGAGCATGCATCTTGTCATCAACCAAGTGGTGGAGTTTCAAGACGTGCATTACGCCAACAGTTACAGGACGTTCGAACTGATCACCAGTGCGACCATCGAACAGAACCATTTGCTGACGTGATGGGGTCATTTGCAATGACTTAGCAACTTCTTCTGGGTATGCCAACTCAAGCATGCGACTGATTTCAGCCTCAGTAGCACCGTCAAACACTGGGGTTGCAAATGGTAAGCCTTGGCGTAAGTTCTCAGCCAATGCATTGATTTGCTCATCAGTAAAATTGTCGATGTCTTCTTGACGACCAGTCTCGTTGTAAAGCTGCTTGAAGAACTTACGCAGTTCAGCTTGCTTAGCTTGTTGACGAACCATTTCATCAATACGCTTACCAATACCTTGAGCAGCCCAACCTAAGTGGGTTTCCAAGATCTGGCCAACGTTCATACGTGAAGGAACGCCCAATGGGTTCAAGACGATATCAACAGGACGTCCGTCAGCCATAAATGGCATATCTTCAGCAGGAGCAATCTTAGAGACCACGCCTTTGTTACCGTGACGACCAGCCATCTTGTCACCAGGCTGCAAGCGACGCTTAACAGCTAAGTAAACCTTAACCATCTTCGTTACGCCAGGCTGTAAATCATCGCCTTGAGTAAGCTTGGTACGCTTCTCTTCGAACGCTTCATCAAACTGCTTACGTTTCGCTTCAATAGAAGATTTGATCGCTTCAACCTGTGAAGCAACTTCATCATCTGCTGGACGAATATCAAACCAATGGTATTTATCCAAATCAGAAAGGTAATCCTTGTCGATTTTGGTGCCTTTAGCCAATTTCTTAGGGCCGCCGTTAGCAACTTTGCCCACCAACAGTTTTTCTAAACGCATGAAGGCATCGCCTTCAACAATACGCAGCTGGTCGTTCAAATCCAAACGATAGCGTTGCAATTCTTCCTGAATAATCGATTGTGCACGGGCATCGCGCTCAATACCTTCACGAGTGAAAACTTGAACATCGATAACAGTACCAACCATTCCGGAAGGAACGCGCAAAGAAGTATCTTTTACATCAGATGCTTTTTCGCCGAAGATCGCACGCAGTAACTTCTCTTCAGGGGTTAGAGTAGTCTCACCCTTTGGAGTGACCTTACCAACCAGTACGTCGCCAGCTTCAACTTCGGCACCGATGTACACAATACCGCTCTCATCTAAACGAGAGAGTTGTGACTCTGCCAAATTGGAGATATCGCGCGTGATTTCTTCTGAACCAAGTTTGGTGTCACGAGCAACCACTGACAACTCTTCAATATGAATAGAGGTGTAGCGATCATCAGCAACAACCTTCTCAGAGATCAAGATTGAATCTTCGAAGTTGTAACCGTTCCATGGCATAAATGCCACAGTCATGTTTTGACCCAAAGCCAATTCGCCCAAATCGGTAGATGCGCCGTCAGCAACCACGTCACCGCGGGCTACACGATCGCCAACCTTCACGATTGGACGTTGATTGATGTTGGTGTTTTGGTTTGAGCGAGTGTACTTGATGAGGTTATAAATATCCACACCAACTTCACCAGCAGCAGTCTCGTCATCGTTCACACGAATCACAATACGATTCGCATCAACATAATCCACGATACCGCCACGCGCTGCCAACACAACAGTGCCGGAGTCAACCGCAACAATACGCTCTAAACCTGTACCAACCAATGGCTTATCTGGACGCAAGCAAGGAACCGCTTGACGTTGCATGTTCGCACCCATCAACGCACGGTTCGCATCATCGTGCTCCAAGAATGGAACAAGTGAAGCAGCGGCAGAAACGATCTGGCTAGGAGCAACGTCGATGAAATCGATGCGCTCTGGGCTCACCATCATGGTCTCACCAGCTTGACGAGCAGAAACGAGTTCGTCAGCTAACTTGCCGTTTTTGTCGATCGTCGCATTTGCCTGAGCAATCACATACTTCGCTTCTTCAATTGCAGAGAGGTAAACCACTTCATCGCTTACCTTGCTATTGGAAACTTTACGGTATGGAGTCTCTAGGAAGCCATGCTCATTCAAACGCGCAAATAAGGCGAGTGAGTTGATCAAACCAATGTTTGGTCCTTCTGGAGTTTCAATTGGGCAAACACGTCCGTAGTGAGTTGGATGCACGTCGCGAACTTCGAAACCAGCGCGTTCGCGTGTCAAACCACCGGGTCCCAATGCAGAAATACGACGCTTATGCGTGATCTCTGAGAGTGGGTTGGTTTGGTCCATAAACTGGGATAACTGCGAAGAACCGAAGAACTCACGAATTGCAGAAGAAATTGGCTTGCTGTTAATCAAGTCATGCGGCATGAGGTTTTCTGTTTCGGCTTGGCCGAGACGTTCTTTAACCGCACGCTCAACACGTGACAAACCAGCACGGAATTGGTTCTCTGCCAATTCACCAACGCAACGTACACGACGATTACCTAAGTGATCGATATCATCCACTTCGCCTTTGCCGTTACGCAAATCTACGAGGGACTTAATTGTGTCGAGAATATCTTCGTTCGACAAGACCATGGGGCCTTCCATCTCAGCACGACCAAGACGGCTATTGACCTTCATACGGCCAACACGAGATAAATCGTAAGTATCTTCGCTATAGAACAAGCGCTGGAACAAGGCTTCAACAGCATCTTCTGTTGGAGGCTCGCCAGGACGCATCATGCGGTAGATGGCGATACGAGCAGCTGTTTGATCAGCGGTTTCATCAGTACGCAATGTCTGAGAAATGTACGCACCAGAATCTAAATCGTTGGTGTAAATCGTTTCCAATTGTTTGATGCCAGCATCGCGCAATGTTGCCAACAACTCTTCAGTGATTTCATCATTAGCGTAAGCCAAGATTTCACCAGAATCTGGATCAACAATATTGCGCGCAACTACACGACCTACTAAGTAGTCATCTGGAACAGCAATCGTCTTTGTCTTAGCGGCTTCGAGTTCACGAATGTGTTTTGCATTGATGCGCTTGTCTTTTTGAATGACTACAACGCCATTCTTATCGACCACATCAAAGCTAGCCAACTGACCACGCAAACGCTCTGGAACAAATTCCATTGATGCGCCATTAGCGGTCAATGAGAAATGATCAAAGTTGAAGAAGTTTGCAAGGATCTGTTCGTTATTTAAACCAATTGCCTTGAGCAAAATGGTGACAGGCATCTTACGACGACGGTCAACACGGAAATACAGAATATCTTTTGGATCAAACTCGAAATCGAGCCATGAGCCACGGTAAGGAATGATGCGTGCTGAGAACAGCAACTTACCAGAGCTATGAGTTTTGCCCTTATCGTGCTCAAAGAACACGCCTGGGGAACGATGCAACTGAGAAACGATTACACGCTCAGTGCCGTTAATCACGAAAGAGCCGTTTTCTGTCATGAGCGGAATTTCGCCCATGTAGACTTCGCTCTCCTTTACTTCTTTAACCTTAGTAGGCGCTTCGCGATCATAAATAATCAAGCGAACTTTTGCGCGTAAGGCAGAGTGATATGTGTAACCACGTTGTTGACATTCTTTAACGTCAAATGGTGGCTGTGACAACTGATAAGACACGTATTCCATGCGTGCGTATCCGTTGTTGGACACAATTGGGAATGCTGATGTAAACGCAGCTTGTAATCCCTCGTTAATACGAGAAGTAGCCGGCTTATCAGCCTGTAAAAATTTAGCGTAGGACTCCAGCTGCGTCGCGATCAGGTAAGGAACCTGATGGTTATTTACTCGCTTAGCAAAGCTTTTACGGACTCGCTTGCGTTCGGTGAAGCTATAGTTCATTTCATCTCCGAATTCAGCGACTGTACAAAGATTTGGCGATTGGCCACTACCAATCACTGGCGGACAACACTACATCGCTAGGATCTAGTGTCCGACCAAACTTGCATTCTGCAGTCGTATCAGAAGGCAAACCCGATTCCAATCAGAAATGAAATCGGGTTTGACCTCTAAAGGTCAAACCCAACATGGCCAACGCCCCTTTGTGAGAGGCGCTAGCTGAGTTTGTATTACTTGAGTTCTGCCTTAGCGCCAGCTTCTTCAAGCTTCTTCTTGGCTTCTTCAGCAGTCTTCTTGTCAACGCCTTCTTTGATTGGCTTCGGTGCACCGTCAACCAAATCTTTCGCTTCTTTCAAACCGAGACCAGTAATTTCGCGAACTGCTTTAATTACTGAAACTTTGTTTGCGCCAGCTTCAACGAGGTTTACTGTGAATTCAGTTTGCTCTGCACCACCAGCATCACCACCACCAGCACCTGCAGGACCAGCAACAGCCATCGCTGCAGCTGAAACACCAAATTTCTCTTCGAACGCTTTAACCAAGTCGTTCAAATCCATAACGGACATGCTACCTACTGCTTCAATGATTTCTTCTTTAGTAATCGCCATTTTTAGCTCCTAATACTTAAATAGTTAATTTGTCGCTTATTCAGCGGCAGGGGTTTCGTTTGTTGCTGTAGCTTCTGGGGCTGCTGGTTCAGCTGCAGGCTCTGCGGCTTGCACAGCTTCTGCCACTGGGGCCGCCTCTACAGGTGCTGCCGCTTCGGCTACCGGAGCAGGTGCTCCAGCTGCTTTTTGCGCAGCCACTGCGCCCAATACACGAGCCATCGCAGAAACTGGGGCCTTCATGACACCCAACAACGTTGATAACAACTCTTCACGGCTTGGAATTGTCGCGAGGGCTTTAACACCTGCAACGTCCAACAACTTACCGTTGTATAGGCCAGCTTTAATCACTAGCAAATCTTGAGTCTTAGCAAAGTTCTGCAATACTTTTGCCGAGGCAATCGGATCAGCAGAAATGCCGTAGATCAAGGGGCCAACCATCGAATCAGCAAGAGGCTCAAACTGTGTGCCTTGTGTAGCACGACGTGCCAATGTGTTCTTCAAAACACGAAGATATACACCTTGGTCACGTGCACTAGCACGCAGCTTTGTCAATTCTTCTACTGGGATACCGCGGTATTCAGCGAGAACGACAGTTTGGGCTCCAGCCAATTGAGCGCCGACATCAGCAACAATCGCTTTTTTGTCTTGTACATTCAAAGGCACGGTTTAACTCCATAAAAACCAACTGTTTCCAGTTGGGGTTACACACCAGCGTCTGATCATTTGTTCACAAAGATTCTTGTGAAAATCTTTTCAGGGTCGCCATCTGCGCTGGTCGTTACTTTCGTAACAATTAAGAATTAACTCTTTGCTAGCAACTAATTCACCAACGGTCTTTGATGTTCGACTCTCATCCAAAAAATGTGAGTCGACCCAAAGTTCTTTTTTGTTACAGGCTATTAAGCAGCAACCTGTAACGATGCTTGGTCAACACGTACGCCAGCACCCATAGTGCTGCTTACGGCAACCTTCTTTAAATAAACTCCCTTAGATGCAGGAGGTTTTGCTTTATTCAAAGCCTCAAGCAATGCGAGCAAATTAGATTTCAATGCAGCTGGCTCGAATGAACGACGGCCAATGCTTGCATGCACGATACCGGCTTTGTCGACACGGAACTGTACTTGACCAGCTTTTGCATTTTTCACTGCAGTTGCTACGTCAGGTGTCACTGTTCCTACTTTTGGATTTGGCATCAAACCACGTGGGCCCAACACTTGACCTAAAGTACCAACAATTTTCATTGTGTCTGGAGATGCGATCAATACATCAAAGTCAATTTTGCCGCCTTTAATTTGTTCAGCCAAATCTTCCATGCCAACGATTTCTGCGCCAGCAGCTTTAGCTTGTTCAGCCTTCTCGCCTTGTGCAAAAACAGCAACACGAACGTGCTTACCTGTACCAGCTGGGAGCACAACCGCCCCGCGCACAACTTGGTCAGATTTCTTGGCATCAATGCCCAACTGAACAGCAACGTCGATAGACTCATCAAACTTAGCAGTTGCACACTCTTTAACAAGATTCAATGCATCTTCCAATGGGTAAAACTTGTTGCGATCTACTTTGGACTGAATTGCTTTTACGCGCTTAGATAATTTAGTCATGATTAGACTCCTTCCACAGTGATGCCCATGGAACGGGCGCTACCAGCGATTGTGCGAACTGCTGCATCCATATCAGCCGCTGTCAAATCTGGCATTTTTGCTTTAGCGATTTCTTCCGCTTGAGCACGAGTAATTTTTCCTACCTTATCGGTATGAGGACGTGGTGATCCTTTTTCGATCTTTGCAGCCTTCTTAATCATGATGGTTGCTGGAGGAGTCTTCATGATGAATGTGAAGCTCTTGTCAGCGAACGCTGTAATCACGACTGGAATTGGCAAGCCAGGTTCCATGCTCTGAGTTTGAGCATTAAACGCCTTACAGAATTCCATAATGTTGAGGCCGCGTTGACCCAATGCTGGACCTACGGGTGGTGATGGGTTTGCTTTACCTGCAGGAATCTGCAGCTTAATAAAGCCAACAATCTTCTTTGCCATGTGTTGCTCCTTAAAGCGCGCCTAACCTCATTAGGAAAGACCGCCGTTGAGTTAACGCTTTGCTAGTTTTTGGCTTTCTAGCTCAGCTCCTCGGTTAATTACTAAAACTAAATAACCACTTAAAACGACTTTTACTACTTTGCTGCACTGCAAAACAAGACTAAGTCCTTGTTTTTACATCTTTTCTACTTGGCCAAACTCCAGTTCAACTGGGGTGCCGCGACCGAAAATTGTAACAGAAACGCGCAATCTTGACTTCTCATAGTTCACTTCCTCAACGTTGCCATTAAAGTCGGTAAACGGACCTTCTTTGACGCGAACCATCTCACCCACTTCAAATAGAGTCTTGGGCTTAGGTTTATCAACCCCAGCTTGCATCTGATCCATGATTTTGGTGACTTCTGCGTTTGAAATCGGGCTTGGGCGGTTACGTACGCCACCCACGAAACCGGTCACTTTTGGGGTATTTTTCACCAAATGCCAGCTTTCGTCGGTCATTTCCATCTCAATCAAGACATAGCCAGGGAAGAAACGGCGCTCTGTAACAGACTTAGAGCCAGACTTCACCTCAACCACCTCTTCCGATGGAACCAAAATACGGCCAAATTTCTCAGGCATACCTGAACGAGCGATACGCTCCTCAAGGCCTTTTTTAACGCTCTTTTCCATGCCGGAGTAGGCATGGATTACATACCAACGCTTATTACCAGCGGCTTGAGAATTTGCGACTACTTCTGAATCAGTCATTTTGCTTACTCACTTCCAGCCCAAGAGGACTGAAAAAACTAGCCATTCAATTAATTTGTCTGCAATCCACAAAAACAAGGACATGATCAGAACAAAGCCAAATACGACTAGAGTCATTTGGGTGGTCTCTTTACGAGTTGGCCAAACAACCTTTTTTACTTCATACCAAGAATCTTTTGCATAGACGATAAAACGACGCCCATCCGGAGAAATCGCCACAATTATTACTGCAGCTGCAATGCCGCCAAACAATACCCCCAAGCGCACCAATAAAGATTGATCGATGAGCGTGTAGTACAGCACTAACGCAGCAACGACGATTAAAGCAGCGAGGCCTGAGACCCAGCTGCTTTTTTCTTCAGAATGACTTGCAGTTTGTTGAGACATATTGCTTTCAGTTCAAATCGTGGCAGGGGCGGAGGGCATCGAACCCCCAACCTTTGGTTTTGGAGACCAACGCTCTGCCAATTGAGCTACACCCCTTTATTTCTAAATACTTCTTAAGCCAAAATCTTTGCAACCACACCGGCGCCAACAGTACGGCCACCTTCACGGATCGCAAAACGTAAACCTTCTTCCATCGCGATTGGCGCGATGAGTTTGACGGTGATGGTGACGTTATCACCAGGCATCACCATCTCTTTATCTTTTGGCAACTCGATTGAACCAGTTACGTCCGTTGTACGGAAGTAGAACTGTGGACGATAGTTGTTAAAGAATGGAGTATGACGACCACCTTCATCTTTACCCAAGATGTAAACCTCAGCAGTAAAGTGAGTGTGTGGAGTGATAGAACCAGGCTTAGCCAATACTTGGCCACGCTCAACTTCTTCACGTTTTGTGCCACGTAACAAGATACCGACGTTATCGCCTGCTTGACCTTGGTCGAGCAATTTACGGAACATTTCAACACCAGTACAAGTGGTCTTGAGAGTTGGCTTGATACCAACGATTTCAATCTCTTCACCAACCTTGATGATGCCGCGCTCAATACGGCCAGTTACTACAGTACCGCGACCAGAGATAGAGAACACGTCTTCTACTGGCATCAAGAATGAGCCATCAACAGCACGCTCTGGAGTTGGGATGTAAGTATCGAGTGCTTCAGCCAATTTCATGATGGCTTCTTTACCCAATGGGCCTTCGTCACCCTCTAATGCCATCTTGGCAGAACCACGGATGATCGGAGTATCGTCACCTGGGAAGTCATATTTAGAGAGCAGTTCACGCACTTCCATTTCAACGAGCTCTAAGAGTTCAGCATCGTCAACCATGTCGCACTTGTTCAAGAAAACAACGATGTATGGAACGCCAACCTGACGTGCCAAGAGGATGTGCTCACGAGTTTGTGGCATTGGGCCGTCTGCAGCAGAGCAAACCAAAATTGCGCCGTCCATCTGCGCAGCACCAGTAATCATGTTTTTGACGTAGTCAGCGTGTCCTGGGCAGTCAACGTGTGCATAGTGACGACCAGCAGTTTCGTATTCAACGTGTGCGGTGTTAATCGTAATACCGCGGGCTTTTTCTTCTGGAGCCGCATCGATCTGATCGTATGCTTTTGCTTCGCCACCGAATGCTTTTGAGAGCACGGTTGCAATTGCTGCTGTCAAAGTAGTTTTACCGTGGTCAACGTGACCGATGGTGCCTACGTTTACGTGCGGTTTTGTCCGCTCGAATTTTTCTTTTGCCATTTTTGTCTGCCTTTAGTTAACTCTTAAAAACCAAAACACGAAATACATAATTAATAAAACTAAGCCTGGTGCCCATGGGCAGGATCGAACTGCCGACCTCTCCCTTACCAAGGGAGTGCTCTACCACTGAGCCACATGGGCCTTTCTATTTGCTACAAAAACTGGAGCGGGATAAGAGAATCGAACTCTTGACCGAAGATTGGAAATCTGCTGTTTTACCATTAAACTAATCCCGCACATCTGGTGGAGGGGGTAGGATTCGAACCTACGTAGGCGTAGCCAACAGATTTACAGTCTGCCTCCTTTAGCCGCTCGGACACCCCTCCGCGAACCCAACATTCTGACTCCAAATGGAGTTTCTGTCAATCTCTCTAGCGCTTTGCACAAGTAAAAACGCCCAGACCTAAATGGGTCTGGGCGTCGCATTGGTGCCCGGCAGTTACCTACTTTCACACGGGTAATCCGCACTATCATCGGCGTAGAATCGTTTCACTGTCCTGTTCGGGATGGGAAGGAGTGGTTCCAATTCGCTATGGTCACCGGGCGTAGAGGGTTGAGTTGCTGATAAATCAACAACTCTATTTGAGTAAGCATGTATTAAGGATGCAGATTAAATCTGGCAAACATCCAACACAATAGTGCTGGTTATAGGATCAAGCCTAACGGGCAATTAGTATCGGTTAGCTTAACGCATTACTGCGCTTCCACACCCGACCTATCAACGTTGTGGTCTTCAACGACCCTTTATGTAGGTTAAACCTACGGGAGATCTCATCTTCAGGCAAGTTTCCCGCTTAGATGCTTTCAGCGGTTATCTCTTCCGTACATAGCTACCCTGCGATGCTTCTGGCGAAACAACAGGTACACCAGCGGTACGTCCACTCCGGTCCTCTCGTACTAGGAGCAGCCCCCGTCAAATCTCCAACGCCCATGGCAGATAGGGACCAAACTGTCTCACGACGTTTTAAACCCAGCTCACGTACCTCTTTAAATGGCGAACAGCCATACCCTTGGGACCGGCTACAGCCCCAGGATGAGATGAGCCGACATCGAGGTGCCAAACACCGCCGTCGATATGAACTCTTGGGCGGTATCAGCCTGTTATCCCCAGAGTACCTTTTATCCGTTGAGCGATGGCCCTTCCATACAGAACCACCGGATCACTATGACCTGCTTTCGCACCTGCTCGACTTGTCGGTCTCGCAGTTAAGCACGCTTTTGCCATTGCACTTTAGGTACGATGTCCGACCGTACCAAGCGTACCTTCGTACTCCTCCGTTACACTTTGGGAGGAGACCGCCCCAGTCAAACTGCCTACCATGCACTGTTCCCGACCCGGATAACGGGCCAAGGTTAGAACCTCAAACAAATCAGGGTGGTATTTCAAGGACGGCTCCATCAGAACTAGCATCCTGATATCAACGCCTCCCACCTATCCTACACAGACCGGTTCAAAGTCCAATGCAAAGCTACAGTAAAGGTTCATGGGGTCTTTCCGTCTAGCCACGGGTAGATTGCATCATCACAAACATTTCAACTTCGCTGAGTCTCAGGAGGAGACAGTGTGGCCATCGTTACGCCATTCGTGCAGGTCGGAACTTACCCGACAAGGAATTTCGCTACCTTAGGACCGTTATAGTTACGGCCGCCGTTTACTGGGACTTCAATCAAGAGCTTGCACCCCATCATTTAATCTTCCAGCACCGGGCAGGCGTCACACCCTATACGTCCACTTTCGTGTTTGCAGAGTGCTGTGTTTTTATTAAACAGTCGCAGCCACCTTTTTATTGCAACCCTTTCGTCCTCCCCTTGTTCAGGTTCAAACTACCAGGGCGTACCTTATCCCGAAGTTACGGTACAAATTTGCCGAGTTCCTTCTCCTGAGTTCTCTCAAGCGCCTTAGAATACTCATCTCGCCCACCTGTGTCGGTTTGCGGTACGGTCTTGTTAGACTGAAGCTTAGAGGCTTTTCTTGGAACCACTTCCAATTGCTTCGCGAATAAATTCGCTCGTCTCACGCCCTTGAATTACGCTACCGGATTTACCTAATAGCCATCTCCAACGCAAGAACCGGGACATCCAACACCCGGACAACTTTCCGCAATCCGTCCCCCCATCGCATCTAACAATGGTCAAGGAATATTAACCTTGTTCCCATCAGCTACGCATCTCTGCCTCGCCTTAGGGGCCGACTCACCCTGTTCCGATGAACGTTGAACAGGAAACCTTGGGCTTACGGCGAGGGGGCTTTTCACCCCCTTTATCGCTACTCATGTCAGCATTCGCACTTCTGATACCTCCAGCATCCTTTACAAGACACCTTCACAGGCTTACAGAACGCTCTCCTACCATCACTTACGTGATCCGCAGCTTCGGTTATATGCTTAGCCCCGTTACATCTTCCGCGCAGGACGACTCGATCAGTGAGCTATTACGCTTTCTTTAAAGGATGGCTGCTTCTAAGCCAACCTCCTGACTGTTTTAGCCTTCCCACTTCGTTTCCCACTTAGCATATATTAGGGACCTTAGCTGGCGGTCTGGGTTGTTTCCCTCTTGACACCGGACGTTAGCACCCGATGTCTGTCTCCCGTGCTCGCACTCGTAGGTATTCGGAGTTTGCTATGGCGCAGTAATCCGCAATGGACCCCACTACCATGACAGTGCTCTACCCCCTACGGTGATACACGAGGCACTACCTAAATAGTTTTCGGAGAGAACCAGCTATTTCCAGTTTTGTTTAGCCTTTCACCCCTATCCACAGCTCATCCCCTAACTTTTCAACGTTAGTGGGTTCGGTCCTCCAGTACGTGTTACCGCACCTTCAACCTGGCCATGGATAGATCAACTGGTTTCGGGTCTACACCCAGCAACTAGCGCCCTATTCGGACTCGCTTTCGCTACGCCTTCCCTATTCGGTTAAGCTTGCTACTGAATGTAAGTCGCTGACCCATTATACAAAAGGTACGCAGTCACCCCTTGCGAGGCTCCTACTGTTTGTATGCACACAATTTCAGGATCTATTTCACTCCCCTCCCGGGGTTCTTTTCGCCTTTCCCTCACGGTACTTGTTCACTATCGGTCGATTACGAGTATTTAGCCTTGGAGGATGGTCCCCCCATATTCAGACAGGATTTCACGTGTCCCGCCCTACTTGTCTCTAGCCTAGTACCACTCAATAATTTTCACATACGGGACTATCACCCTTTATTGTTGGACTTTCCATTCCATTCTGTTAATTACTGAGCTATCACTAGAAGGCTCTTCCCATTTCGCTCGCCACTACTTTGGGAATCTCGGTTGATGTCTTTTCCTCTCGCTACTTAGATGTTTCAGTTCACGAGGTTCGCTTCTCATACCCTATGTATTCAGGTATGGATACCACAAAAGTGGTGGGTTTCCCCATTCAGAAATCCCCGGATCAAAGCTTATTTACCAGCTCCCCGGGGCTTATCGCAGGTTATAACGTCTTTCGTCGCCTGTAATCGCCAAGGCATCCATCATGTGCACTTATTCACTTGATCCTATAACGAGCACCATTGCTAGTACCTGTTACAGGTTTTACTTCTACTTCTGACATGTTTGCCGTAATCCAAACTGTAAGTACTTGTTAAGAACTTTGTAAAACTCGTTTGATATTACTGATTGATGATTCAATCTTTACCCTTATTACATTGTCAAACGCACTCTCAAAGATACGCTTGACACTTTGCTTACTCAAATTTTTAAAGAACAGCCATAAATGGCAAAACTAAACAATTTACTAATCGCTTAGTTTTGACATTTAAGAGTTGGTGGAGGATGACGGGATCGAACCGACGACCCCCTGCTTGCAAAGCAGGTGCTCTCCCAGCTGAGCTAATCCCCCAACGTCCACTAAGACCATATCACTACTGATTGGTGGGTCTGGTAGGACTTGAACCTACGACCCCTGCGTTATCAACACAGTGCTCTAACCAGCTGAGCTACAGACCCGTGGCTATTATTGTCAACCGATAAGTGTGGGCACTATAGCTTCAGCATCTTTTCTCTAGAAAGGAGGTGATCCAGCCGCACCTTCCGATACGGCTACCTTGTTACGACTTTACCCCAGTCATGAACCCTGCCGTGGCAGTCGCCCTCCTTGCGGTTAGGCTAACGGCTTCTGGCAAAACCCACTCCCATGGTATGACGGGCGGTGTGTACAAGACCCGGGAACGTATTCACCGCGACATTCTGATCCGCGATTACTAGCGATTCCAGCTTCACGTAGTCGAGTTGCAGACTACGATCCGGACTACGATGCATTTTCTGAGATTAGCTCCCCCTCGCGGGTTGGCAACCCTCTGTATGCACCATTGTATGACGTGTGAAGCCCTACCCATAAGGGCCATGAGGACTTGACGTCATCCCCACCTTCCTCCGGTTTGTCACCGGCAGTCTCTTTAGAGTGCTCTTGCGTAGCAACTAAAGACAAGGGTTGCGCTCGTTGCGGGACTTAACCCAACATCTCACGACACGAGCTGACGACAGCCATGCAGCACCTGTGTTCACTTTCTCTTACGAGCACCTAATGTATCTCTACTTCGTTAGTGACATGTCAAGGGTAGGTAAGGTTTTTCGCGTTGCATCGAATTAATCCACATCATCCACCGCTTGTGCGGGTCCCCGTCAATTCCTTTGAGTTTTAATCTTGCGACCGTACTCCCCAGGCGGCTGACTTCACGCGTTAGCTACGTTACTCAGGATGTAAATCCCGAACAACTAGTCAGCATCGTTTAGGGCGTGGACTACCAGGGTATCTAATCCTGTTTGCTCCCCACGCTTTCGTGCATGAGCGTCAGTGTTATCCCAGGGGGCTGCCTTCGCCATTGGTATTCCTCCACATATCTACGCATTTCACTGCTACACGTGGAATTCTACCCCCCTCTGACACACTCTAGCTATACAGTCACAGGCGCCATTCCCAGGTTAAGCCCGGGGATTTCACGCCTGTCTTGTATAACCGCCTGCGCACGCTTTACGCCCAGTAATTCCGATTAACGCTCGCACCCTACGTATTACCGCGGCTGCTGGCACGTAGTTAGCCGGTGCTTATTCTTCAGGTACCGTCATTCCCGGACTGTGTTAGAGCCGGTGTTTCTTCCCTGACAAAAGAGCTTTACAACCCGAAGGCCTTCTTCACTCACGCGGCATTGCTGGATCAGGGTTGCCCCCATTGTCCAAAATTCCCCACTGCTGCCTCCCGTAGGAGTCTGGGCCGTGTCTCAGTCCCAGTGTGGCTGATCGTCCTCTCAGACCAGCTACTGATCGTCGCCTTGGTGGGCTTTTACCCCACCAACTAGCTAATCAGGCATCGGCCGCTCTAATCGCGCGAGGTCTTGCGATCCCCCGCTTTCCCCCTCAGGGCGTATGCGGTATTAGCACAGCTTTCGCTGCGTTATCCCCCACGATAAGGTACGTTCCGATGTATTACTCACCCGTTCGCCACTCGCCACCAGGTGCAAGCACCCGTGCTGCCGTTCGACTTGCATGTGTAAGGCATGCCGCCAGCGTTCAATCTGAGCCAGGATCAAACTCTTCAGTTCAATTCCTGTGATCCTTGCGGATCGTCGCACTCATTCAAGAAATCGACTTGGTAAAAAAACCAAATCTTTACTGTCTATGAGTACTATTTATTTACATCTGTCCCGAAGGACTGGATGCTTTCACTTAGTACCCACAATTATCGGTTGACTAATTTTTAAAGAGGGCTGAATCGTTTAAAAAAACATTCAGCGAAGAAGCGAGACTATGACATACCCGAATAGGGTTGTCAACACCTTTTGCACTCTTTTTCCTAAAAAAGGCGAAGATTTTTCTGACTGTTGAAAAAAAATCAATGAAATCATATAGATAAAGATGCAAAAAATTTTAATCTTTTTTTAAATTTTTTCTATTTTGAGCCCGTTTTTGAGGCTTTGAACTCCTGCAAATCTGCTCATCAAGGTGTATTTGCGTATAAGCCACACGCTAAGGGAAAACCCTGTAATTTTTCATAATTAGTGCTAATATGTTGCTATGCACAATAAATTAGCGAACAATCACTCACCTTCTAGCCCTTTCTTGGTAGGGCAGGTAGTTCCTGTGCGCGAACTTCATGCGGGCCACAGGGATGCAATCCTCAGCCATCTTCTCAAGCTTGGCGACGAAGATCGTCGCCTGCGTTTTGGCACGCAAACCCCAGATGAAGTTATTCATCACTATGTAGAGCATTTAGATTTCAACCAAGATGCTGTTTTTGGCGTATTTGATGCTGATCTTCAACTAATCGGTATGGCTCATTTGGCATTCCTTCCCAAGACAAAAGGACAAGCTCGTGCCGCTGAATTTGGCGTATCTGTATTGCCAGAGGGCAGGGCGCAAGGACTTGGCACTGCACTACTGAATCGCTCTGCAGTGCACTCACGCAATAGCAATATTCAAACGCTTTACGTTCACTGTCTTGCAAACAATAAAGCCATGATGCATTTAGCTCAAAAAGCCGGCATGAAAGTTGAGTATGCATACGGCGATGCCGATGCTTACCTCACACTGCCGCCAGCTAATCCAAGCACGATTGTTGAAGAAGCCGCAAATGAACAATGGGCAGATTTTGATTACGCATTAAAAGAAAATTTAAAACTTGCTAATCAAGCATGGTGGTGGTTTTTAGGAAAACCAAAACACGCACGTTAACTAGAAATTTTTAATTTTGCTTAGGTGCGCCACGCAAAATCCAGCCCACCATCAACGACAAATCAGCATCGCTTAATTTTGTATTTGCAGGCATGGGTACTACACCCCAAGAACCTGAACCGCCTTTGGCAATTTTATTTTTTAAAAATGTAGGCGCATTTTGATCATGCTGATATTTTTTAGCTACAGATTGAAAGCTTGGACCAACAATTTTTTTATCAACTGCATGACACCCTAAACAAGCATTTTGTTTTGCAAGCGTAAAAGCTTTTTGGTCATCGCTATTGCTATGCGCTTTTGTCGCAAAGAAAAAAAGCGCTGTAAAAATAAAAACTATTTTTACTCGCGCATATTTTTGAAACATCACAACACCGCGCAATATTTACTGAAATTTCGGTGGACTATTAGGCTGCGACTCATCGGCCTTGCCTTGCTTCTCAAGACGGTTTTTCTCCGTATTCGAAATAATGTCAAAGTAAACGTAAACATCTTTCACACCATTAGTATTGCTCGCCACTTTTTTTGCAAGATCAGCTTCGCTTTGAGTCAAAATTCCCATCAGATATACGCTTGTACCCTCTGCCACTATTGACATAGAGTTGGACGGTAATTTATCCGTGAAAATCATTTGCGTTTTAATTTTTGACTCGAGATAAGAATCATTTGCGCGAGCTGTGTAGGTGCTATTGGGGCCAATAACAATCTCATTAAACACGGTGCGAGCATTCTTCATTGCCTTGACGTAAGCCTCGGCCTCGCCCTTTATGTCTGCATCTTTTGCTTCACCAGTTAGCAATACCTTTTGATTAAATGAGGTGACATTAATGTGTGCGTTATCTCCAAATTTTTTCGACAGCGCTGCATTTGCTTGCATCTCTATTCCATTATCAATTGCCTGCACACCTGGTGTGCGGCGATCAGCCATTACGCTTGCGCCCGCCGCAACTCCACCCACCGCCAAGATGCCGCATGCAGATAATTGCGTGGCAAGTAAAACTGCAAGCAAGAATTTACTAATGAATCGGATTTGCATAAATGTACTTTGTGTTGATATAAAAATTAATCTAAGAGTACGTGATCAACGCCATCACATAAGCCATGCAACAAGACCAAATGGGTTTCTTGAATGCGTGCAGTACGAGTTGAAGGGGCGCACAAATGAATATCATCTTTATCTAAAAGGGTGGCCATCTTTCCACCACCGTTTCCAGTAAGCGCAATAATTTTGATACCAATCTTTTTTGCGGCTTCAATTGCTTTCACTACATTCTTAGAATTTCCTGAAGTAGAAATCGCCAACAGGACATCGCCTTTTTTGCCCAAGCCGCGCACTTGTTTACTAAACACTTCGTCATAACTATAGTCATTGCCAACAGCAGTCAAGATTGAACTATCCGTTGTTAATGCAATTGCAGCTAGCTCTTGCCGCTCGCGCTCAAATCGGCCAATCAGTTCGGCTGCAAAATGCTGAGCATCAGCAGCCGACCCCCCATTGCCACACGCCATCACTTTGCCGCCCGACTGCAAACAACTTGTCATCGCTAACACGCCTTGAGCAACCAAGTCTGGAAGGGTTTTTTCGGCTTCTTGTTTTACGGCAATGCTATCTAAAAAATGCTGGGATGCGCGCTGACGCAAACGTTCAATCGTATCTTTGTTCATAGCAATATTATGCGTCAAAGCAAGCTTTAATCTGGATGTTGTCAGCTTAACGCAAAACCAACGTATTCTCTTGTCATTCATTCATCTTCAGCAGACAATTGACCCATGGAATTTGCCTCAGCCGATTTTTTAAAGCAACAAGATTTGCCGTCTGGGGCTTTGTATATGGTTGCAACCCCCATTGGCAATATGGGTGATATCACCTTACGCGCCCTACATGTCCTTAACTCGGTTGATGGAATTGCTTGCGAAGATACCCGTCATAGTGCTCCTCTTTTAAGGCAATTTGGCATCCATAAAAAGTGCATTGCACTTCACGACCACAATGAACTTAGTGGCGCGCAAACGGTTATTGAACACCTTTCAAAGCATGAGCGCTGGGCCTATATCTCTGATGCCGGGACCCCTGGAATATCAGACCCAGGAGCCCGATTAGTAGAGCAAGTTCAAAACGCCGGATACCGCGTGATTCCCATTCCAGGCGTCAGCTCAGTATCTTGTGCCATTTCAGCGTCTGGCTCTGTCATGCTCAACTCAGACGGGCGCTTTCAATTCTTGGGTTTTTGGCCGCACAAAACCAAGGATCGCGATGCCCTCTTGGAAGAGATTCTTCATAGCAATAAGGTCAGCATTTTTTTTGAATCGCCACACCATATTCGCGAGACGCTTCTTTTACTCGCAGAATCTTTAGAAAAAGATCGACCCTTACTAATCTGCCGAGAACTCACAAAAAAATTTGAGGGGCTTGTTTCCATTGAGGCCCAAGGAATTTCAGAATGGCTTGAAAATACTGAGCATTTAAAAGGTGAGTTTGTCGTTCTCGTTGGTCGCTGCAAAAGCAATACCGATCAATCTCCTGAAGGCGCCTCTCTCAATCGATGGGCGCAAGCATTAACACCTTATCTTGGTAGCAAAGAAATCGCAACCGTTTTATCTCAAGCTTTAGGGCTAAACAAAAAAGGTGCCTATCAAGCTGCCTTAGACGCAAAAGCGGCAAGGCAAAAATAATAAAAGCTGGCATATAGCCAGCTTTTATAACGCAATAAAGAAATAAATTACTTGGCAGCCGGTGCTTTTGGCTCTGGCAAATTTCCGCCCGATGAATTAGTCATATAAACCACCGCACGACCCAATTCGTAATCACTAATATCCGCTGGACTTGATCCACCGCGTGCAGGCATCGCGCCTTTGCCTTTTAAAACAGAGGTCAACAAAGAGTCATAGCCTTTTGCGATTCGTGGTGCCCAAGCGCCCGCATCGCCAACTTTAGGAGCGCCCGCGGCACCAGTCGCATGACATGAAGCGCAAACCGCTTTATAGACTTGCTCGCCTGTTTGCGTTCCCTTAGGCGCACTAGCGTCCTTAAAGTTAAGCTGGGCTACTGGCTTAATAAGCTGCTCGGTTACGGTTGAAGGCTCGCCGCGCTTGCCATTGTTAACAAATACCATCAATAGCAAAATAATGATCAAGGGCACAAAAAAGCTTGCAAACACCATGATGATGAGTTGTTTTGGGGACTTAATAAGGTTTCCGTGCTCGTTGCTCATAAGGATTTATCGTTTGACGGGTTTTAGGGTTGATTTGCGGTGATTATAACTAGAGAGTAGGGTTATAGGCACTTACAATAACGGGGTATCCAGTTTTTCTACGGGCGCCCGTAGCTCAGTGGATAGAGTATTGGCCTCCGAAGCCAAGGGTCGCAGGTTCGATTCCTGCCGGGCGCGCCAAAACACAGGGGGTTTTTGACTTATATCATGCGTAAAATCATGAAAACCGCTAAAATTAGCCTCTAACTTATTGATTCTTATCGTGTCTACACATCTAAATTCAGCCCTTTCAGAGCCATCCCTGACAAATCCTTTGCCTCCCGAGGCACCATTGCCGCACCGCAAGATTATTCGGAGCTGGTTGATTCCAATGGCCCAGGGCGAAACAGCGCGTGCGATCATGCTGCTGTTGATTGATTCATTTTTATGGCTTGGTTGCATTGCCGGTACGGTATTTGTTGAAAACGTTTTGCTAAAAATTGTTTTTGGCCTTATTGCTGGTTTTGTTACTGGTCGCATTTTTATCTTGGGGCATGACGCCTGCCATCAAAGCTTCACGCCGAATCGTGAACTCAATAAAGTCCTCGGGCGCATTGCATTCTTGCCCTCACTCACACCTTACAGCCTATGGGATGTTGGTCACAACGTAGTGCATCATGGGCAAACGAATTTGAAGGGCTTTGACTTTGTTTGGGCTCCGCTATCAAAAGAAGAATATGACGCCTTACCCTCATGGCGTAAGGCTTTAGAGCGCCTTTACCGTAGCGGCTGGGGTCCTGTTTTTTACTATTTGATCGAAATTTGGTGGAGACGCGAGTACTTTCCAAACGCAAAAAATAAGCCGGGTGATCGTCCCATTTTCTTAAAAGACAATCTGTTAGTAACCGCATTTGCAATTGTTTGGATCGGCTGTCTGATTGCTGGCGCAATTGCCACCAACCAATCCATTTGGGTTGGTCTTCTAACTGGTTTTGCTGTCCCATTTTTATTTTGGAACGGCATGATTGGATTTGTGGTGTACGTTCACCACACCCATCCATCAGTTTCTTGGTATGACAAAAAATCAGAGTGGTTACGCGCCCAGCCATTTGTTTCGACAACAGTACACCTGACTTTTAGCTGGATTTGGGGATCTCTAATGCACCACATCATGGAGCATACCGCCCACCATGTGGACATGAGCGTTCCTCTTTACCGCCTCCAAGAGGCTCAAAAAACCCTTGAAACCATCCTTCCAGAGCGTATTTTTATCCAAAAATTCTCTTGGGCATGGTATTTCGATACGGCACGCAAGTGCAAGCTTTACGACTTCCAAAATAAGGCTTGGTTAGATTTTGATGGAAACAAGACTGCGGACTCTGTCAGAGTAGTTCTATCCCCAGTACCAGCGGGACAAAACGGGTAAAATACATCTTCGTTTAAAGATTTGCCTTACCCGGATTACCCATGACTACATCGACTCCAGCCGCCGCACAAGATTCTTCACAGAGCCTGAAATTTTGCTCTTCTTGCAGTCGCGAAAAGCGTCTTGAAGGTGGGACTTGGATTCCTACTAGCAACCGTAAGCAGCGTTGGATTTGCGCCAGCTGTCTCTACAACCGCACACACCGCACCGGTTCAGCAAAGACCTAATTTGCCCAGCGGTATAGCAATTATCAAAATTGCTAAGCTTTATCTCCTACATAAGGGTTTGTTTTACGCTCGTTGCCAAATGTCGACATTGGTCCATGGCCTGGTACGAACTGAACGTCATCACCCAAAGGCCACAATTTTGTTTTGATCGCATGAATTAAATCCGCATGATTGCCCCGCGGAAAATCTGTTCTGCCAATAGAGCCTGCAAACAGCACATCGCCCACAATCGCTAGACGATCTTCTTTGTCATAAAAAACCACATGCCCTGGTGTATGTCCAGGACAATGAAGTACATCTAGATCTACATTGCCCACTTGCACATGATCGCCATCATTAAGCCAACGATTGGGCTCAAATGGTTTCGCATGTCCAAAACCAAATCGCACGGTTTGCTCAGGCAACTGGTCAATCCAAAAACGCTCATCTTCTTGTGGACCTTCGATAGGCACGCCCAACTGGTCTGATAAATCCTTTGCCGCTGCGCAGTGATCCAAATGGCCGTGAGTAAGCAGTATCTTTTTTACTTTGCCACCCATTTGCTTTACACCATCTAATATTTTTTCGATGTCTCCGCCAGGGTCTACTACCGCTGCATCACCGGTTTCCTGGCAAACCAAAATCGAACAATTTTGCTCAAAAGGGGTAACTGGAACAATTCCTAATTTAATTGGCATATATGAAAGCAGATAAATGAATAACTTGTCAGCCCATAGTTTATGGGACTAAGAATAAAATGGATCTAAAGGATATAACAATGAATACCGAAGATACTTTTAAATTTGCAGAAACACATGAGTGGGCCGATCTAGAAGATGATGGCTTGATATGGGTTGGCATTAGCAACCATGCCCAAGAAGCTTTGGGTGATGTGATGTTCTTTCAGGCGCCTAAGCTTGGCCAGTATGTAAAGCAAGGTGAAGCGATTGCGGTCATTGAATCCGTAAAAGCAGCGAGCGATATTCATGCGCCAGTTAGCGGTGAAATTGTTGCCCTGAATGAAGCTGTAGATGCCAGCCCAGAATTAGTAAACCAAAGTCCATACGCCATTTGGTTATTCAAAATCAAACCAAGTTCTGAGACAACTTTATCTACCGAATTAAATCAACTCATGAACCTGAATCAATATAACTCCTCGTCAGGAGCTTAGGCTTCATTTAAATGGATATAGGGTCGCGTTCAATAAGCCACCGAATGCGATCTTGCTTGCTAATGCGCCCCTGAGATTGGGATCGCAAGTCGCTGTTAATTAGCTCTAAAACGGTTTGCAAGCGTTTGCGATCGTCAGACTCAATTAACAATTGGGCGCGCTCCACACCAGCTACCCGCATCATACTTCTTGGAACTGGATCATATACCTTCAAACCAAGCCCCACCATGCTTTGATCCTGCAATTGTCCTTTGAGCTTACTCAAAAATCGTATTGCCTTATCAAGACTTTTGGACTCTGCATGTACCAACGCTTGAAAACAGAAGGGGGGTAATTTAGCTTCTTCTCTTTCCTCGGCTAGATGAGATAAATATCCATCAATGTCGTGTCTCAATAAGTATTGATATACCGCCGCCTCTGGAAATTGAGTTTCAATATAAATGTCGCCACTACTTTCACCATCCTTGCTCGCTCGTCCAGCGCGACCCGCAACCTGAACAAGCTGCGCAAACAATCTCTCAGCCGCCCGAAAATCTTGCGAGAACAATCTTCCATCTGCATCCACCACCACAACCAAACTGACGTGCTGATAATCGTGTCCTTTGGCAATCATTTGTGTGCCGACCACAATATCAACATTGCCCTCGTGTATTTCTTGAAATAATTCTTCAGCCCCTTTGCTTTTGCGACTAGAGTCTGTATCTACTCGCAACACTCGAGCACTAGGCCACCATTCTTCAACGGCATCCTCTAGTTTTTGAGTGCCCTGTCCAAGGGTTTTTAAATCTGCATTACCGCAATCGGGGCAATGGCTGGGTATGCCTTTTACCAGCCCACAATGATGACAACTCAACACTGATCTGCCACCTAGCGTACCTGCTTTATGCATGACCATATAGGAGCTGCATTGATGGCATTTGGACAGCCATGTACACGCATTACAGGTAAGCACAGGCACATAGCCCCTGCGATTAATTAGGATCAAACTTTGCTGTTTGTGATCCAAACTTTTTTGAATGGCTCCAAGCACAGGCTTGCTAAGGCAAATGTTATTTGCTGACTTTGGTTTATCGCCAGGACTGAATTGATTTTGTGAATCCCTTACATTGATTAAATGTACTTTTGGCAAAGCGGTGCCTTGAGCGCGTTGATCTAGCCTTAAGTGCTGATATCGACCCACTTTGGCAGCCATCCAAGTTTCTAATGAAGGTGTTGCTGAAGACAGCACAATCGGTATTTTTAAATCGTGTGCGCGCCATATTGCAAGATCTCTGGCGGAGTATCGTATGCCGTCTTGTTGTTTATAGGATGGATCGTGCTCCTCATCCACCACAATCGCACTCAGGTTAAGCAAAGGCGTCAATACTGCCAATCTAGTTCCCAAAATGATTTGTGCTTCGCCAGTAATCGCCTCATACCATGCGTTACCGCGTTTCTTTTCTGAAATGCCGCTGTGCAATACAGCCATTTTCTTTTCTGGGAAGTATGCGCGTACACGCCTCTCTAATTGTGGCGTTAAATTAATTTCAGGGACCAATACCAATGCTTGTGATTTTTTATCCTTAAGCAGGGCACTTAACCAGTTCAAAAAGACAGCGGTCTTTCCGCTGCCTGTTTGACCCTGCAATAAAGCAACCTGAAATCCCTCCTGCGGACAAGAATCATTTAGTTGATTTAAGGCAGTTTTCTGAACGTCATTCAACTGAGATTCGGATACAAATCCCTCGGCTAAGCTCTTTTCATTCTCTTTTTTCTTTGGTCCCTTATTGTCATTTACCAACAATCCAGCTGACAGCTTTTCCCAGTTAACAGGCTTTTTCCACATTTGTGGAATTGCGGGAATGATGGTTTCGCCAAGCCCATGGATGTAATACTGGCTTGCGAAATTCATTAACCGTAAAGCCGCCTGATCGATTGGCGGCAATGGTGCGACTTTGACAACGGCCTTTAACTTGCTGATTTCATATTCGGAGTGTGTACTTACTTTTATAACTACACCGACCAAGGAAGACCTGCCAAAGGGCACCTCAACCACATGTCCTATTTGCGGATCTAGCCCCAACATTGTTTTGTCCCATAGGTAATCAAACCCCTGGGCAAGGGGTTTATCTACAACTACTTGGACCACTATGGGCAAGGACATGGGCTACTTCGTTTTTTCTAGTTATCTTGTGGATAAGTCTGTGGATATCATCCAAAAACTTTAATTTGTAAACTAATTTACCAGCAAAGCTCTAGGAATTGCTTTTTCATGCGAATGGTAAAATAGTCTTAATAATCAGTAAGTTATATAACTTTTCGAATGCATCAGTTTATCTTTAAACGCAATCTTACTGAATTTTCATTTTTAACCATTGCTGTGCATAACTTTTCTAAAAAAAGGCCAAAGAAAGTTAGCAATTACTCAGGATTATTGCTTTGATCTTAAAGCCCTAGAGTGCTGAATCACTGTCTGGGCCAATACAGAGACGTTCTCAGGCGGGGTGAATTGCGATATCCCATGCCCCAAATTAAACACATGACCATCCAAAGGATGTAAGCCAGATTTCAGGGCTGGAGCACCAGCCAAATCATCCAAAATTACACTAGCCTGTTTGGCGATTTGCTCTGGCTCAGAGAACAAAATCAGTGGATCTAAATTGCCTTGCAGGGCTAATGGCTTGCTTAAAGCGAGCAGTTGTTTACGCGCCCGACTAAGCGAGATTGTCCAATCTAATGCGATCACGTCCGCACCAACTTGGGCCATATCGTTTAACCAAATAGCGCCGCCTTTAGTAAACATAATGACAGGAATTTTTCTGCCATCGTGCTCTCTTGGCAAAGCTGAAATCACTTTTTGCATAGAGGACAGTGACATTTTTTGATACCAGCCATCTGGCAACATGCCGCCCCAGGTGTCAAAAATCATTAGCGCCTGTGCGCCAGCTTTTACTTGCTCAGTCAAATAATTTGCGACTGATTGAGCATTAATATCCAAAATGTGTTGCAACAAATCAGGGCGACTAAACATCATGGTTTTAGCATGACGAAAATCATCGGAACTAGAACCATCAATCATGTAGCACGCTAACGTCCATGGGCTTCCTGAGAAACCAATCAGTGGCACACGTTGCTTGCCGTTCTGAATCAATGCCCGACGTATTTCCGATACCGCATCAAATACATACTTGAGCTCGCCAATATCAGCTGCTCTAAGCTTTTTGACAGCCGCCTCATCACGCAGCGGGTGATCAAAACTGGGGCCTTCTCCAGCAGTAAATTTCAGTCCCAAACCCATTGCATCAGGAATGGTCAAAATATCAGAAAACAATATGGCTGCATCTAGTGGATAACGATCCAATGGCTGAAGAGTCACCTCAGTAGCATATGCAGGATTTTTTGCAAGCCCTAGAAAGCTTCCAGCTCTTGCACGAGTAGCGTTGTACTCAGGGAGATATCGACCAGCTTGGCGCATGAGCCAAAGCGGTGTTTGATCTACCGCTTCGCCCAGGCAAGCCTTTAAAAACCGATCGTTTAACAGCAAGGAATAACCGGTTTTTATTTTTTACGGCGGAAACGCGCAATTGCCGCCAACTGTGCGGCAGCCATTGCGAATTCAGATTGCGCTAATGCCATATCGAATTCTGTTCCACGATTTTGCATCGCCTCTTCAGCGCGCTTCTTCGCTTCTAGTGCTTTTGCTTCATCCAAATCATGGCCACGAATAGCAGTATCTGCCAATACGGTTACATGATCGGGCTGAATTTCTAAATAGCCACCCGCTACAAACACAAACTCTTCATCGCCATCAGCTTTTTCAATGCGTACTGAACCTGGACGGATGCGTGTCATCAGTGGTGTGTGGCCGCGCAAAATACCGAGCTCACCACTCTCACCAGGAAGCGCTACAAACTTGGCTTCACCGCTGAAAATAGATTGCTCAGCACTTACTACATCGACGCGTATGGTTGACATAATTTCCCTAGATGAGTTCGATTAAAGCTTCTTCGCTTTCTCGATGGCTTCATCAATTGAACCCACCATGTAGAACGCTTGCTCAGGCAAGTGATCCAATTCACCACTAACGATCATCTTGAAACCACGGATGGTTTCTTTCAATGGCACGTATTTACCTGGTGAACCAGTGAACACCTCAGCAACGTGGAAAGGCTGGGACAGGAAACGTTGAATCTTACGAGCACGAGCCACAGCCAGCTTGTCTTCTGGAGACAATTCATCCATACCCAAAATCGCAATAATGTCGCGCAATTCTTTGTAGCGCTGCAAAGTCATCTGAACTGAACGAGCCACTTCGTAGTGCTCTTGACCAACCACTTGTGGATCAAGCTGACGGCTAGTTGAGTCCAATGGATCAACCGCTGGATAAATACCCAAAGCAGCAATATCACGTGACAACACAACGGTGGAGTCTAAGTGCAAGAAGGTTGTCGCAGGTGATGGATCAGTCAAGTCATCCGCAGGAACGTAAACGGCCTGAATAGATGTCACAGAACCAGTCTTAGTAGAAGTAATACGCTCTTGCAATTTACCCATTTCTTCAGCCAATGTAGGTTGGTAACCCACAGCAGAAGGCATACGGCCAAGCAACGCAGAAACTTCAGTACCAGCCAAGGTGTAACGGTAAATATTGTCAACGAAGAACAAAATGTCACGGCCTTCGTCACGGAATGCTTCAGCCATTGTCAAACCAGTCAACGCAACACGCAAACGGTTGCCAGGAGGTTCGTTCATCTGACCGAACACCATCGCCACTTTGTCGATAACGTTAGATTCTTTCATCTCATGGTAGAAGTCGTTACCCTCACGAGTACGCTCACCCACGCCGGCAAACACTGATAAACCAGAGTGTTGCTTAGCGATGTTGTTAATCAATTCCATCATGTTCACGGTCTTACCAACACCAGCACCACCGAATAGACCAACCTTACCGCCCTTAGCAAATGGGCAAACTAAGTCAATAACCTTAATACCCGTTTCTAAGAGGTCCACAGAAGGGGAAAGCTCATCGAATTTTGGAGCTGGCTGGTGAATAGCGCGACGCTCTTGGGTAGCGATCGGACCCGCATCATCAATTGGGCGACCCAAAACATCCATAATGCGACCAAGTGTTGCAGGTCCTACAGGAACAGAAATTGGCTTACCAGTAGATTTCACTTCCATGCCGCGACGCAAACCATCACTTGCACCCATCGCAATTGCGCGAACCACGCCATCACCGATTTGTTGCTGAACTTCAAAGGTCAAACCTTTTTCAGCAAATGATTTTTCTCCGCTTTCAACTAATGTCAACGCATCATAAATGTTTGGCATTTTGTCGCGTGGGAACTGAATGTCCACCACTGGACCGATACATTGCACGATATTTCCGTTACTCATCGCTTTCTCCGCTTTTAATTCCGTAAATTCTTTCGTATTCCTAAATGCTGACCGCTTAAACCGCAGCCGCTCCACCAACAATTTCTGACAACTCCTTAGTAATAGCAGCTTGTCGTGTTTTGTTGTAATCCAATTGCAATTCGCCGATTACGTTCTTCGCGTTATCTGATGCAGCTTTCATGGAAACCATTCGAGCAGACTGCTCAGACGCCATGTTTTCAGCCACCGCCTGATAAATCATCGCTTCAACATAACGCTTTAACAAACCATTCAAGATAGACTCAGCATCAGGCTCATAGATGTAATCCCAAGATGGTCCTGACTTGTTGTCAGTGCTCAAAACGGTGGGCTCTAATGGCAATAGCTTTTCTAAAACTGGCTCTTGTTTCATGGCATTCACAAACCGTGTATATGCCAGATACACTGCATCAATCTCACCCTTTTCAAATGCCTCTAGTTGGGCTGTGATTGCTCCAAGCAATACATCCAAATGCGGTGTGTCACCAATTTGAATCGTCTGAGACAGGAGTTTTGCTTTGGAGCGATTCAAAAACTGCAGACCTTTTGAACCAATTGCGGTGTACTCAATTTCAATATTTTTAGCTTGCAACTCGCGTACTTGGTTAGCAATCAAACGCAATACATTGGTATTTAAACCGCCGCATAAGCCTTTGTCTGTTGTAACCAAAATCGTGCCCACTTTCTTCAATTCTCGAGTTGCCATGTAAGCAGGGCGATACTCGGGACTTGCCTTTGAAAGATTGGCAACCATTTCACGAATTTTTTCAGCGTATGGACGCGCATTACGCATGCGCTCTTGAGCACGCCGCATCTTTGATGCAGCGACCATTTCCATCGCTTTAGTGATCTTGCGCGTGTTTTGCACGCTCTTGATCTTGGATCGTATCTCTTTTGTGCCGGCCATGATTTACGCGTCCTTAGAAGGCTGCAGAACGCTTGTAGTCCTCAATCGCAGCGCGTAAAGCGGCTTCGCCTTCTTTGCTCAAATCTTTGCTGTCTTCAATACGGCCAACTAAATCAGCGTATTTTGATTTCAAATGATCTTGCAAACCTTTTTCAAATGCCAATACATCTTTCACTTCGAGATCATCAAAGAAACCATTGTTTACAGCATAGAGTGAAGCAGCCATTTCCCAAACTTGGAGCGGCTTGTACTGAGCTTGCTTACACAATTCAGTCACGCGACGGCCACGCTCGAGCTGTTTACGAGTAGCTTCGTCAAGGTCAGACGCGAACTGAGCAAACGCTGCCAATTCACGATACTGCGCCAAGTCAGTACGAATACCACCAGACAATTTCTTAATTACTTTAGTTTGTGCCGCACCACCAACACGAGAAACAGAAATACCCGCGTTAATCGCTGGACGAATACCCGCATTGAACAAATCCGTTTCTAAGAAGATCTGACCGTCAGTAATCGAAATCACGTTAGTTGGAACGAATGCAGAAACGTCACCTGCCTGAGTTTCAATAATTGGTAATGCTGTCAAAGAGCCAGTCTTACCTTTCACTGCACCATTGGTGAACTTCTCAACGTACTCGGCATTCACACGAGCAGCGCGCTCGAGCAAGCGTGAGTGGAGGTAGAACACGTCGCCAGGATAAGCTTCGCGGCCTGGTGGGCGACGAAGCAACAAGGAAATTTGACGGTATGCAACAGCTTGCTTGGTCAAGTCATCGTAAACAATTAATGCATCTTCACCACGATCACGGAAGTATTCGCCCATCGTGCAACCAGCATAGGCAGAAAGATACTGCATCGCTGCAGACTCAGATGCACTTGCTGCCACCACAATGGTGTAGTCCATTGCACCATTCTCTGTAAGCTTACGCACTACGTTAGCAATCGTAGAGGCTTTTTGGCCAATCGCTACATAAACGCAATACACGCCTTTACCTTTTTGGTTGATGATTGCATCAACCGCAACCGCTGTCTTACCAGTTTGACGGTCACCAATGATCAACTCACGCTGACCACGGCCAATTGGAACCATTGCATCAATCGCCTTCAAACCAGTTTGCACTGGCTGGCTAACAGATTGACGTGCGATAACGCCAGGTGCAACCTTCTCAATAAAGTCAGTTAATTTGGTGTTGATAGGGCCTTTGCCATCAATTGGCTGACCAAGTGCGTTAACCACGCGACCGAGCAACTCTGGGCCAACTGGAACTTCCAAAATGCGGCCAGTACATTTAACTGAATCACCTTCTTTAATGTGGGTGTACTCACCCAACACTACGGCACCAACAGAATCACGCTCAAGGTTCAATGCGAGGCCGATAGTGTTGTTTGGAAACTCCAACATTTCGCCCTGCATCACACCAGACAAACCATGGACGCGACAAATACCGTCGGTCACTGAAATAACGGTGCCTTCGTTACGAACTTGGGAGTCAACACCCAATTCGCTAATTCGGCTTTTGATCAGTTCGCTGATCTCGGAAGGGTTGAGTTGCATTACTTACTCCTGGGTCTTATTTCGTATGTTCTTAATAGGGATTTACTTATGCGCCAAGACTTGCTTGCATTTGAGCTAACTGTGCCTTGACAGAACTATCCATTACTTCATCACCAACTTGAATGCGAACCCCGCCAATCAATTCTGGATCAACTTGAATAGTTGGGCGCAATTCCTTACCCCCAAAGCGCTTCTTCAAACTTGACAACAAATCATTCAACGCAGAACCCTCAAGAGGGAACGCGCTTGTAATATTTACTTCTGCTGCGCCTTCGCTCTTGTTCTTCATCGCCTCAAATTGATGGGCAATTTCTGGAACAGCTGCTAAGCGGTGATTCTGATTCACAAGATTTAAAAAGCTAGCAACCTTAGGATCTAGTTTGGTTTTCACCATGCCAGAAAGCAGCTTGCTCAAATCATCAGCGGATACTTTTGGATTGTTTGACAAAGCAGCAACTTCAGGCAAAGCAGCAAGCTGAGCCAACTCGTTTAACTGCTCTAAACAGCCAGCAAGTTCCGCCGGCTTAGCGCTTTGAAAAAGCGCTTCAGCATAAGGACGTGCAATAGTGGCTAAATCAGCCATATCAAAGTTCTGCCTTTAGTTGGTCAAGCAATTGGCTATGCGCTTTTGCGTCTACTTCACGACGCAAAATTTGCTCAGCACCTTTAACAGCAAGAACAGCAACTTCCGCGCGCAGGAGTTCGCGTGCGCGTGTAACTTGTTGGTCTGCGTCTTGTTTTGCTTGAGAAATGATTCGAGCAGCTTCAGCTTGTGCATTTGCACGAATTTCTTCGGCAGACATTTGCGCACGTTTTTCTGCTTCAGCCACACGTTGAACGCCTTCTTGGCGTGCCTTGTTTAATTCTTGCTCGGCTTCATTGCTTGCCAATGCTAGCGCTTCTTTGCCGCGTTCGGCCGCAGCCAAACCATCGGCAATTTTGCTTGAACGCTCATCTAGCGCCTTAACAAGTGGTGGCCACACGAAACGTGCAACAACCCACCATAAGACGAAGAAAACGATCATTTGCGCGAATAGGGTCGCGTTCAGATTCACGATATTCCTTTCAGTATTGTTGAGAACAGTTGGACGACCCCTCGGTCATCCATGCCAAAACAATTACTTAATAACTGCGAGCAGTGGGTTTGCGAATGCAAACAACATTGCAACACCAACACCGATCAAGAACGCAGCGTCGATCAAACCAGCCAAGAGGAACATTTTGGTTTGGAGTGGCTCCATCAATTCTGGTTGACGTGCACAAGCTTCGATGTACTTACCACCCATCAATGCAATACCCAAACAAGCACCGATCGCGCCGAGGCCGATGATGATGCCGATACAAATCGCTGTGAAACCTTGAATGTTTGCGAGAAATTGTTGCATGTTGCTGACTCCTGAAGTTAAAAGAGGTAGGTTAAAAATAAAATCTTAGTGATGGCTATGTGCTTGCCCGATGTAAACCAAAGTCAACATCATGAAAATAAAGGCTTGTAACAAAATAACCAAAATGTGGAAGATGGCCCAAGCTGATCCAGCAATAACATGGCCCACCAATCCGAACAGGGATAAATCTAAATTAAATGTCCATACGCTTCCGAGCAACGCGATCAACAAGAACACCAACTCACCGGCGTACATGTTTCCAAAAAGTCGCATCCCCAATGAAACGCCTTTGGCTAAATATTCGATGATGTTCAACGCAAGGTTGAATGGGGCCAAATACCACTTCGCGCCAAACGGAGCAGAGACAAGCTCATGCAAGAATCCGCCAACACCTTTAATCTTAAAGCTGTAGAAGAAAACCAATAACAACACAGATAGCGACATGCCCATCGTGGCATTCAAATCTGTTGTTGGAACTAATCTGTGATGCGGGACATGTACACCAAAGCCCTCGATGAAATGATTAACGCCCAGAACCCAATCTACGGGAATCAAGTCGAGAGTATTCAGAAGGATGACCCAGAAGAATACAAATAATGCTAGTGGCGCAATAAACGTACGATTACCGTGAACAATACTTTTTGCCTGGGTGTCGACCATCTCAACAATCATTTCTACCAAGCATTGAAAGCGGCCAGGTACACCAGGGGTTGCACGACGGGCAGCGATGAGCAAAATAAATACTGCAAGAAGGCCCATTAATGAGGCCCAAAAAATAGTATCTAAATTAACAACGCTGAAATCAATAATGGAAGACTGCGGTCCACCAGTGCTGGTGAGATTTTGTAAGTGCTCAGAAATATACGCTGTTGGCGTTACTTGTTCTGCTGCCCCGTGGGCTTGGTGTACTTCGCTAGACATCTCTTAACTAGTCCTTTGCTTCAATCTCAATTGTCACTTCTTAGCGCCACAACCACGCAAGCCATACACACTTTAAGGCTAGCAGGTAGGTCACCAATAAGGGGACCCACAGCACATCAGGGACGAGGTACGCAATCCCCACAAACATCATTAATGTCATGGCAATTTTTATAAATTCGCCTGAAATTAATGCTGCTAAAAAACTTCCTGGATTTAATCTTTGCGATTTTTTTGCTAACTCTAGCCTTGTTAAAAACAAGGCCGAAGGCAAGACGCTAATTAAACCACCTAAAAAGGCCGACTGAGTATAAAGGCTTACCCCTATCGGCCCCCCAAAAATTGACCAAAACACCATACTGATCACAGTAATGAGCACTTGGGCTAATAAAACTTTCCATGGCGAAAGAATTCGGTACTTTGTTGCATTGCTTTGCTGCAACGCAACAATTTCGTCCTTGCTATAGACTCGAATAGGCTCTTCTTCAAGCTCATCCCAGTCATTCGCGTTGGAAAACTGATTTTTTTGAGGAATCAATTTAGCCCCGAAAGTTTAATGTGTGCAGTGCAATATGTCAAAGGATTTGGGACATTTCCTACATAAATTAGGAGTCAATACCCAACTTCTTTAATAAAGAATCTAATTCATCAAACTGACTGAATCCAATTCTGAGCTCTCCACCTTTACCCTTAAACTTAAATTCCGCATTTAATCCGATTGCATCAGCGATTTCTTGACTCAAGCGACGGGTATCGGGGTCCTGATTTGAGCCCACAGAACTGGAATTTCCCTTTGTTTTTTTATCCCCAATTTGTCCGCCGGCAATAACCAGCGCAGCAGCCATTCTTTCTGCCTCACGAACAGACAACCCTTGGGCGGCAATCTTTTGTGCCAAAGCAACCTGACTTGCTCCTGGCAAAGGTAAAAGGGCGCGCGCATGCCCCATATCAATATCGCCAGCCAATAACATTGCTTGCACAGGTTTTGCCAATTGCGCCAGTCTTAGTAAGTTGCTGATAGCACTTCGGGATTTACCAACTGCTTTTGCAGCTTGCTCATGCGTAAAGCCAAACTCTTCTATCAGTCGTGCCAAACCTTGAGATTCCTCTAGAGGATTTAAATCCTCGCGCTGCATGTTTTCAACCAAAGCCATCGCTGCAGCAGCTTGATCGTCTGCGCCAGAAACCAACACAGGAACTTCTTTTAAACCTGCAATGGTTGCCGCACGAAAACGTCTTTCTCCCGCAATGATCTCGTATTTGCCTTGCCCAACCAACCTTACGAGCAGCGGTTGCATAACGCCTTGTTCGCGAATACTCTCTGCCAATTCTTGCAATGCACCAGCTTCCATTTTTTGACGAGGCTGATACTTGCCTGCCTGTAGGGCACTTAAAGGCAAGCGATTGATTTCTGTTGATGATGTTGGTGCTAGATTTTTCTCTCCCAACAGGGCCTCTAATCCTCTACCCAAACCCTTTTTCTTTATTACAACCATAATGATTTGTCTTCTTCGAAGTTACATGTGTTTAATGCGCTCGATCATTTCAGCGCCAAAATCTAAATAGGCCTTTGCGCCCCGCGATGTCTTATCAAAAACTACCCCCGGAAGCCCATAGGACGGGGCTTCAGCCAATCGAACGTTTCGCGGAATAATCGTCTTAAATACTTTGTCACCAAAGTGCTCAATCAATTGCTCTGATACTTGTTGCTGCAAAGTCATTCGTGTATCAAACATTACGCGCAAGAGCCCAATAATTACTAAATCTGGATTTAAGTTTGCATGTACCTGCTTGATGGTGTTTACTAAATCTGAAAGCCCCTCCAGTGCAAAGTACTCACACTGCATTGGAACAATGACTCCGTTTGCCGCACATAATCCATTGAGGGTTAGCAGCGATAAAGCTGGAGGGCAGTCAATTAATACAAAGTCGTAATCGCCCGCCACTAATGAGAGCGCATTTTTTAATCGAGACTCGCGCTCCTCTAAATCAACTAATTCAATTTCAGCGCCTGCCAAATCGCGATTTGCTGGTAACAAATCATAAGCCGAACTATCGCAACGTTGTGTAGCCTCCTTTATAGATGCCGCCCCAATTAAAACTTGGTATACGCTCAAATTTAATTCTGCTTTTTCTACGCCTGATCCCATTGTGGCATTGCCCTGTGGATCCAAGTCCACCAACAAAACACGCTGTCCGTGTCCTACCAATCCTGCGGCCAAATTAACAGCGGTTGTGGTCTTACCAACGCCGCCTTTTTGATTTGCAATACAAAATATTTTTGCCATAGGTTTTTAGGTAAGTTCTGATGAAATAGTGGATGTAGATTTTCTCACGGGGCTGAGCACCAACAGCCGACGCTCCACAGATAAATTTGGTATACAAAGCGCTTCGTCAGCCAGCAATTGCCAATCATTCTTACAAACCGCAGATAACTCTTCTTCTGCGCGCTTGGCCTTCATTGCAAAAACAATTCCATCCGACTTAAGCAAGGGTAATGAGAGCTCTAAAAATCGAGATAAGTTGGTAAAAGCTCTAGAAATAACAGCATCAAATTGTCCAGATTGTTGCATTGCAACATTTTCAACTCGATCAGCCAGAACATCAATGTTTTTTAGTTTTAACTTGCCTCTAATGTGCTGCAAAAAGGCGGTCTTTTTTCGAATTGCCTCAATCAACGCCAAATGCCACTCTGACTGAATGATCGCGATCGGTATAGCCGGCAAGCCGCCCCCCGAACCAAGGTCAGCAATTTTGGGGCTGCTCATCTGCAAATAGCGCCTCATAATCGGTAAAACCGCAATAGAATCAATAAGGTGCAATCGGACTGAATCGTGTTCTCCCTCGATTGCTGTAAGGTTGTGAACCTGGTTCCAGCGAGACATTTCTTGCAGAAAGAGCTCCAAATCTTCAATATTGGCATTGCTTAACTTGAGACCCAGCCCTGCAATTCCATGCTCTAGCAAATCTTCGGTCATGTGAGTTCCTGCGTGCGGCCCAAACCCTTTTTAAGATGCACCAAAAGCAAAGAAATTGCCGCCGGCGTAACCCCCGAAATTCTTCCGGCTTGCCCCAAAGTCGCTGGCTTATGCAAATTCAACTTTTGTTGCACCTCTTTTGATAAACCAAGAACCTGGGAATAATCTAAGGATTCTGGAAGAGGGTAGGTCTCGTTGTGCTCTTGACGAGCGATTTCCATGGCCTGACGATCAATATATCCTTGATATTTAATGGAAATTTCCACTTGGTCGCTAATTTGGTTGGCCAACCCAAAGTCATCATCAAGGGTGCCGGGAGACCAAATGCCGCCCCCTAGGCTTGTAATTGCATCATAGGAAACCCCGGGCCTTCTCAAAAGGTCTGCCAAATTGCATTCGTGCGACAAGTCTTGACCCAACAATTCTGAAATCAATGGGGCAACTTCGTGTTTTGGGCCCACCCAAATATCATGCAGACGAGATGTTTCACGTGAAACAGCCTCCTGCTTTCTACAGAAAACATCCCAACGATGGTCGTCAACCAATCCAAGCTCGCGCCCCACGCCGGTAAGTCGTATATCCGCATTATCCTCACGCAAACTTAATCGATATTCAGCGCGGCTTGTAAACATCCTATACGGCTCCTGAACACCGCGCGTAATTAAGTCATCGACTAATACGCCTATGTATGATTCGCTACGCTTTGGTAACCATGGCTCTTTTTCTTGGGCAGCCAAACCAGCATTAATTCCAGCCAATAGGCCCTGCGCAGCAGCCTCCTCATAGCCAGTTGTGCCATTGATTTGCCCTGCAAAATACAAGCCGCCTATTGCTTTGGTCTCAAGACTGGGTCTTAACTGGCGTGGATCGTAGAAGTCATACTCAATCGCATAGCCAGGTCGCACAATCACTGCCGACTCCAGACCACGAATGCTGCGAACTAAATCCCATTGAACATCAAAGGGGAGGCTGGTTGAAATACCATTGGGATAAAACTCATTTGTAGTCAATCCCTCTGGCTCTAAAAAAATCTGATGGCTATTTCTTGAGGCAAAGCGGTGAATCTTATCTTCTATAGAGGGGCAATATCGAGGACCAACACCCTCAATTACGCCGGTATACATCGGCGAACGATCTAAGCCGCCCCGAATAATGTCATGCGTCTTCTCGTTAGTATGAGAGATCCAACACGGGACTTGCTTGGGGTGCTGGTCGGCACGCCCCAAGTAAGAAAATACAGGGACTGGATCCAGGTCCCCAGGCTGCTCTAACATGACAGAAAAATCAATAGTGCGACCATCAATACGGGGTGGAGTGCCAGTCTTTAGTCTCCCTTGGGGAAGCGTTAGTTCTTTGAGGCGCGCTGATAGTGTTACGGCTGCCGGGTCACCAGCTCTGCCGCCAGCATAATTATTTAAACCAACGTGAATTTTTCCATCCAAAAAAGTACCGGCCGTGAGCACAACTTTTTTTGCCGCAAACTCCAATCCCATTTGGGTTACAACGCCCGCTACTTCATCACCATTTACCAGAAGATCATCAACTGCAGCTTGGAATAGGCTTAAGTTTGGTTGATTCTCAAGACGGCGGCGAATAGCGGCTTTATATAAAATGCGATCACCTTGGGCTCGGGTTGCCCGAACAGCGGGACCTTTGCTGGAATTTAATATTCGAAACTGTATTCCAGCCTCATCAGTAGCCGCGGCCATTGCACCACCCATGGCATCTATTTCTTTAACCAGATGGCCCTTCCCGATACCACCTATAGATGGATTGCAGCTCATTGCCCCCAGATTTTCAATGCTATGGGTTATTAAAAGGGTGTTACAACCCATCCTTGCGGAAGCAAGTGCGGCCTCGGTCCCTGCATGACCGCCCCCTACAACAATGACATCGAAATTTTTGGAATAACGCATGATTTACCCTGGATAGGGCGATGATCATAGCATTTTGTTTGTTTCACGTGAAACAAATGATTAATAAAATCTAATCAATAAAAGATAATTATCTATAAGTCATTGATTTAATTGAGAAAATAAGCATTCCACCCAGACTTCAAAATTAAAACACTCACAATGAGCAAGAAAGCTTTTCTCACAAAAGCGCTGCCATGTTTAATTGCTAGACGACTGCCAAACTGACTGCCTGCAATATTGGCTGCCATCATGGCAAAACCAAGTGGCCAATAAATTTGTCCGTAACTTGCTAAAAGCAAAATAGCCGCCAAGTTGGTTGCTACATTAACAAGCTTTGTAGCGGCAGATGCATGCAAAAAATCAAAGTCAAAAAAGCGGACAAACCCAAACAATAAAAAGCTGCCAGTACCAGGTCCAAAAAAACCATCATAAAAGCCAATCGATAAACCCAGCATTACCGCCTTTAATTGTTGAAAGCGACTCGTGACCTTTGGTGCATGTGTTTCGCCAAGAGATGGCTGAAACCAGGTATACAACAACAGAAGCAATAGAACAAAGGGCAATGCCTTTCGTAAAGGCTCTGCTGGGAAATTGCTTACAGCGTTTGCTCCTAGCAAAGAGCCAACAAAACCAGCAACAACTGCGGGACCAACCACAGCCCACGGAAGGGATACATGACGTAAATATCTTCGCGCTGCATTTAAGGTTCCACCTATTGCGGAAACTTTATTGGTCGAGAGTAGGGTGGCTGGAGGAGCATCTGGATATGTTGTAAAAAGTGCGGGCACCTGAATCAAGCCACCACCTCCAGCAACAGCATCTACCAAGCCAGCAAAAAAAGCCAACGCCAAAAGCAATGGCCAGGTGTAAATTGAAAATTCGATGGGAGTCTCTTTTTATTAAAAATTAAATTGAGTGCGGCGCCAAAATCGGCGCCGCACTAAAAGCTAATAATAAAAGAATACTGGGAGAAGTAAAAACAGGGCCTACTTTGTTTTGTCTTAGTTTTTATTTTTAAGATGTGCAACGATTTCACCGACCACGCCGCGACGGAATGCCAGCACACAAATAACAAAAATAAAGCCTGTTGCAATCGTGCTCCAAGACCCAATGTTGGCAAGATAGTTTTGCAGGCCAACTACGATGCCCGCACCTACTACTGGTCCTAGAATAGTTCCCATGCCACCGAGCAAGGTCATCAACACCACCTCGCCAGACATGTGCCAATGAACATCCGTCAAAGTTGCCAACTGAAACACCAAAGACTTCATCGACCCAGCCAAGCCTGCCAGCGTGGCAGAAATGACGAAAGACATTAGCTTAAAGCGGTCAACGTCATAGCCGAGAGAAATAGCACGTGGTTCATTTTCACGAATGGCTTTTAACACTTGCCCAAATGGCGAATGAACTGTACGCATAATGAGCGCAAAGCCAAACAAGAAAATCGCCAACACAAAGTAATACATCGCGACATCGTCTTTAAGATCGATCAAGCCAAACAATGTTCCACGAGGAACGCCTTGAATGCCATCCTCACCACCCGTATAGGGAACTTGCACGGCTAAGAAGTAAACCATCTGCGAAAGCGCCAAAGTCACCATCGCAAAATAAATGCCTTGGCGACGAATCGCGAGAGATCCAATTAAGAAACCTAAAACACCAGAACCAACTACACCCAGGAGGATGCCAAGCTCTGGTGAATAGCCCAGCTCTTTGCAAAAGTAGGCGGTAATATAAGCCGCTGTTCCAAAAAATGCCGCATGACCAAAAGACAAAAGGCCAGTAAAGCCAAGCAACAAATTAAATGCGCAAGCAAAAAGAGCAAAACACAAAACCTTCATTGCAAACACAAGATAAATAAAATCTTGCAAAGGCAAAAGTAGTGCAATTAAAACAAGGGCGCCATAAAGCAATTTTGTTTTAGAGTTCATGATTATTTTTCCCGCCCAAAAAGTCCAGCAGGACGAATCAAGAGAACGATTGCCATGATCACAAAAATGACAACTCCAGAAGCCTCAGGATAAAAAACCTTAGTAAGACCCTCGATTAAACCTAAAGCCAGGCCCGTCAAAATGGCGCCCATGATGGAGCCCATACCACCAATCACCACCACAGCAAAAACAACAATGATGAGATTTGACCCCATCAATGGATTTACTTGAAAAATAGGGGCGGCTAATACGCCAGCAAATCCTGCTAAGCCAACGCCATAGGCGTAAGCCAATGAAATCATCAGCGGCACATTAATGCCAAACGCCTGAAGTAATTTTGGGTTTTCAGTACCCGCGCGCAAATACGCGCCCAACTTTGTTCTCTCAATCACATACCAAGTAGAGAAACAAACCGCTAAAGAAATCACAACAACCCACAAGCGATACTTGGGCAAAATAATTCCGATTGACTCTAGGGGGATGGCGCCTTGTAGCAACTCAGGTGCAGGATAGCTTTCACCAGAGATGCCATACCAATGGCGGAACATACCTTCAATAATTAAAGCCAGTCCAAAGGTAAGTAAAAGACCATACAAATGGTCAAGGTGATAAAGGCGACGCAACATTGTTCGCTCAAGAATCAAACCAAAGCCCGCCAACACAAGCGGAACAATAATCAATGCAAACCAATAGTTGATGGATAGCTCGGGAAAGCCAAGCCATTGGCTAATTTGAGTTAAGCCAATCCAAGCAATAAATGCACCCATGGTGTATTGAGCACCATGAGCAAAATTAATAATGTTGAGGAGGCCAAAAATAATGGCCAACCCCAAACTCAAAATGGCATAAAAAGAGCCATTAATCAAACCCACTAAGAGCTGGGCAACCAGCCCTTGTGGGGTAATTCCAAGAAGTTCAAACATGCTTATTTTTGTTATTACTTATTAGTAACCAATTTGCATCGTGATAATGAAAGTGGTTGGGTTGCTTCGGCAGCAGGAATCACTGCGCGAACATGGTAGTAATCCCATGGGCTCTTAGACTCAGATGGCTTCTTCACTTCTAAGAGATACATGTCATGCTCGAACTTACCATCAGCACGAATCTTGCCTTTAAAGAGGCCGTCATCAATGTTGGTTGACTTGAGAGCCTTCATAACCGCTTGAGTATCATCTGTGCCAGCTTTTTGAACTGCATTTAAATATGCAAGTACAGAGGAGTAAACACCAGCTTGAACCATGCTTGGCATACGCTTGTGTTGCAAAATAAAGCGCTTAGAGAATGCACGAGTTTTATCGTCCTTATCCCAATAGAAGCCCTCGGTGAGGTACATTCCTTGAGCAGCATTTAAACCTAAAGAGTGAACGTCTGTAATAAACATTAACAAAGGCACAACAGTTTGTTTTTTATTAATGCCAAACTCAGAAGCTTGCTTCACGGTATTGATGGTGTCTTGGCCCGCGTTTGCTAGAGCAACAACATCGGCGCCACTCGCCTGTGCCTTTAAAAGGTAAGAAGAGAAATCACTGTTCGGGAAAGGATGCTTACTGGTTCCCAACACTTTTCCACCATTAGATGTCACAACGCTGGTAGCATCTTTTTCTAATGCAGCGCCGAAAGCGTAGTCAGCAGTAATAAAGTACCAATTCTTTTTGCCCTGTTTTACAACCGCCTTACCAGTTCCATTAGAGAGTGCATAGGTGTCATAAGTCCAATGAACGTTGTTGGCGGTACACTTTTCGTTTGTAATCGGCAATGATGCAGCGCCCGATACCAAAGTAATTTTGTTCTTTTGCTCGGCTACCTCCATAACCGCCAAAGCAACGTTAGTGGAAACCAATTCCACAATCACATCTACACCATCCTTGTCATACCATTCGCGCGCTTTATTAGCAGCGATATCAGCTTTGTTTTGGTGGTCTGCACTAACTAGTTCAATTTTTTTCCCAATAACGGTGCCGTCTTTTGAAAAATCAGCGATCGCCATCTTGGCGGCAATCACCGCGCCAGGGCCCGCCAAATCAGAATAGGTTGAGGAAAGATCGGTTAACACTCCAATCTTAATTACATCACCACTAACTTTAGAACCACTTTGTGCAAAAACTGGGTTTGAAGCGAACAGGGTCGCTGCAACCAGACTTGCGGTAATTTGCTTTAACTTCATACCCATCTCCTATAAAAACAACTAAACACCAAGATACTCGTTTAATAGGCTCGCTTTTTCTGCAAGCTCATTTTGCTGAACAACCTCCACAACATTTCCATGCTCAACAACATAATGTCGGTCTGCCAAGGGCGCAGCAAAACGAAAGTTCTGCTCAACCAACACAATAGTGAAACCTTTGTTGCGCAAACTAGTAACCACTTCTCCCAGTTTTTGCACAATCACTGGCGCCAAGCCTTCAGTGATCTCGTCTAGCAAAAGTAGCTTGGCTCCCGTTCTTAAAATACGAGCCATCGCCAACATCTGTTGTTCACCCCCAGAAAGTCGAGTGCCTGGACTATTGCGACGCTCATAAAGGTTCGGAAACATTTCATAGATTTCTTCCAAACCCATCCCGCCTGTGGCCACCTCTGGCAATAAGAGTAAATTTTCCTCTGTGCTTAGGCTTGCGAAAATGCCTCTCTCTTCGGGACAAAAACCAACACCAAGTCGTGCAATTTTGTAGGTTGGCATTGCGACGGTTTCTGCGCCGTAAATCTGCACCGAGCCAGTTCTTTTGCTTGTTAATCCAAGAATAGATTTCAGAATAGTGCTGCGGCCCGCACCATTCCTGCCCAACAAAGTAACAACCTCACCATCGCGGACAGCAAAATTTACACCATGAAGAATGTGCGACTCGCCGTACCAAGACTCTAAATTTTTAACTTCGAGCGCCATCGTCATAGGGCATCTCCCCCATGACTACCCATATACGCCTCGACCACCAAAGGGTTATTAGACACCTCATGGTAAGAGCCCTCCGCCAGTACCGAGCCACGCTGTAGCACGGTAATTCGATCGGCAATTGAAGAAACCACCTTCATATTGTGCTCAACCATCAGAATGGTTCTACCCCTTGATACACGATCAATTAGCTCGGTCACCCGCTCAACATCCTCGTGCCCCATGCCTTGTGTCGGCTCATCGAGCAACATAAGTTCAGGCTCCATGGCTAAGGTGGTCGCTATTTCCAGCGCCCTCTTGCGCCCATAAGCCAAATTCATTGTTTCTTCGTCGGCAAATTGCTCTAAACCAACTTCGCGCAAAAGCTCTAAAGCCCTCTCGTTGAGAACATTCAAAGAGCTTCCTGGTTTCCAAAAGTGAAACTCTGTGCCCAGCCCTCGCTGCAGTGCAACACGAACGTTTTCCAAGACTGTTAGGTGGGGGAAAACCGCGGAAATTTGAAATGATCGAATCACGCCACGACGAGCAATCTCTGATGGAGCCTCTTTGGTGATATCAAAACCATTAAATAAAATTTGGCCGCTAGTCGGCTCTAAGAATTTTGTTAGTAAATTAAAGCAGGTTGTTTTTCCAGCGCCGTTTGGACCAATGAGGGCGTGAATGGTTCCCCTGGTCACATTTAAATTAACATCGCTGACCGCCGAAAATCCTTTAAAGGATTTTCCTAGACCAATAGTTTTTAAAATTGTTTCTTGCAAGTTCATACCCTCTACCCCCAACCGGGGCAAGACTTTGAGAATAACCTAGAACGGGGCCGCTATATATAGCAATTACCCTAAATTGAAAGGGTTTTGAATGTCAAAGATTTTGGTTTGCTTTAGCAAACTTTTGCATTGCCAGTTTTGCGGATTCATCTAGAACATCCGCTGGAACACGCTGCGCTCCCTGAATAATCATTAGCGCGTAAGCCCTTGCTAATGCCGATGCTTCTGCGCACAGGCTCAGCTCATCACCCTTGGCTGGAGATTGATTGCGCCAATAATTAATTGCGGCCTCAATCTCTTGGATGGTGATGTACAGCATAAAAGTTATTTAATTACTTACTGTTTAGGGCCAACATGGTGCCACGACATTTTTTAGCACCACAACGACATTCGTAATCTTTTTTCATTTGTTTGGTAATGCGCCCCTCAATATCCAAGGAGTAGTCATAAAAAAGTTCTTCGCCAGCCTTCAGGTCGCGCTTGGCATAAATAAAAACTCGAGGCTCACCGTTAAATTTATCCTCTCGAGTTTCACAGCTTGGTTTGCACGAGTGGTTAATCCAGCGAGCAGCATTGCCACCATATTTAGCATCAATGACTCGGCCATCTTCTAATGAAAAATAGAAGGTATGGTTCGGGTCTTTAGGGTCATGGGGGTGTCGTTTTTGAGCAAGCTTCCAGCTAATACGCTCGCCTTTGTATTCGATAATGGCTTGGCCTTTTTTAATTGGCTTCACAACAAAAACGCCCTTGCCATGAATTGGTGAGGATTTAACAACAATAGATGACCGATCCACTTTAGGTGGTTTGAGTTTTTTGGATGTCATGTTTATACGTCGAGATTGCGGGCAATTAATGCATTTTTTTCAATAAATGCGCGTCGTGGCTCTACCTCATCACCCATAAGGGTTGTAAAAACTTGATCGGCAGCGATGGCATCCTCGATTTTTACTTGGAGCAAGGTTCTTGAATCTGCATCCATGGTTGTTTCCCATAATTGCGATGGATTCATTTCGCCAAGACCCTTGTACCGCTGACGACTTAATACCCGCTCAGCCTCGGACAACAACCAAGAGAAGGCGCCCCTGAAATCATGAATGGTTTGCTCTTTCAAATTTTTATCAGGATCTCCGCGACGAACTTTTGTCCCAGGCAATACCTTTCCAGATAAAACGGCAGCTGCGTTAGCAAGGCTTTGATAGTCATCACCATGAACAAAGTCGGAGTTAATGGTAGAAAGTTTTAGGTTGCCATGAATACGTCGGGACAACAACAAACGGAACCGCTCTGTACGATCTTCTTTTTGCACAATAATTTCTGGGGGCAATGCCAGCGGGTTTGAAGGATCAGCAAGAGCAAGCCTTAAGCGCTCCGCAGAATCATTCGCAGCTTTTTCGGTATCCAAGTTTAATTGGGTTCCAGAAGCAATTGCGCGCAGCGCGTCTTCGTCAATTGTGCGTGACAGTCGATCAACAATAGACTGGATTACTTGATAGTGTTTTGCTAATTCATTTAACGCCTCACCCTCAATGACTTCGCCACCCGGGGTTTGCAAAGAGGCTGTTTCCATTGCGATTTTTAACAGAAGTTGGTTGAGTTCGGTATCGTCTTTAATGTACTGCTCGCTTTTGCCAAACTTCACTTTATAAAGCGGTGGTTGGGCAATATAAATATGGCCGCGCTCAATCAACTCAGGCATTTGTCTGTAGAAGAAGGTTAAAAGCAGCGTGCGAATGTGGCTTCCATCAACGTCCGCGTCGGTCATAATAATGATGCGGTGATAGCGCAATTTATCTGCCTTATATTCCTCAACACCAATACCAGTACCTAGAACAGTAATGAGTGTCACCACCTCTTGGCTTGTGAGCATTTTGTCAAAGCGCGCTTTTTCAACGTTGAGAATTTTTCCTTTTAAAGGAAGAATTGCTTGGAAGCGACGATCACGGCCTTGTTTGGCAGAACCCCCCGCTGAATCACCCTCGACAATAAATAATTCAGATTTTGCAGGATCTTTTTCTTGGCAATCTGCAAGCTTACCTGGCAATCCAAGCCCATCTAAGGCTCCTTTGCGTCGGGTCATGTCGCGTGCTTTACGCGCAGCCTCTCGAGCACGCGCAGCATCCACAATTTTTCCACAAAGAATTTTTGCGTCTGCAGGTCGCTCTTGCAAATAAGCACTCAATGCCTCAGCAACAATTTCTTCAACCGGTCCACGAACTTCGCTTGAGACCAACTTGTCTTTTGTTTGGCTTGAAAATTTTGGTTCTGGTACTTTTACAGACAATACGCACGCAAGGCCTTCGCGCATATCATCACCAGAAATTTCTACTTTTGCCTTTTTGGCAATTTCATTTTCATCAATATATTTATTAATAACGCGCGTCATGGCGGCGCGTAAACCAGTCAAATGGGTGCCACCATCTCGCTGAGGAATGTTGTTGGTAAAACATAAAACCTGCTCACTAAAACTATCATTCCACTGCATCGACACTTCGGCAGTAATTTGACCACCCAAGTCAGAGGGTCGAACACCTTCTGCATAAAAAATGTTGGGGTGTAAAACGTTTTTGGTTTGATTAATATATTCAACAAACCCACGCACACCACCTGAAAAAGCAAAGTCTTCTTCTTGTCCGCTGCGTTGATCAATCAACCTAATATGAACGCCATTATTTAGGAATGAAAGCTCACGAATGCGCTTCACTAGAATTTCGTAATGAAATTCAATGTTTCCAAAAATTTCTTCATCAGCTAAAAAGTGCACCTCGGTGCCCGATAGCTCGGTATCACCAATAACTGTAATTGGTGAAATGGCAACACCATTCTCTTCTTGAATGTTGCGATTTTGAATAACCCCCCGAGCAAACTCCATGTAATGGGTTTTGCCATCTCGTCGGATGGTTAGCTTTAACCACTTAGAAAGTGCGTTTACACAACTAACACCAACACCATGTAAACCACCAGAAACTTTATAGCTATTTTGATCAAACTTACCTCCAGCATGAAGCTCAGTCATCACAATTTCAGCGGCACTTCTTTTTGGTTCGTGTTTGTCGTCGTATTTAATACCTGTTGGGACTCCGCGACCGTTATCAACGATTGAAATGGAGTTGTCGGTTTGAATAACAACCGTAATTTCTGAACAATAACCCGCCAAAGCTTCATCAATAGAGTTATCTAAAACCTCAAAAACAAGATGGTGTAAACCTGTTCCATCGGAGGTGTCTCCAATGTACATACCAGGACGCTTACGAACAGCCTCAAGACCTTCTAAGATTTGAATCGATGCTGCACCATACTGCTCTACCGCTTTGTTTTCTTCAGTCATTTTTTTCTACATTAAATGCGCATTGGCATTACTACATACTTAAAATCTTCTGATCCTGGTAGTGTAACTACTGCACTACTGTTTGCATCACCCAGGCTAATTTGAATTTTTTCATTTTTCAAGTTTGCCAACACATCCAACAGATAGCTCACATTAAAACCAATTTCAACCGTTTCGCCACTGTATTCAGTTTCAATTTCTTCTTGAGCTTCTTCTTGCTCAGCATTGGTGGATTGGATGGTGATTTGATTTGGGGACAAAGAAAAGCGAACGCCTTTGAATTTATCGGTCGTTAAAATTGCAGCGCGTTGTAGGGCGGCTTGCAATACATCTCGCCCAACTACTAGAGTGTTTTTATGTCCTTTCGGTATCACCCTTTGGAAGTCCGGGAATTTACCTTCAACCAATTTAGAAATAAGTTCGATATCACCAAACGTAAATTTCACTTGATTGGCCGTCAAACTAATTTCTAGTGGCTCGTCTGTATCCTCAAGTAGATGCTGGCACTCAAGGATTGTTTTGCGAGGAATAATAATCTCTTGGCGTTGACCCGAACCTGATGGAGCTTCTGAAAGTTGAACTTGAGAAAACGCCAAACGATGGCCATCCGTTGCCACAGCAACCACCTCTTTACCCTCAACAACCAACAACATTCCATTTAAGTAATAACGAATATCTTGTTGGGCCATTGAAAAATGTACTTGGCTAATTAACTGACGAAAACTTTTCTGAGACATCTTCCACGCGGCAGTAACCTCGCCAACGCTCTGCATAATTGGGAATTCTGTTGCAGATAGTGTTTGCAAAGAGAAGCGGCTTTTACCGCTTTGTACAACCATGCGGTTATCTTTAAGGTTAAGTGATACGGGACCCTCTGGTAGTGCGCGCAAAATATCTAATAATTTTCTTGCTGCAACTGTAGTAGTTACATCTTCAGAACCGACACCAAAATTAGTATTTGTTGTAATTTGGATTTCAATGTCGGTTGAAATAAACGACACCCTCTCACCATTCTTTTTAAATAAGAGGTTTGCCAAAATTGGCAAAGTGTGTCTACGCTCAACAATTCCACTAACCACCTGTAGTGGTTTTAACAAACTATCGCGTGAAGTATTGACGAGTTGCATTGTTTTTAAATCCTTGTATATATCTAAGTAGTAATAGTAGTAAGGGTTATTCTTTCGGTGGATAAGTCAAAAAACTCAAACAAAACAACACACTAAACAATTAAAAACCTGTGGAAAACTTCTGTATAAATCTTGCATAAAACGGGGATAACTCTTCTTTAACACCCTATTTTTGCATGAAGCTAGATCTTTCCACAATTTATCCACAAACAATCCCCAAACTTATCCCTTAAGTTGTGCACACACTTATCCACAATCAAAATCAAGCTTTTAAGGTTTGCTCAATAACGTGAATTTCATGGTTTAGTTGGCTATCATGCGCCCGCTCATCCGCGATTTTGCGTACCGCATGCAAAACGGTTGTGTGGTCACGACCACCAAACAATTCCCCAATTTCTGGAAGGCTCTTTTGGGTCAACTCTTTGGCCATAAACATAGCGATTTGCCTTGGTCGCGCAATATTTGCTGGGCGCTTCTTTGAATACATATCAGCCACTTTAATACTGTAGAAATCGGCCACAGCCTTTTGAATATTCTCAACCGAAATTTGTCGGTTTTGTATAGACAACAAATCCTTTAGTGCTGTTCTAGCAACCTCAATAGTGACTTCGCGACCATGGAAGCGAACAAATGCCAAAATCTTTCGAAGGGCCCCCTCAAGCTCTCGTATATTTGATCGGAGGTGTTTGGCCACAAAAAAAGCCACATCCTCACTCATGGGGATGCCTTCATTGGCTGCCTTTTTCATTAGAATGGCGACCCTCATCTCCAATTCTGGGGGCTCAATTGCGACCGTTAAGCCTGAGTCAAAGCGCGATATAAGCCGATCATCAATGCCTGCCATTTCCTTAGGGTAGGTATCGCTAGTAATGATGACTTGAGATTTATTGCTTAATAGCGCCTCAAAGGCATAAAAAAACTCTTCTTGGGTTCGCGATTTGCCACTAAAAAACTGGATATCGTCAATTAACAACAAATCAAGAGAGTGGTAGTAGCGTTTAAAGCGATCAAAAGCCTTTTGCTGATAGGCGCGCACCACATCAGACACATACTGTTCGGCATGAATATAACGAATTCGAGCGTTAGGTTTCTCTTTAAGAAGGTGATTACCAATAGCGTGAATAAGGTGGGTTTTGCCAAGACCAACGCCACCATACAAAAACATCGGGTTATATGAGGTTCCGGGATTGTGGGCAACCTGGATAGAAGCCGCCCTTGCCAGTTGGTTTGCCTTACCCGTCACAAAAGTATCAAAAGTAAGGTTTGGGTTCAATTTTGAATGGTCTTCTATCTCAAAAGCCTGCTCTTCAACCGAGACATTTTGAGGGCTGCCACTTTCTATTTCTGGGTTTGGTTGGGGTTCAGCAGTCTCAGTAGCGACTGGTTTTATGGGTGATGAGCCCTCAAGAGCCAACGCAAAATGAATATTAATGGGCGCCCCAAAATACTCAACCGCCATTTCCTGAAAGCGCTCCGCAAAAGTTTTTTTGATCCAATCAAGCTTGAAGCGATTCGGCGCTCCTATTGTTAGTAAGCGATCACTCTCTTCAAAAGACAATAAAACTAGGGGTTGTATCCAGGTTTTAAATTGCTGTGGAGACAGTTCGCGCGAAAGGGTGCCAACAGCGCCGTCCCAAAAACCAAAAGGACTGGCTGAATTTAATGTGGGGGGATTTTGTAGGTTGCTCATATTTTTGGAGGATCCATTGTAGCGATTTCGTAAAGTT